>JBBQLW010000165.1:0-3577 GCA_038328315.1 Actinomycetales bacterium
TGCCAGGCGTCGCTCGACTGAACGCGCTCGGCAAAGTACTGTGCCTTCGCGCCGTATCCTCCGGCGAGCGACGTGTCCGCGATCTCCTTGGCGAGCTCTTGGCGCTCGCCCGGTGCCGAGGCCTTCAGTTCGTCGAGGTCCGCCTGCAGCTCGGCCGGGAAGCCGGCAACAACGCGGATGCGGCGCTCCTGCGCCTGCGCCGCACGGCTCTGCGCTCGAGGTCCATAGTCGCCCGCGAGCGCGCGATCCCGAATCCCGCGCGCTTCCTCGGCTCGCTCTGCGCCGGCCGGAAGTTCCTTGAGAGTTCGCAGATCGGTGCGCAGTTCGGCCGGGAGGAACCTCCAGGCCGCCTCGAGTCGCTGCCCAAATTGGCAACCGCCCGCGACCGGGGATGAGGTCGGAGCGGTGGTCGGAGCGGTGGTCGCAGCGGATGCTGCAATCGTCCCGGTTGAGAGCAGTGCGGCAGTCACAACGGTGGCTGCTATGAGATGAAGTCTCACGGTGAATCCTTTCGGTTGGTGCTCCAACCCTCGAACACGCCAATTCGGGCACGGTCATGACAGTGTTCGGGAAATGTAAAGCGCAAGAGAACTCCCGCACGCGGGAAACCGGCGTGCACTTGAATGGAGCCATGAGTGAAGACCGCGGTCTGGTTGTCGTCGTAGAAGACGAGCCGTCGATCGCAGACGTTGAGCGCCTCTACCTGAGCCAGGCGGGGTTCGGGGTGCACGTGGAGCGCGACGGGATCGCCGGGCTTCGCAGCATCCGCTCACTTCGACCGGTCGCCGTGGTTCTCGATGTCGGCCTGCCGGGCATGGACGGCATCGAGATCTGTCGGGCCCTGCGGGAGACCGGAGACTGGACACCCATCATTTTCGTGACCGCGCGCGACGAAGAAGTCGATCGCGTGATCGGGCTCGAGCTTGGCGCAGACGACTACCTCACCAAACCGTTTTCTCCGCGCGAACTTGTGGCGCGCATCAAGGGGATGCTCCGTCGCCAAGCTGGACCCGCCGCATCCGCCCCTCTCACTGTTGCCGGCCTCACGCTCGATTCCGGCCAGCGGCGAGTGCACTTCGGCGGAGCTGAGGTGAGTCTCACGACCACGGAATTCGACCTCCTCGCCAAGCTGATGTCAGCGCAAGGGCAGGTGTTCTCGCGCGAACAGTTGCTGTCGAGCGTCTGGGGGCAGGCCGATTATGGTCTCGGTCGAACCGTTGACGTACACATCGCTCAGCTTCGAGCCAAACTAGGGGAACCGAACCCCATCCGCACTGTGCGCGGCATCGGGTACTCGTTCTCGTGAGATCACTTCGCGCGCGGGTGACGCTCGTCACGGTCGCAGTTGCGGTGATCGCGGTCGTCATCACCGGGCTGCTCTCGTTGCAGTTCGTGCGCTCGTCGACGAGGGATCAGGCGCGCGCTCAGCTCTCGGCGCAAGCAGACATCCTCGCGACCCTCCCCCGGCTCGCCAGTGCGGCCGAGCTTGCCGACAAAGCGAGCCTCGCGCTCGGTGGTACCGAGGTCGCCCTTGTAACGGATGGTGCGGCGAACGGCGCTGCAGCCCAATATGTCGATCGGCTGATGCTGACCCGACTCGCGGGTGGCGCGGCCGTCTCGACGACCAGACTTGGCGACACTGGACTTGTGTTGGTTGAGGCGCGGCCGGGGCAGGATGGCACAGCCGTGGTGCTCGCCCTGCCACTGTCGACGGTTGACCGTGCCGTTGCACCCGTGACGGCTCGCATCCTCGTCGCGCTCGCCCTCGGACTGCTCGTCGCGGTCGTCGGGGGCACGGTGCTCGCCCGCCTACTGTCGCGCCCACTCACCGACACTGCCGCAGCCGCGCGGAGGATGGCCTCGGGTGAGCGAGGCGTTGCGATGCCCCGTACACCGACCAGCGAGATCGCGGATCTGGCTGCCGCCCTGTCGGCGCTCGATGCCGCCCTTGCTTCCTCAGAACTGCGCCAGCGAGAGTTCCTGTTGTCGATTTCACACGAACTTCGCACCCCGCTGACGGCTGTCCGCGGCTACGGAGAGGCGCTGGCCGACGGGCTGATCGAGCCGAGTGAGATGCGCCGGATCGGCCGAACCCTTGTCACTGAGACAGAGCGCCTCGACGGCTTCGTGGCCGACTTGCTCGAACTTGCGCGACTCGAAGCCGACGACTTCGGCGTCACTCGGGCCCCGGTCGATCTCGGGGCGGTGCTGGACGAGGCGGCTGCGGCGTGGGCCGGCCGGGCCTCGACGATCAACGTCACGGTGTCGGCGAGCGGCACGGCGTCCGCGGTGACAGATGCCCACCGGCTGCGGCAAGTGATCGACGGGCTCATCGAGAACGCGCTTCGCGTCTCGCCCGCTGGCTCGACTGTTGCGCTGGCCACCGAGTTCTCGAGCGCTGGCGCAATCGTGCGCGTGCAGGACGGCGGCCCAGGCCTCGCAGACGACGACCTTCCGGTCGCCTTCGAACGCGGGCTGCTGCGGGCGCGCTACCGCGACATCCGCCCGGTTGGCACCGGGCTTGGCCTGTCGATCGCAGCCCGGCTGGTTGAGCGGCTAGGGGGCACACTCTCGGTGGCGAACGCTACAGCGACGGGCGGAGCGGTCTTCACCGTGACACTGCCCGCCTAGCGCGGACAGGCTGCATATCTGGTAGCCCAACCGAGCCCGGCGGAACCCAGCGATACCCCGCAGGCCGCGCGAGATGTCACAAGTGGCTGCTTCAGCGGCCGCTCAACGACCATTTGTGACAACTGGCGTGGGGTGGGGGGCGGGCGGCGGCGGGCGGGGGGCGGGCGGCGGCGGGCGGGGGGCAGGCGGCGGTGGTCGGGCGGGCGGCGGCGGTGGGCGGCGGCGGCGGTGGGTGGGGGTGCCAGCTGGCCGGGGGCCTCAGCGCAGACGCAACCGCTGACAACGCGGGCAGAAGTGCGAGCCGCGGTTCATGAACTGCTCACGCACCATCGGGCGGCCGCAGCGTGCGCACGGCTTACCTTGCTGGCCGTAGGCGTTGAGGGAGTGTGAGAAATACCCGGACTGCCCGTTGACGTTGAGGTACTGACTGTCGAAGCTCGTACCACCCTCGGCGAGCGCCTTCGTGAGCACCGAACGCACTTCGGCGAGCAGTGTGCGCACGCGCGGCCGCGACAGGGACGCCGTCGGCTGGTCGTAGTGGATGCGCGCTGCCCACAGCGCCTCGTCCGCATAGATGTTGCCGATTCCGCTGATGAGCGTCTGATCGAGCAGCGCCCGCTTGATCGTGGTCTTCTTGGCCGCCAGCCTCGCAATGAATAGCCCATCATCGAAGTGCACATCGAGCGGATCACGGGCGATGTGACTGACCTGCGTCGGCACTAACTCGCTCGGCTGATCGAGGGTTGGCACGAGAGCATCGAGCGCCATCGAGCCGAAGATGCGCTGGTCAACGAAGTTGAGTCGGACCGCGCCGTGCTCCGGATGCTCCAGGTCGAGCCGAACGCGCGTCAGCGCGTCCTCGACAGTGGGCTCGCGCAGCAGCACCTGCCCGCTCATGCCGAGATGCACGACCAAGGCCTCGGGCCGGTTCAGCGCCGACTCGAGC
>JBBQLW010000166.1:0-3570 GCA_038328315.1 Actinomycetales bacterium
ACCATCTCGTCGCACCGGCGGTCGAGCGGTCATCCACGGGCATCCCCGCCGAGGTCGCTGACCGCGCCATGCTCGTTCGCCGCCTCGACATGCACCCCATCGAGTGCGTCGTGCGCGGCTACCTTGCCGGCAGCGGCTGGCTCGAGTACCAAACAACGCAGAGTGTCTGCGGGGTCGCGTTGCCGGCCGGACTGCACGACGGCGACCGATTGCCGGAGCCGATCTACACGCCCGCGTGGAAGGCACCGCTCGGCGAACACGACGAGAACATCAGTTTTGAGCGCACCGTTGAGCTGGCCGGGGCGGCAACGGCGGCGGGGCTACGGGATGCCTCCCTTCAGGTGTTCGCACGGGCATCCGCTATCGCAGAATCGCGCGGGGTGATCCTTGCCGACACCAAGTTCGAGTTCGGCACCGACCCCGCCACCGGTGAACTTACCCTCGCCGACGAGGTGCTCACCTCGGACAGCAGCCGGTACTGGGATGCCGCGGCATACGAGTCGGGGGACCGCACCGCGAGCTTCGACAAGCAGATCGTGCGCGACTGGCTAGCCGCCAACTGGGATCGCACCGGAAGGCCGCCGCGTCTCCCGCGCGAGATCGTCGAGCGGACCGCTGCCCGGTATCGAGAGCTCGTCGAGCGGTTGACGCGGGAGGCTTAACGTGAATCAGCCCCCGAGCCGCTCGTCGATCTCTCGAATCACCGGCCAGGCCCCCTCCTCCGAGTTGGACAGCACGGCGACGTCGAGCCCGTCCTCGAGGTAGTGCCTGATAATTGCGGATGCCCCGGTGTTGATGCCGTCCTTGAAGTACGAACGCACCGTGCCATCCTCGTTCATGTCGAATTCGAGGCCGAAGCCGTACCAGGTCTCCTCGTCGTGCTCGACCTGTGGTGTGAAGAACTCCTCCGTGTACTCCGCGTTGAGTAGCTCGCCGCCGCGTACCGCTTGGATGAAGCGCACGAGATCGGCCGCGGTGACCTGAGCACCGTCCGCCGGGCTCCCGATCGGCGGGTAGCTGTAGATGTTCTCGACCCAGGTGCCGTCGACGAGGTCCCAGCCTTCTGCGACGCGAGGCGCGGCATCCCGTCGGTCATAGAAACCGGAGTCGAGCATGCCAGCTCGGGTCATCACCTCATCGAAAACGTGCTGGCGGTAGGCACGGCCGGTGACCTTCTCGATCGCGAGGCCCGCCAAGATGTAGCCGACGTTGCAGTAGCGGCACTGCACGCCGGGGGCGGCGAGCGGCTCCTTGAACGCGAACTGCGGCAAGAAGTCTTTCGTCTCCATGATCGAGTAGTTGGGCTTGTCGATAAAGAGGTCCGCATAGTTCTCGCCGGCCTCCTCATCAGCGTCATCGGCAATGCCGCTCGTATGCGTGAGCAAGTGCAACAAGTTGACCTCTGGGCTGATCGTCGTACCCTCGAGGTCGACGTAGTGGTGGATCGAGGTCTCAAGGTCGAGATCGCCCTTGCCAACCAGGTCGAGCACCGCGGCGCTCGTGAAGAGTTTGGTGATCGAGGCAACGTCGAAACGGGTGTCCATCGTGTTCTGGATGCCCCAGCGCTGCGTCGCGAGTCCGGCCGCAGCCTCGTAGACGGTCGACTTGCCTCTCGCGATCAGCACGACCCCGGAGAAATCGTGCTTATCGAGAAAGGCATCGAGTCCGGTCGTGTCCATGCCACCGAGCCTAGAGTTGATTCGTGGCCAACGCACCGAGATTGACGCGACTTGCGGCAGTGCCAAGCGCCCCGTTGCTTATCGCGCAGGCTCGACGGCTCCGGCGCGAGACGCCCAGATTGCCCGATGCCGCGAGGCCATGGTTTGGCGCCGTCGCCGGGCCCAACCCGTTGCGATTGCTCGTGCTCGGCGACTCGACGGCAGCCGGTGTCGGCGCAGCAACGCAGGACGAGGCATTGCCCGGCAATCTGGCCCGCCTGTTGCTGGCGCACACCGGTCGAGGTGTCGAGTGGCGGGCAGTCGGCGAGAACGGCGCGAACGCGCGGGACGTGGTTCGACGCTTCCTAGACGAGGCGCTTGAGCAGTCCGCCGATGTCATGTTCGTGAGCGTTGGAGCCAACGACGCGCTTGGCTTGCGCTCGCGATCGGCGTTCGGTACTGACATCCGCGTTCTGGTAGCTGCGTTGCGGGAGCGCAACCCGGATGCTGTTGTGCTGTTATCGAGCCTGCCAGCGTTTTTTCGGTTCGCGTTGCTGCCGGAGCCGTTGCGCGGCCGCCTGTACGCGCACGCGCAAAGCCTTGAGGCGACAGCGCGCGCGATCGTGGCAGGGATGGACCGAGTTCATATGTCGCCACCTCCGCCGCCATACACGGAGGGGTTTTTCGCGAGTGACCTGTTTCATCCGAGCGCGGACGGGTACCGCGACTGGGCGCGCTTCGCCTTCGAAGATGCTGTGTCGGCTGGGGCGCTGTGAGCGGAGGGCTCGGCGACGATGCTGGTGAGCGCGCGGGCGGCCGGGCTGGAGCCGCGAGTGAACGTGACGGACCCGCGCTCGGTGCCCGGCTCGGGACTTCAGCGGAAGCGATCGTTGACCGCCTTGCCGAGATTCGCGCGTCGCTCCCGGCCCATCCCCGTGTAATTCTTGGCATCGCTGGTGAGCCCGGCGCTGGCAAGTCGACGATCGCAGAGCTGCTCGTTGCGCGGCTCGGTCCGACGGCCGTGCTGCTTCCGATGGACGGCTACCACTTGCCGCAGGCCGAGCTCGTGCGACTCGGCCGCCGCGAGCGCATGGGCGCCCCCGACACCTTCGATGTGCCAGCCTTCGTCGCAACGCTGCGCGCCCTTCGCTCCCCCGCTCCCCCAGAACCCTCCGCCGAAACCGTGAGGTGCCCAATTGGCACAGTGGGCGACGGCGCAGACTGTGCCAATTGGGCACCTCAAGAAGGGGATGGGGGATGGGGGGACCGGGAGGAGAGCACAGTGGTGACTGCGGTCGCGAGCGGCACGTACAGCGACCTTCCTGTGCGTACATCCGGAGGACCGGTACTTGTGCCCGGCTTCGACCGCGAGATCGAGGAGCCCGTGCCCAACGCCATCGCCATTGGTCAGGAGTTATCGACGGTGGTGGTGGAGGGGAACTACCTGCTGCTCGACTCCGGCGGCTGGGAGGTAGTCACACCGCTCCTCGACGTAACCGTCTTCATTGAGGTCGACAACGACGTGCGGCGAGCGCGCCTCACCGAACGCCATATGCGCTTCGGCAAGACCCGGGCGGATGCCACGGCGTGGGCACTAGGCCCAGACGAGCGCAACGCCCACACCGTTGCCGCAACTGCCGCTCGAGCCGACCACGTGTTGCGCCTCGCGTGAACGCCACCGGAACTCGCTCGCGGCGCCTCGATACACTTAGCTACCAAGCTTGCGCCTCAAGCCTGCGCCCCAACACTGTGCACTGCACCTCTGCAGCAAACCCCCGGAGCCCCCAATGCCCACCATCATCGTCGAGGTCATGCCGAAGGCCGAGCTCCTCGATCCGCAAGGCAAGGCCGTCGCCGGGGCCCTCAGCCGCCTCGGCAAGAGCCGCTTCCAGTCCGTGCGCATCGGCAAGCG
>JBBQLW010000167.1:0-3557 GCA_038328315.1 Actinomycetales bacterium
GCAACCCGACCGCTTCCTTAGAGGTGTCGAAACCGCTCGGGTGCCAGATCCCACGGGTCCTTGCCGAGCAGCTCGGCGACGGCACGAAAGACGCAACTCTCCACCATCATCCGCTTGTGCAATTCGTCGTAGCGATGCAGCCGCGAGAGCCGTTCGATCGGCAATCGATAGAGAATCACCCTGCGCTCCTTGGCAATCACCCGCCAGCGATCGACGGCCGGCGACTCGCCAATGTCGGCGGGCAGGCCGGCGACCTCGAAACTCACATCGGCAAGTTCGAGCGGCCAGAGCTCCCGAAGGTAGGCGGCCGTTGACGAGACAGCCATGTCGAAGAGGTCTGATCGACTGCGCAGGATCGGCAGGTGCGGCCCAGTGACAGCGGCGCGGATGCCACGACCGTGACGATCGCGCGAGCTAGCCCGTGAAGACGGCGGCTGACTGCGTTTCGTCGATTTCGCCACGACTCAAGTCTACGGCGAGGCGCACGAGCGCACGGGAAGGGAGCCATAGGCTCAATGGGTCATGACTGGTCGCCCGTGCAGCAAAGTCGCCTGTAACGCTGAGGCCACGTCGACCCTCACCTACGTCTACGCCGACTCGATGGCCGTACTGGGACCATTGAGCACAACCGCCGAACCGCACAGCTATGACTTGTGCGATACCCATGCAGAGCGGCTCTCTGCGCCCCGCGGCTGGCAGGTTATGCGGCATGTAGCTTTGGGCGCGTGAGCTTCTCGAATCCCACTGCGCTCAAGGCCGTCATTTTCGACCTCGATGACACGCTTGCGCCATCCAAGTCGACGATGGATCGCGCGATGAGTGCGGCGCTCGAGCGACTTCTCAATCGGGTGCCGGTGTGCATCATCTCGGGCGGCCGGTTCGAGCAATTTGAGGCTCAGGCGCTCGACGGCTTTCATGCGCCGGATGACGCGCTCGCGAACCTGCACCTAATGCCCACCTGCGGCACGCGTTACTACCGCTGGCAGAACTCGAGCTGGGTGCTGCAGTACGCCGAAGACCTGACCGACGACGAGAAGCAGCGCACGATCGCCGTGCTCGAGGAGGGCGCGCGCGAGCTGGGGCTGTGGCATCCCGGTGCCTGGGGCGACATCATCGAAGATCGCGGCAGCCAGATCACCTTCTCCGCGCTCGGGCAGCAGGCGCCAGTCGCCGACAAGATGGCGTGGGACCCGGACGGCGCCAAGAAGCGCGTCCTCGCTGCGTACGTGAGCGAGCGGCTGCCCGATCTCGAGGTGCGCGGCGGCGGATCCACCTCGATCGACGTGACCCGCAAGGGCATCGACAAGGCCTACGGCGTCTCGCGATTTCTTGAGCGCCTCGGAGTGACTGTGACCGACGTGGTCTTCATCGGCGACCGCCTCGACGAGGGCGGCAACGACTACCCGGTCTATGCCCTCGGCGTGCCCTCGATCGCGATCCACGGCTGGCAGCAGACGCTCGAGGTTGTCACGGCGATCTGTGACTGGGTGGATGCCGGGATGGGCGCGTTCCCGATCGAGACCCTGGCCCCGCACGCCGATTGATGTTCACGAGGAAAACTCGAGGTGCCGAGCTGAAGAGGACTGGTCACCGCCACTCGCGCTAATCGAATGCCGACCTTAATCCCGCGATGCTTTCATCCAGGGTCTCAGCGAAGGTCGACTGCTCCGTGCGGCTGACGCCGTTGTCGCAGGCCACCTCGCGCCACGCCGACGTGGCGGCCGTGATGTTGAGGACCCGGCCGCGGGCGGCGGCTGCGTCGAGTCGGCAGTACTCCGCCAATGCGGCGAGGCCCTCGGGTTCGTCCTCGGGGTCGGTGGCACCCGCGATCGAGGTCTGGCGCCCGGACGCCGCACTCGGGTTCGGGTTCACGTCGAATATCGGACTGAGTTGCCAGCCTCGATCGGTGCGCAGAAGGCCGTGATTGCGCAGGTGATCGTCGGTGTTGCGAAACGCGACGCTGAAGACGACCCGGTCGAACAGCGCGTGCAGCTGAGCCGTCGGGGTCACGGTCAGGTCAACGAGCGCCTCGGCGAGTTCGGTGTAGTCGCCCTGCTCTCCGTCGCGGCGCTGCAGCACACTCATCGCGCTCAGATACCCGAGTCGATGACCGGTTGAGTCGCGGTCGAAGCGCCGAACGATCAGCACGTGGCGGTCGTCAGCGGTTGTGAGCCGATGCTCCGGAACGCGGATGCCGGCGCGGCGGGCAAGATCGTGGGACGTGGCCTCCCAGGCCATGACATCCCATTGGTCCTCCCGGTGTGGAAACTTCGCGAGGGCAAGCGAACCGTCCTCGAGTCGAACGGCCGCTTTCGGCCGCGCTCCGCCCAGCGACCCGGTGCCGGCGTCGAGCAGGGTCGCGATCGCTGCCAGCGCGCCTCCGGCGCTCGCCTCATCGGCGGCTCGCAGCAGCGCCGGCAGAGTGAGCAGTTTGGGCACGGTGAGTTCGGCCGACTCGAACTCTGGGCTGTTGAGAGTTTGGCTGGCCGGTCGGCGAAACCGCAGGGCGCCTTGGCGGGTGACGTCGCTGACGCCAAGGAGAAAGTCCACGTCATCGAGCGTGCGAGCACGTCTGCCCTCGAGTCGCGCCGACTCGTTATCCCGCTTCGTGATCAGGGAGCGGCCCCAGCGGTCGGGGGCGGTGTCGCCGAAGGCTCCGGCGAGTCGGTCGACATGTTGGCTACCCGTCACCAAGTCGAAGGCCGTATCGATCGGATACGACTTCGGATGCGCTAGGTACGACGGCAGGTAGGAGAACGTGGTCGACACGGAACCCCTGTTGCGCGTGAGGTACGCCGTTCCTACCTCGATCGTCTCGCCAAGCAACTCCACATGCACCCCGAGCTCCAACGTGCTCATCGCACGCGCCGTCGGTTAAGGAGTGACGCGCGGGCCCGTCCCAGGTCACTGGCGAGGGGATCGGCCGACTCGATGATGCGGTCGAGCACACCGAGTGACCGGGCGACGCTGAGCACGGCACCGAACCGCACCCCGGCATCCCCGTGTTCAATCTTGCGTAGCGTGGTGCGCGAGATTCCGGCGCGATCGGCGACCTGCTCGGCGGTCAATCCAAGAATCTTGCGCCAGCCGGCGAGGTATTCGCCGAGGGAGTGCGCTGCGCGCGCAACCGCAGCGTGTTCGACTGGCATCGTAGAAACCTCCTTATGGTCGAAATAATAGCCTTTATAGGAAGTAATGGCTACGTTCCTGACTATCCGGAACCCGTGGTTGGCCTCCGGCGATGGGCGATTTCCGCTGGAAGTGATGGATCCGGTTGAGCCCCGACGTTAGGCCAACTACACAGGCGCGGGATGACAGAATAACGCTATGACTCTTACGACCACCTCCCTCCAGTTCAAGGTCGCCGACCTCTCGCTTGCCGAGGCAGGACGCCACCAGATTCGACTCGCCGAGAACGAAATGCCGGGCCTGATGGCTCTGCGCGAAGAGTTCGGGCCGTCGAAGCCGCTCGCCGGCGCCCGCGTTGTTGGCTCGTTGCACATGACGACCCAGACTGCGGTGCTCATTGAGACTCTCGTGGAGCTCGGGGCGCAGGT
>JBBQLW010000168.1:0-3503 GCA_038328315.1 Actinomycetales bacterium
GCGTGATACTCACGGAGTTCGGAGTCTGGGCCGCTCGACGCAATAAACGTTCCATAGGTGTCCGGCATGGCCGTGACGATGCACGACCAGGTCTCATCGACGAGAACTGTCGTCGTGCAGAGAACTGTGCTCGAGCCGTTCCAAAAGTCGCTCGACCGAATCTGTACGCTAGCACCAGCGGTCCCCTGGCCCACGAACGGCTGGTTGATGACGCCGTTCTCGTCAGGCAGGAAGACGGTGCCCTCTCCAGGGTTGTTAGGGATGCCGGAGAAGGCGAACGGCGCCGCCCACGCGGGGCGAGCGTCGATCAGCACACTCGCGAACACACCAGTGACCCCAAGCAGAAGTGCGATACCCAGAGCAAGCGCGCGACTCGGCAAGCTCACACGCGCAACGGCCCGGTCTTGCGGCGATGAAACTGCGCGGCGCATCGGCTCGGAGAATCCTTCGGAGATCGGGTGGAGCCAGGTCAGAAATAGTGGTCCGAAGCCGTGGCCATCACAGGAGGCGATGGGGTAAACCGCAATTTCAGATTAGCAGTAGCTGGGTTTGGTTTACGCTGCACCTCATCGCCAAGTCGGCAACCACCAGTGCGCGGCCAGAAGCTCATACGGTAACTGGATGCCCGTCCACAGCGGCCAGAAGAAGATACTGACCGCCACGGCCACGGAAAGATACACCCCGACCACGCGCAGTCCGCTCACTCGCCGCCAACTCGGATCGTTCGCCGAGCCAAGAAGGATGCCGATCACGAGCGTCAGGGCCAAGATCAGGTACGGCTGGAACGCGATTGTATAGAACTGGAACACCGTGCGGTTCAGGTACAACAGCCAGGGCAGATAGCCAGCCCCGAGTCCCAACAGCACGAGGCCGACGCGCCACTCGCGGAACCGCACGAGCCGATACACCAAGTAGATGGCGGCCGCAGTAGCTGCCCACCAGATCAGGGGGTTGGCGATACCGGTGATCGATGCGCCGCACAGGTTCGCCGTGCATCCGTTCTCGCCGTTTTCAGAACCCAGATACCACATGCTCGTCGGGCGAATCATCAGCAGCCAGCCAAGGGGATTGGCCTGATACGGATGGGGCCTCGTTTCGCCGACGTGGTAGCTGTACACGCTCGACTCGAAATGCCAGAGGCTCTGCAGGGGGAGTGGCACCCAGGCGAGCGCGCCGGTCCAGGCGTTGTCAGATTGCGCAGCCCAGTCTCGGTTGTAGCCGTTGTCGCTGAGGAACCAGCCGGTCCAGCTCGCGAGGTACACGACGATCGCAATCGGCACGATGAGCAGGAAGCTCGTCGGCGCCTGCTTTAAGACGGTGCCGGTCGCCCAGAATCGCACGCCAGCGCGACGGCGAGCGAGCGCGTCGACGACGAGGGTGTAGACCGCGAAGGCGGCGAGAAAGTAAAGCCCGTTCCACTTGACCGCGGTCGCTGCGCCAAGCGCGATGCCAGCAGCGATCAGCCACGGTCGCCACCACAGGCTCGGACCCCAGTCGCTGTCCCGCCCGCGTTTCTCGCGCCGCGAAATCCACAGGGCTAGTCGGGTGGAACTCCACTGGCGGTCGAGCAGTACTGCCCCGAAGCCGAGCAGCACGAAGACCATCAGAAAGTTGTCGAGCAGCGAGATGCGGCTCATGACGATCGCGTTGCCGTCAATAGCGAAGAGCAAGCCCGCGACGGTCGCAAGCAGTGTCGAGCCGAAGAGCTTTCTGGCGATGAGCATGATGAGCACGACCGCGAGGATGCCGACGATCGCTGTCGAGATGCGCCAGCCGACCGGGTTGGCCGGTCCGAAGGCGAGCATCCCGAGTCCGATCAGCCACTTGCCCAGCGGCGGATGCACGACGAACGACGGGTCCGTGTAGAAGATATCGGTCTGGCCGGCGTTGAACCGTGGGTCGGTCTCGGCCGGCCAGGTGGCCTCGTAGCCGAGATTGACGAGCGTCCAGGCATCCTTCACATAGAAGGTATCGTCGAAGACGAGCTCTGCCGGGCTGCCGAGATTCCATAGGCGAGTGGATGCCGCGACCGCGACGACCGCGGCCGGCGCCCCCCAGCGCAGCACGGTGTGTACTCGCGGCGACTGCCGCGCCCACCACGAGTCGAGGCGCGAACCGCGCGGCTCGTTGTCGTCGTTGTCGTCGTTGTCTTCGGCGGTGGCGTCGGCCGCGCTGTCGGCCGAATCCGCGGCACTGCCGCTCACCTCGCCGACAAGCACCGCATCGAACTCGGCGTCAGGCGTGCGGCTCACCCCGTCATGGTACCGGCGGCAGCAGGCGCTGAGCCGAGCGCACGGCACCGATACTCGCGATGATGACGAGCAGGATGCCGACCGCTTGGATCCAGCCGACGGTCTGACCGAGTACGAGAAACCCGGCCGCGGTGGCGATCGCTGGCGAACAGCTCATAAGCACCGAAAACGCCGAAGCAGAAATGCGTCGAAGCGCTATGAGCTCGAGGGCGTACGGAATCGTCGACGACAACACCGCAACCGCGAGCCCGAGCGCGAGAATCGGCGGCTGCGCGAGCTGCACCCCGGCTTGTGCGATACCGAAGGGCAAGCTCAGCACTGCTCCGATCGACATCGCAATCGCGAGTCCGTCGAGGCCCTGGAACACCTGTCCGGTGCGGCGCGAGGCGAGGATGTACCCGGCCCACGTCGCGCCAGCGGCGAGCGCGAAGGCAACCCCGACCGGGTCGAGGTCGCCGAAACTCCCGTAGCCGAGTAGGCCAACGCCTGCCAGCGCAAGCGCCGCCCACAACCAAGCGCTCGCACGACGCGCCACGATCACCGACAGAATGAGCGGTCCAAGCACCTCGATCGTGACCGTCGTCCCGAGGTCGAGGCGCGAGATTGCCTGGTAGAACAGCAGGTTCATCGTCCCAAGGCTCAAGCCAAAAAGCGTGACCAGTGCCCAACCTCTGCGCGAGATGCCGCGAAGATTCGGCCGCGCGATCGCCAGCAAGATGAGCGCCGAGAACACCAAGCGCAGCGTCACCATGCCAGCCGGTCCAACGGTCGGAAAGACGAGCACCGCGATGGATGCCCCGATGTCCTGAGTCATGAGACCCACGATCACAAGGGCGACCCCGCTCAGGCGCGGTCGGGGCGCGGCGGGCGGTTCGAGCATCCCGCCAGCTTAGGAGCCGGGCACTGAACTGCGAGCACCGAGCCGCAGGCACCGAGCACCCCGCACCGAGCACCGAAGAGTCAGAGTGACACAATGACGGGGTGATCATTCTGGCGGCGACCCCGATCGGCAATCTGGGGGATGCCTCGCGGCGGCTCATCGAGGCGCTCAGCACGGTCACGGTCATCGCGAGCGAAGACACTCGCACAACCATTCATTTGATGCGGGCACTCGGCGTCGAGAATCGCCCGAAGCTGATCGCTCTGCACGAGCACAACGAGAGCGAGAAGGCGGCCGAGCTCGTCGAACTCGCCAAAACGATCGACGTGCTGGTGCTGAGCGATGCCGGCATGCCGGCGATCAGCGATCCC
>JBBQLW010000169.1:0-3499 GCA_038328315.1 Actinomycetales bacterium
CACCGGGATCATCCCCGTCGCCTTCGACACCGACGGACACATCATCAACGTCGGACGAGAACAGCGCTACCACACCCACCGGCAACGCATCGGACTGGCCGCCCGAGACGGCGGCTGCAGAGCCGACGGCTGTCAACGCCCCCCAGACTTCTGCGAAGCCCACCACATCGACGAATGGCTCCGAGATACCGGCGAAACCAGCATCCGACGCGGCATCCTCCTCTGCCGACACCACCACACCCTCATCCACAACAACGGTTGGCGTATCACCGAAACCGGGTCAGGCGACTACGAAATGCGCGCACCCAACGGACAACGCAGACCCCTGCCTTCGAAGAACCCCATCGCCGCCAGACTCAGACGATGACGCAGACGCCCCGCACGGGCGCGTGGTGCGCCGGGCGGGGTGACAGCGCCAGGCTCGCGGGCCCGGTGCAGTTGTCAGCGGCGGGAGCGCTTGAGGGCGGGGACCGTTTCTTCTTCGAGGCCGATCACGCCGTAGTCCCAGCCCTTTCGGCGGTAGACGACGCTTGGGCGGTCACTTTCGGCGTCGATGAAGAGAAAGAAGTCGTGGCCGACGAGTTCCATGTGGTCGAGAGCATCCTCGACGGTCATGCGCGTAGTCGGGAAGATTTTGCGGCGAATCACCACCGGCGAATAGTCGGCGTTCTCGGGCTCCTCGGCCGTCACGACCGGGATGGATCCGGTCGTGACGCGTTCGATCACCTCAGGGCTTGCCGGGGTGATGTCAACGACGCGAAAGCCGTCGGCGGATGCTTCGCGCAACGAAACCGGACGGTGCTTGCCGTGGTGCACCTTCTTGCGATCCTTCGACTGGCGGATGCGCTCGACCAGTTTCGCCATCGCCAGGTCGAACGCAGCGTACTTGTCTGGACCATCAGATTCCGCTCGAACGAGTGGACCAGGACCGATGAGCGTCAACTCGACGCGGTCGTCGCCGCTCGAACCACGGGTTTCATGATGGCGGCTGAGCTTGATCTCGAACGCAATGGCCTTATCGGCGAGGTGATCGATCTTGTCGGCTTTCTCGATCGCGTACTCGCGAAATCGATCCGTTACGCCCAAGTTTCGTCCGGTGACAGTTATCTCCACGTCGGCCTCCTTGCCATCAAGCACAGCCTTGCACTCAAGCAAGCCGCCCAGCAGGTAAGGCACGTGTCAGGCGGTCAATCACTGTGCGCCTTTGGCCCCACGGTAGTCCTCGGATCGCCCAATGTCACGAATTGGCAACACCCTCGGGGTAAACGCAAGGGTGACGGCCCCAACGACGACTCCCCCAGCCGCGGTGATGGCCCGAGCCGCCTCCGAAATTGTCGCTCCGGTCGTCATGACATCGTCGACGATCACAAACCGGCGACCGGCCAGAGTCCTGATCGCCGCCATCGAACCGGCGACGTTTTCGAATCGCTCGAGCGTTCCAAGCTTCTTCTGCTGCGAGCGATTGGCCACCACCGTCAGAACTCGCCCGGACGCGAGGCCAGCGTGACGAAGCAGCACGCGAACTGGGTCATACCCGCGACGCCGGTATGCGGCACGGCTGCTCGGGACCGGCGCCAGCTCAACTCGGTCGCCCGCCGCTACGACCACTGCGCGGACGGCGATGGCGAGCGGTTCCGCGAGCCTGCGCGCGACATCCGTTCTGTCATTCTGCTTGAAGGCGAGGATGATGCGGCGCACCGTCTCCTCGTAGCGCAGGGTAGACACCACCTCGATGTTCGGCGCGGCGCCGACCGTGAGGTATTGACGAAACAGCTCGGCCGGGTGCCGTTCGGCCACCTGCAAAGCACCAGTGCACGCCGCGCAAAGCGAGCGATCGGGATGCTGGCACGAGGCACACGAAACCGGCATGAGCACCGCAAGCGCGTCCAGCACAGCGTCGAGCAGAGCATCCCGTACCGTCACGCGGTTAGCTTGGATGCCCGGGCGACGCGGCACGCGACGGCTGCGCGAACTGGGGAGAGGCCTATTGCTGGGTTGCGATGAAGGAGACGAGCTGGCCGGTGCCAGACCAACCTCCGCTGCCCTGCGGTCGGAGGATCTCGCCGTCAGCGGCAAGGATCCAGAGACCGTCGGTTCCGCCGTTACCCCCGACGATGGCGCGCGCAGCTGGCAGCTCGCCAAGTGGCGAGCTTGGGCCACCGAGCGCAAACTGCGTCACTGTGACTTCGGAGCTCGAGCTCGAGATCAGTGCGACCGAGCGATCGTTGACCCACGCGGCATCCACCGGGGTATCGGTCCCCACCGGCAGTTCAACCAGCTCGCCGAGCGAGACGGGAATGTTGTCTTGGCGGATGATGCCAGCAACCACCAGCCGCGGGCCCAACTCGGTCGACAGGGCAAGGAGGATTCGGGTGCCGTCTCGAGAGACATCCATCGAAACGACCGTTGCCGCCGCTGGCAGCGTCGAGGAGATCGAATGCGGCTCGCCATCGAGTTCGAACGTCGTCAAGCCACCCGGGTCGCCGGCCTGTACTGACCAGACGAAGTTCAGGCCATCGATCGACGGCGCAATGAGCTCAGGCCGTTCGTCGACGATGATCGGCGATGTCTGACCGATTTGCGCGACGGCGACCGCACCGGAGTCGGTGAGAATCGCAGCCGCCTGCCCGCTTTCGGCGAGCGTTGCTGCGGTAGCACCCGCCCCAACGATCAACGGACTCAAGCCGTCGAGCGACGTAATCTCCTCGCCCGTGATGAAGCCGAACACCGCTTCCGCGCCGACGAGAGGCGAGCTTTCGGCTTGTGGGTTCTGAATCGCGGGCGCCGCTGTCTCTGGCACGACGATTGCCAACCCGTTCACCGTCAGGACCACTTGCGATACCCCGGATGAGACGGTGTTCAAGGTTGCGAGCAGTTGCTGCCGCATCCGCTCGCGCTGCACGGGCGTTGCCGATAGCGCCTCCTCAGTGAGGTCGACAGTGGCAGTACCTGCACTGAGCTCGACACCCTCGAGACCGAGGGCCGTGGCGGTCGGAAAGTCACTGCGAACAACGCCGCCCTGCAGCCAGCTCGTCGGCCCTGTCAGGAGTGCCCGCACGATGCGCGCGGGGATCGTCTGACGCGACGGGAACCACCGCACGTCTGGCACCAAGAACCGATAGGTGGGATCGAAGAAGTAGAGCGCCTGCTCGCGGAAAGCCAAGGCGAACGACGTTTGTGAGAGGACGATGCCGTCTAACGCTTCACTGATACGCCATTCCCCGCCCTCCTCTTCGAAACTAAATGACAGGGTTTGGTTGGCCAGATCTCGCTGTTCGACGTAGCCTCCGTCAGCATTGACGTAGGCGCGACTGGAGAACGCGTAGGTGAGTACGTCTCGCGAGGTGCCAGATGCCAAAATTGCCGGGCTTGCTCGAATTGCGGTCGAGGCATCCGGGTTCCAGCTTGCCGCAAGGGCCCCGGTCAGGAACTGCTTGGCGACCGCGTAGTCGTTTTGCGAACCGCGCACGGCCTGCATAAAGTCGACGAGCAGTTCCTC
>JBBQLW010000170.1:0-3486 GCA_038328315.1 Actinomycetales bacterium
ATCGAGTTGGTCACCCGGGTTGGCTTCACCATTCCGGGATGCCCCGCCGGTAGGCGACGGCTTTGGCGATGGTGCTGAGGATCGCCGACAGCACGAAGCACAGGTACAGCACGTTGGCTATCCAGAAGGTGTCCCACTGCGCAAGCGCCATGAGGAGCGCCGCGACTCCGCCGATGACGACGAATGATTGACCGGTGTATTCGCCGAAGCGATAGATCTGCCGGTCGCGCTGGTCCTTCTGACCTGCGCTGCGTGGGGACGATACCGCCAAGGCGATACTGCCGATGATCGCCGCGATGATGGCACCAACGATGGTGGCGAGCAGCGGTAGCTCGTACGCAACCGAACTGAGGCCATCAGTCCTGAGTCCACTGCCGCCGAGCATCGGCAGCACGATCGCGAGGTACACAGCGTAGGCAATTACCGAGATGACCCCGTGAAGCCAGGCGCTCTTCTCTTCGAATGACATGAACTACTCCTGATGTAAAGAAAATCTGACATCCGTAATGTAACGGATCCCATACACAGTGTCAAGTTTTATTGACATACACGAGCGACCTCCAACCTCACTAGGCTCGAACAGTGAGAATCGCGCGCTTCAGCACCGGCGGCGATCCGCGATTCGGGATCGTCGACGACGACGACCTGGTCGTACTCAAGGGCGACCCGATGTTCAGCGGCTACGACACAACAGGCGAGCGCGTGCCACTTGCAGACGCGAGATTGCTGGCCCCGGTCATCCCGCGATCGAAGATTGTCTGCGTCGGATTGAACTACGCCGAGCACAAGGAAGAGCTCGGGTACGACGGTCCGGATGCTCCGCTACTGTTCCTTAAGCCGAACACCGCGATCATCGGGCCGGGCGAATACATCCAGATACCCCCCGTCGATGGGCGCATCGTGCACGAGGGTGAGCTGGCAATCGTGATCGGCTCGATCGCCAAAAGTATCAGCGCCAATGACTACGCCGACTACATTTTTGGGTACACCATCGCAAACGACGTCTCGGCTCGCGATCAGATGTTCGCCGACGGGCAGTGGGCGCGGGCGAAAGGCTATGACACCTTTTGCCCGATCGGTCCGTGGATCGAAACCGAGCTCGACACCAGTGCGCTCGAGATCTCGACTTTTGTTGACGGTGAGGCCCGCCGGAGCGGCAACACCCGCGACCTCCTGCACGGGATCCCCGAGATCATGGCGTACGCCTCGGATGTCTGGACCCTCTTGCCTGGCGACCTCGTGCTGACCGGCACCCCGGCTGGACTCGGTGGCTTTGTCGATGGCCAGCGCGTCGACATCACCATTGAGGGAATCGGCACGCTCTCCAATCCAGCCAAGAACCGCGAGTGAGCGAGCAGACGTTCGACCGCGGCGCCATCCAGCATCGCACGCTCGGGGTGCTCGTCACCGGTCAGGTGCTTGGCGGACTTGGCTTCGGCGCCACCCTTGCCATCGGGTCATTGCTCTTTGTCGAACTTTCTGGAAGCAAGGGCCTCGCAGGCATGGCTGTGACCATGAGCACGCTCGGCGCTGCGCTCGCTGCGATTCCGCTCGCGCGGCTCGCCCAGCGATTCGGCAGGAGTGTCTCGCTCAGCGCCGGTGCAGGGATCGCCGCGGTCGGCGCGGTGATCGCCGTCATCGCTGCCGGCACACTGTCACTTCCGATGCTCTTTGTCGGCGGCGCGATGATCGGCATGGGAAACGCCGCCAACCTGCAAGCCCGCTTCGCGGCGACCGACTTGGCTGCTCCGCGCAGCCGCGGGCGGGATCTCTCAATCGTGGTCTGGTCGACCACGGTCGGCGCGGTCATCGGCCCGAACCTGCTTGAGCCGGGGGAACGGGTCGGTTCGGCGCTCGGCCTGCCTCCGCTGACCGGCGTGTACGCGATGATGCTCGTTACACAGTTGCTCGCGGTCGTGCTGTATCTAGTGGCGCTGCGCCCCGACCCGCTGGTGCTGGCAGCGCGGCTGAAGGCCGACGATGATCGCGCTGCCGCGGCATCCGGCGCACCGATCTTGGTGCAGAGCCCCGCGCGCACTCTGTTCAGGTTCGCAGTCGTGTCGCTCGCGCTGAGCCACGCAACCATGGTTGCGGTCATGGCGATGACGCCGGTGCACCTGACCGACCACGGCGCGAGCCTGACCATAGTCGGGCTCACGATCAGCCTCCACGTCGCTGGCATGTATGCGCTCGCTCCGCTGTTCGGCATTCTTGCTGACCGCATCGGGCGGGTGCAATCGGTGCTCGTTGGTCAAGCGATCCTGCTCGCTGGCGTGAGCGCCACCGGCTTGGGTGCAGAGAGCCAGGAGTGGGTGACGGTCGGGCTCATCCTGATTGGGCTCGGCTGGAGTGCAGCGACGATCGCGGCCTCCGCACTTGTCACTGAATCCAGTCCGCTGGAGGTTCGCACCCGCAATCAGGGCAGAAGCGATCTGGCGATGAGTTTGTCCGGAGCCGTCGGTGGCGCGCTCGCGGGCGTCGTGCTTGCGTTCGGCGGTTACTCTGGCCTGTCTCTCGCCGCCGGAGTGCTCGTTGCGGTCGTGATCGTCTACGCGAGTGCCGTCTGGCTGGCTGAGCGCCCCAAGATCGCCGAAGGCGCGGCACTCTAGACTTGGGCCCGATGTCTGCGCCCACCCCCCTTCCGTTTTCGACCGCCTCCGGCACCGACGTTCGCGTTCGGTTCTGCCCATCGCCGACCGGCACCCCGCACGTCGGACTCATCCGAACCGCGCTCTTTAACTGGGCGTATGCGCGCCACACCGGTGGCCGAATGATCTTTCGCATCGAGGACACGGATGCTGCCCGCGACAGCGAAGAGAGCTTCCTCCAGTTGCTCGACGGCTTGAGTTGGCTCAAGATCGACTGGGATGAGGGCGTCGGCGTCGGCGGGCCGAACGAGCCATATCGCCAATCGCAGCGCACCGAGATCTACGCGCACGTGATCGATCAGCTCGTGGCATCCGGTCACCTGTATGAATCGTTTGCCACCGGCGAGGAGATCGAGGCTCGCAACGTCGCGAACGGTCGCGACCCAAAGCAGGGCTATGACAACTTCGAGCGCGACCTGACCTCGGCCGAGATCGCTGCGTTAAAGGCCGAGGGCCGCGAGCCGGCCTTGCGACTTCGCGTGCCTGACACCGACCTGAGCTTCGACGATCTGGTGCGTGGCGAGATAACCTTTCCGGCAGGCTCATTCACCGATTTTGTCGTGGTGCGACCGAACGGCGCCGCGCTCTACACCTTCGTGAACCCGGTAGATGACGCGCTCATGGGCGTCACCCACGTGCTGCGCGGCGAAGACCTGCTCTCGTCGACACCTCGGCAGATCGCGCTCTACGCCGCGCTCATCGAGATCGGTGTAACGACCTTCGTGCCGCGATTCGGGCACCTGCCGTACGTCATGGGGGATGGCAACAAGAAGCTCTCCAAGCGCGACCCGGAGTCGAGCCTGTTCCACCACCGCGACCGCGGCTTCATCCCAGAGGG
>JBBQLW010000171.1:0-3442 GCA_038328315.1 Actinomycetales bacterium
GAGCGTAAGCGAACGTGCCGACGAACACTGCCAGCGTGGCGTGTACCATCCGATCCCGAGCGAACGTGCGCATCACCCGCGGAGAGGCCTGGCTGCTGGCCAACTGCAGCGCGACAATCGTCAGCGAGAAGGTAAGAGAGGTGGCGGTAATGAGAGATCCTGCGATTGCCGAGAGCACAGCGCGGGCGCTATCGACTCCACCCGCGAACAGGATGTCGGCGACGAGTGCGGGGAGGGAGCGGTCGATCGCGCGATCAATGACGGGTAACCCAATGCCGAGGCCAACGCCCAGCACGATCGCGATCAGCGGGAGCGGCCACAACTCGGTCGCGAATCGTTCAGCAAAGGTCGCGAGCGCACGCCGGAGTGAATTCTGCCGCACCCCGATTTCGTGACTTTCGACCATGGTCAGCTCCTTCGCTTGTCTACAGTCAATCAGAGGGACACTCACGGCGCAGACGAGTGAGCATAGGCTGGATCAATCGTTCGTACCGGGAACGGAGACTCGTGTTCGACTGGCAAACGTGGATCAACCTAGGGATCGCTGTCGTCATCGCGCTCGTTGCGGTGCTCGTTCTCGCGGTGCTCGTCTCGCTGGTGATGCGACTGGTTTCTCGTCGGCATCCGGGAATCTACGAAGCCCTGGCGCCCACTCGCCGTCGACTCCGCGTGCTACTCGCCGTCATCGGGGTATGGATTGCGATAGCGGTCGTGCTCCCCGCCGGATCGACAGTGACCCTCATCAGCCACGGTTTCCGCGTTTTGACGATCGCTGCCGCCGGATGGTTGCTGGGCGCCCTCCTCAACCTCGCGATGGCCCGCACGCTGAGCTACTACCCGACGGATGTCGCCGACAACCGAGTCGCACGCAGGGTGCGCACACAGGTCCTTGTGCTGCGCAGGCTAGGACACGCGATCATCGCGATCGTGACGGTCGGCGCGATTCTGCTCACCTTCCCTGGGGCGCAAACCCTGGGCGCGAGCATCCTCGCATCCGCTGGGATTCTGAGCGTGGTGGCCGGAATAGCCGCCCAGTCAACTCTGGCTAGTGTGTTTGCGGGCATCCAGTTGGCGTTCAGTGATGCGATCCGAGTGGATGATGTGGTCATTGCGGAGGGCGAGTGGGGCCGCATTGAGGAGATCACCCTCACCTATGTCGTGGTGAACATCTGGGATGAGCGCCGTCTCATCTTGCCGTCTACCTATTTCACGACGACGCCATTCCAGAACTGGACTCGTTCGGGAAGCGAGCTGCTGGGCTCAATCGAGTTTGACCTCGACTGGCGGGTCAGTCCGAGTGATCTCCGCGTCGAGCTCGCAAAGGTTGTCGCGACTGCACCGCTGTGGGACGGGCGCACAGCCAACGTGCAGGTGACGGATGCCACTGGCGGCTTCGTTCGCGTGAGAGTCCTCGTGAGTTCTGGCAACGCGGGCGACCTGTGGGACTTGCGGTGTCTCGTGCGCGAGCGGCTGGTTGACTGGCTGCAGTCGACCTCGGCGACTTCCCTCCCGCGCACGCGCATGCTCGTGACGGACAACGAACCGGAAGCGCCTCCCAGCGCACCCCAGTCGTCACCGCCTACGCTTGGAGGCTGAGAAGCGAAAAGGAGACGCACAGTGTCGGTTGTTCGCGATGACCAGTTGAACCAAGCCTCCGCCGGCCCGCTTACCAACGCCGCTGTCGCGAGCCTCCGCGCGGATTTCCCGGCGCTCGCCGGGTCTGTCAACGGGCATCCGCTGGTCTATCTCGACTCCGCGGCGACCTCGCAGAAACCGCGCCAGGTGCTGGATGCCGAACGGGATTTTGCGATCAACCACACGAGCGCTGTGCACCGCGGCGCCCACACGCTTGCCGGCGAGGCGACGGAACTGTTCGAGGCGGCGCGCGGGCGAGTCGCCGGTTTCGTCGGAGCCGAGCCCCACGAACTTGTCTGGACCTCGAACGCGACCGAAGCGATCAACCTTGTCGCATACGGCATCTCGAACGCCAGCCTCGGTCTTGGCGGGGCTGCGGCTGCCCGGTTCGCGCTCAAGCCCGGCGATGAGATCGTGGTCACCGAGATGGAGCATCACGCCAACCTCGTGCCGTGGCAGGAGCTTGCCGCGCGCACGGGTGCGCACGTGCGCGCGATTCGCGTGACCGATGATGGCCTACTCGACCTCGATCACGCGGCTGAGTTGATCGGCGATCGCACGCGCATCCTCGCCTTCACGCATGTCTCGAACGTGCTCGGCACGATCAACCCGGTCGCAGCTCTGACCGCGCTAGCGCACGAGGTCGGCGCGGTCGTCATGCTCGACGCATGCCAATCGGCTCCGAACCGTCCGCTGAACCTGCACGAACTCGGCGTCGACTTCGCGGCAGTCTCTGGCCACAAGATGCTCGGCCCGACCGGGGTCGGCGCGCTTTACGGGCGGGCTGAACTCCTTGGCGACTTGCCGCCGTTCATGACCGGCGGCTCGATGATCACGACCGTGACGATCGAAAAGTCCGAGTACCTCCCGCCGCCGCAGCGCTTCGAGGCTGGCACTCAGCGTGTGTCGCAAGCGGTCGCGCTCGCCGCCGCGGTCGACTACCTCGAGGGGGTCGGACTCGACCGCATCCACGATTGGGAGGCGCAGCTCGGACAGCGCCTTGTGACCGGCCTTGCCGAGATCGACGGCGTCACTGTGCTCGGCCCGCGCGACGGTATTGAACGGGCAGGGCTTGCGAGTTTCGACGTCGACGGGGTTCACGCCCACGACGTCGGCCAGTTTCTGGATGACCGTGGCATCGCCGCGCGCGTCGGTCACCACTGCACGCAGCCGCTGCACCGCCGCTTCGGCGTCACCGCGACCACGCGCGCGAGCGCGTACCTCTACACGACGACTGATGAGGTCGAAGAGTTTCTTGAGGCAGTTCGCGGAGTGCGTCCGTTCTTCGGGGTCACTGGGCGAGCGAATCCGGCCCCGTCGGTGGCCCCGTTCTCGTCCGCGGCAACGCGCTCGGAGGTGAACGCATGAGCGACCTCGAGAGCCTGTACCGCGACGTGATCCTCGACCACTCCCGCTTTCCCCAGGGCCGTGGTCTGGTTGATCACCCCATCGCCGAGTCCCACCAGCTCAACCCCACGTGTGGTGACGAGGTCACGGTACGCCTCCATGCGGATGCCACGGCCACCCGTATCGCGTGCGTCAGCTGGACCGGCAACGGGTGCGCAATCTCACAGGCATCCGCGTCGCTCATGTACGAAGTGCTCATGGAGCTCAGCCCAGACGAAGTGACGGCGCGGATCGCGGCCTTCCGCGAACTCATGCACTCAAAAGGCCAGAGCGAGGGTGACGAGGAGCTGCTCGGCGACGCCGTCGCGCTCGCCGGGGTCTCGAAGTATGTCGCCCGCATCAAGTGCGCGTCGCTGGCTTGGGTCGCTGTCGAGGAGGCCCTCGCACGCGCCGAGCTCAC
>JBBQLW010000172.1:0-3420 GCA_038328315.1 Actinomycetales bacterium
ATTATCGAGAACTTCGCAGAGCTGAGAGCTGAACTGCTCGGCCAGGGCGCAGAGTTTCATAGCGAAACCGACACCGAAGTTGCCGCCATTCTCGTCGGCCGAGAGTTCCTTGCCGTCGGCGACCTCACCGAGGCATTGCGCCGCGCTGTGTCGCGCCTGCACGGTGCCTTCACTTTGCTCGTCATGCACGAGGATCAACCCGGCGTCGTTGTTGGCGCAAGACGCAACTCGCCGCTCGTGATCGGCCTTGGCGACGGCGAGAACTTCCTGGGGTCGGATGTCGCGGCGTTCGTCGAGTTCACTCGCCGCGCCGTCGCGATCGGCCAGGACCAAATCGTCACGATCCGCCCGGACTCGGTAGAGGTCATCGACTTCGAGGGCAACCCGGTCGAAACCGAAGAGTTCGATGTTGCGTGGGATGCCTCTGCCAGCGAAAAGGGCGGCTGGTCGAGTTTTATGGCCAAGGAGATCAGCGAAGAGCCCGACGCCGTCGCCAACACGATTCTCGGCCGTGTCGCCGACGGGCTCGTCAAACTCCAAGAGCTCGACCCGATCGGTGACGTTGTGCTGGCGGACCTCGATCGGATTGTCATCATCGGTTGCGGCACGGCCTCATATGCCGGGATGCTCGGCAAGTACGCCATCGAAAAGTGGGCCCGCATACCGGTCGATGTAGAGCTCTCGCACGAGTTCCGCTACCGCGACCCGATCCTGACCGAAAAGACTCTTGTCATTTCGATTAGCCAGTCCGGCGAGACGATGGACACCCTGGTGGCGGTGCAGCACGCCATCGCGGCGGGAGCGCACGTGCTGTCAGTGTGCAACACGCAAGGCGCCACGATCGCTCGCGAGTCTCACGCGGTTGTGTATACGCACGCCGGCCCCGAGGTGGCCGTCGCATCCACCAAGGCATTCGTCGCTCAAGTGACCGCGCTGTACCTGATCGGGCTTCATCTCGCTGCCGTCCGCGGCACCCTGACCGACGACGATATTCGCGCGAACGTCGTCGAGCTGCAGGCCATTCCAGACAAGATCGCCGAGGTGCTGAGCGTTTCGCAGGGTGAGATCACCCAGCTCGCTCAGTGGATGACGGACACCCAGTCGGTACTGTTTCTCGGCCGCAATGTCGGCTACCCCGTTGCGCTCGAGGGAGCGTTGAAGCTCAAGGAGCTCGCGTACATCCACGCCGAGGGATTCGCGGCCGGCGAGCTCAAGCACGGACCGATCGCGCTCATCGAGCCAGGGCAGGTGGTAATCGTGGTGGTGCCGAGCCCGCGCGACCCGAACTCCCTGCACCCGAAGGTCGTCTCGAACATCCAAGAGATTCGTGCGCGCGGTGCCCGAGTGATCGCAATCGCCGAAAAGGGGGATGCCGCGGTGCTCCCGTTCGCGGATGAGGTCATCCCGATTCCACTCGCCGGCAGCCTGTTCGAGCCACTGTTGGCCGTTGTGCCGCTGCACATCTTCAGCATGGAGCTCGCCGCGGCAAAGGGACTCGACGTGGACCAGCCCCGAAATCTCGCCAAGTCTGTCACGGTGGAATGACACGTGATCGTCGGAATCGGCGTCGACCTGGTCGATATCGCGCGCTTTGAGCGCGCCATGACGCGGACGCCGGCCCTTCGCTCGCGCCTGTTCGCTGAGAGCGAACAACGCAAGGATGGAAAGCCGACATCCCTGCGCTCCCTCGCCGGACGGTTCGCCGCGAAGGAGGCCCTGATCAAGGCTCTCGGCGACTCAACCGGGGTGCAATGGCACGACATGCTCGTCGTCAACGACGCTCTCGGTAATCCCTCGTTCGATTTGCAGGCATCCACCCGGGCAATTGCCGATGCGCGCGGCATCCGGGCAATCCATCTCTCCATGGCCCACGATGCCGGCATTGCGATCGCCTACGTCGTCGCGGAGTCCTAATGCGCGAAGCGGTCATTGATCTTGGGGCGATCTCCGCGAACGTGCAAGCGGTGAGCGCGGCGACCGGCGACCTCCCGACCATGGCGATCGTCAAGGCGAACGGGTACGGCCACGGAGCGGTACCGGCTGCACGCGCCGCGCTCGAAGGAGGTGCCGACTGGCTCGGCGTTGCCGATACCACCGAAGCTCTCGAGCTGCGCGCGGCAGGCGTGACGGCTCCCGTTCTGGCCTGGCTGCATGACCCGACCGAGGACTTCTCCGCGGCGATTGGTGCTGGTATCGACCTCGGCGTGAGCTACCCGGAGCAGCTTGAGCGGGTGGTCGCGGCATCCGGTCGACCGATCGTGCAGTTGAAAGTCGACAGCGGTCTCGGGCGGAACGGTGCTGACGAGACGCAGTGGCCGGTACTCATTGAGGCGGCTGCTGCCCACGAACGCGCAGGTCGACTCCTTGTTCGCGGCGTCTGGAGCCATCTGGCGAATGCCGGCCAAGAAGCGGATGCCGCGCAGGTCGCTCGCTTCACTGTGGCCCTCGCCGCGGCGCGCGCTGCCGGTCTCACGCCAGAGCTCGTGCATCTCGCGGCCACCGAAGGAGCGCTGCGCGTGCCTGCGGCACGATTCGGCATGGTGCGGCTCGGTATCGGTGTCTACGGACTCTCCCCGGACGGTACGCCAGTTTCGGGTCTCACTCCTGCGATGACGCTGGCGGCATCGGTCGCCGCCGTCAAGCGGGTTGGCGCTGGGCACGGCGTCTCGTACGGCTATGACTACCGCACGACTGGTCCGGCGACGCTCGCGCTCGTGCCGGTGGGTTACGCCGACGGCGTGCCGCGCTCGGCGTCCGGTGGCGGTCCGGTCTCGATCAACGGGTCCACCTACCGTGTGGCGGGCCGCATCGCTATGGACCAGATTGTCGTCGACGTCGGTGACGCTGCGGTCACGGTCGGCGATCGGGCTGTGCTGTTCGGGGACCCGGCAACAGGCGCTCCATCGGTCGACGAGTGGGCCTCCGCCGCAGGCACCATCAACTATGAGATCGTCACGCGGATCGGCCCACGGGTCGTTCGGCGGTATGTGTGATGCGCATCGAGAATCCCGAGCGGATGGCCGAGCTCGGCACGCGCATCGCGGCCGAGTTGCGCGCGGGCGACCTCGTGCTCCTCAACGGTGAACTCGGCGCGGGCAAGACGACGCTCACCCGCGGCATCGGTGCGGCGCTCGGGGTTCGTGGCGCTGTCACGAGCCCAACTTTCGTGTTGGCCCGAACGCATCCGCGGGAGGGGAAGGCTCCGCTCGTTCACGTCGATGCCTACCGCCTGACCAGCGCGATGGAGCTCGACGACCTCGACATTGACTATTCCAGCTCCATCGTGATCGTGGAGTGGGGGGCTGACCTCATGGAGGGCATCGCCGACGAGTGGCTGAGCGTCGACATCGTTCGTCCGCACGGAGGCCAGAAGGTCAACAACGAGGCTGCCGACGAGAACGCCGACGAGAACGCCGACGT
>JBBQLW010000173.1:0-3387 GCA_038328315.1 Actinomycetales bacterium
GGCTTCGTTCCGCTCATCACACCAACGCTCGTGCGCCCTGAGATCATGGCCGGCACCGGCTTCCTCGGGCAGCACGCTGACGAGATTTACTATCTGCCAGCTGACGATCTCTATCTCACCGGCACGAGCGAGGTCGCGCTCGCCGGCTACCACGCCGATGAAATCCTTGATCTGGGCACAGGTCCACTGCGCTACGCCGGCTGGTCGACCTGTTTTCGGCGCGAAGCTGGCTCCGCTGGCAAAGACAACCGGGGCATCCTTCGAGTGCACCAGTTCAACAAACTCGAGATGTTCAGTTATGTGCTGCCCGGCGATGCAGAAGCCGAGCACCTACGCTTGCTCAGCTTTCAAGAGCGCATGCTGCAGGCGTGCGAATTGGCCTACCGGGTCATCGATGTTGCGGCGGGCGACCTCGGGTCAAGCGCCGCGCGCAAGTATGACGTTGAAGCTTGGATTCCGACTCAGGGTGCGTACCGCGAACTCACGTCAACCAGTAACTGCACGACCTACCAAGCGCGACGGCTCGACATCCGGTATCGCACTGACACGGGCAAGACCGCGCCGGTCGCGACGCTCAACGGTACCCTCGCCACCACTCGCTGGATCGTCGCGATTCTCGAAACGCATCAGCAGGCGGATGGCTCGGTGATCGTCCCACAGGCCCTTCGGCGTTACCTCGGCGGGCTCGAACGGCTGGAGGCACCGGCGTGACCGAGCAATGGCTCATCGCCCTAGACATCGACGGTACCGTTCTACGCGAAGACGGCGTGATCAACGACAGCGTGACCGTTGCGGTGCAGCGTGTTCGCGATGCCGGCCATGAAGTGATGCTCGCGACCGGGCGAAGTGTTGCCATGACGATGCCGATTCTCGATCGGCTCGGTATCGCGCCGCAATACGTCGTGTGCTCAAACGGCGCGATCACCTTGACGCGCGATCCGGAAGCGCCGACCGGGTACCGGCGTTTCCATGTCGAAACCTTCGATCCGAGCGATGTGCTGACGACCATCCGCTCGAGTCTTGAGACGGCAAACTACGCGGTCGAAGACGAGGAAGGTCTCTACCGCTACACAGGCTACTTTCCGGATGGCACGCTCGGTGCGATCAGCGAGAAAGTCGACTTCGCTGGCCTCATGGCCACTCACGCAACCCGGGTCGTCGTCATTTCACCGGAGCACGGGGTCGAGGACTTCCTTTCGGTCGTCGAGCGGATGGGGCTCCACAAAGTCAGCTACAACGTCGGCTGGACAGCGTGGCTCGACATCGCGCCAGACGGTATCAACAAGTCCACGGCGCTCGAGCGGGTGCGCGAGATACTCGGCATACCGCGCTCGCAGGTGATGGCGGTCGGAGACGGCCGCAACGACATCGAGATGCTGGAATGGGCATCCGCAGAGGGGCGCGGAGTCGCGATGGGACAGGCACCGGCCGAGGTGGTCGAGGTTGCGAGCGAAATGACAGGAACCGACCTCGACGACGGCGTAGCGACACTGCTGGCCAACTTCTAGCCGATCTTCAGGGTCACGGTTGCGTGATCGGTTACACTCGTTTTTTGGTCATACCGGGAGGGCTGTCCGAGCGGCCGATGGAGCCAGTCTTGAAAACTGGTGGGCAGAAATGTCTCGTGGGTTCGAATCCCACGCCCTCCGCTCGGAGTGATCAACCCCACTGCAGGGCTAGGAAAGGGATCTATCATGAGCGAGTTGCGTCCGCGCTCCAATAGATCAACCGCGTCGCAGGGGATTGCCCGCCACGGTCAACTGAAGAAGTCGAACCCCTGGCCGACCATCGTGAAATTCGTGGCCGCCACTCTCGCAGTCGTGCTCATCAGTGGTGCGTCGGTTGGTGCAGTGGCGTTCAACAGCATCTACTCGCAGCGCGAAGTCGTCACGCTGGTCAGCGAAACGCTTGGCCCACCCCCGCAGATAGGCGCGATCGAGGGGGGATTCAACATCCTCATTGTCGGCACCGATACCCGGGTCGGCCAGGGCGGTATTGGTGGTACAGAGGACGAGGTCGAATCAGTCCTGAATGACGTGAACATGCTGTTGCACGTCTCCCAAGATCAGACCAACGCCACCGCGATTAGTTTCCCGCGTGACATGGTCGTCGGCATTCCGGAGTGCGCTTGGGAAGACGGTTCTGGCACGAAAGGCTTCTCGACGGAGCCAATTAACACGGCTCTGTTCTACGGCGGGCTGCCGTGTGTTGTGCAGACTGTCGAATTGCTCACGGGCCTCCCAATCCAGTTTGCGGGCATGATCTCGTTTCAAGGGGTCATCGATATGTCCAATGCGATCGGCGGTGTTGACGTCTGCGTGAACGGTCCCGTTGTCGATGAGTACTCCGGGATCAACCTTCCTGCGGCTGGCACGTACTCCCTGCAAGGGGGCGACGCGCTCGCCTTTCTGCGCTCGCGTAAAGGTGTCGGGGACGGCAGCGACCTGACTCGGATTAGCTCGCAACAGGTCTTTCTATCATCACTTGTTCGCACGCTGAAAAGTTCAGAGACGCTTGGGGACGTCAAGAAGGTCTACAACCTTGCCAACTCAGCGATCCGCAACATGGTTCTTTCGAGCAGCCTCGCCGATGTCTCAACGATGGCCTCCATTGCTCTCGCGCTGAAGGACATCCCGCTCGAGCGCGTCACCTTTGTGCAGTATCCCGGTCGCACCGGTGGGACCGGGATCTACTCGGGCAAGGTCCAGCCGCTAGAGGGTCTCGGCGATGAACTTATGGCGCAGATTGCGTCTGATCAACCCTTCTTGCTCGAAGCTGCCGGTGACGGACGAGGTTCAGAGATCAACCCCAATGCGCCGGGCCCCGTCGCACCCGATCCGACTGCAACTGATGCTCCCACAGTCGCGCCGATCGACAACACCGGGCTACCGGTTGTGGAAGGTATTCGCGGCCAGACTGCGGCTGATTACACCTGCTCAATCGCCTTCTAGCAGCGCAGGCTTCTGAGCACGGCCACCGACGGTAGCGCTGGCTGGCTCCGATGCGGTGTCAGGAGCCAGCCAGACGAAAGCGACGGAGGGCGCGGAATCCACAGCAGACACGTCTCCGTAAAGTCTAGGTGTCCTCCGAAATGTGGACAACCTGCGGCACAAGCGTGTTTGACGCCCACGCCGATTCCGGCGGTCCACCGCAAGTAGCTATGATTGCTGACGAACAACTAGGAGACGTCGCATAGTTCGGCCTAGTGCACCACCCTGCTAAGGTGGAGAACCCTCACGGGTTCCGAGGGTTCAAATCCCTCCGTCTCCGCTCTAACAGCCCTGGTCAGGGGCTAGTACTGCCTCGACATCATGCTTCTTTGCAGCAACTTACGCAGGCAATGGCTGATCGGGCCGCGCGTTGTAGGGCATTGGCTCGTGTGGGCTA
>JBBQLW010000174.1:0-3369 GCA_038328315.1 Actinomycetales bacterium
ATCGGCGCCGAGCAGCCGGAGCTTGTCGATGAAGTGCTCGTAGCCACGCGCGATGATGCCGACGTTCGTCACCGTCGACTGGCCCTCGGCTGTGAGCGCGGCAATCAGGTGACTAAAGCCACCGCGCAGGTCGGGAATCTCGATGTCCGCACCGTGCAGCGGTGTTGGCCCGGTGATCACCGCCGCCTGTTCGAGCGGTCGGCGCGGCACCCGGCGGCTGATGGATTCGAGACCATCTTTGTGCACGACGATGTTTGCGCCCATCTTGATGAGGGCATCCGTGAACCCGAAGCGATTCTCGTACACGGTCTCGTGCACGACGCTGCGCCCCTCTGCTTGAGTGAGGGCGACGATGAGCGGCTGCTGCCAGTCGGTCATGAACCCTGGATGCACGGCCGTCTCGACCATGACCGGTTTGAGTGGCCCGCCCGGGTGGTAGAAACGGATGCCGTCCTCGTGAATGTCGAAGGCACCGCCGACTTTGCGAAAGATGTTGAGAAAGGTCATCAGCTCCTGCTGGCGCGCGCCAGCCACGAAAATGTCGCCACCGGTTGCCAGAGCGGCGGATGCCCAGCTCGCCGCCTCGTTGCGGTCCGAGATCGCGCGGTGCTCGTAGCCGCTCAGCTTCTCGACGCCCTCGATGAAGATGACGCGATTCGGCTCGACCGTGATGATCGCGCCCATCTTCTGCAGGATCGCGATGAGGTCCATGATCTCGGGCTCGATGGCCGCGTTCTTGAGCTCAGTCACACCGTTGGCGAGCACCGCAGTGAGCAAGACCTGCTCGGTCGCACCAACGCTCGGGAATGGCAACTCGATGTACGCGCCGTGCAGGCCGTCCGGAGCGGTCAGGCGGATACCCTCGTAGCTCTTGTCAACGACCGCGCCAAACGCGCGCAGGGCATCCATGTGGAAATCTATTGGTCGATCCCCGATGCGGCACCCGCCGAGGTCTGGGATCAGCGCCTCGCCAAGACGGTGCAGCAACGGGCCGCAGAACAGGATCGGGATGCGGCTCGAACCGGCCAGCGCATCGATCTCGGCAAAGTGGGCCTTGAGCACGTTCGAGGGGTCGAGACGAAGCTCGCCGTCGCCGACGTGCGCGACCGAAACACCGTAGGCCTCGAGCATGCCGGTGACAATGACGACATCGCTGATGTCTGGAACGTCACGCAGGACGCTCGGGGTGTCCGCCAAGAGCGCCGCGACCATCGCCTTCGTGGCGAGGTTCTTGGCGCCGCGCACCTCGATACGGCCCTTGAGCGGCTTGCCGCCGTTGATGACGATCTTGTCGGAGAGCAGACCCACTCGCTCGGCTGCCTTCTTGGCATCCTTGGTCAGTGAGTTCATGTGTCCCTTTCATGCGGCTGGTGGCCGGTCATGTTACTTGGCGGGCAGGGTTACTTGGCGGGCAGGGTTACCTGGCGGGCAGGGTTACTGGCCGCCAGCGTTCGCGCTGCGCCTCGAATGCTGTGATCTGTGCTTCGTCGCGCAGGGTGAGTGCGATGTCGTCCAGGCCTTCGAGCAAACGCCATCTAGTGTAATCATCGATTTCGAAAGGGTAGCTTGCGGCTCCGATTCGCACCTCGCGCTCGACGAGATCGACGGTGATTTCGATGCCCGGCGCCGCATCGATGGCTGCCCAGATGGCCTCGATGTCACGCTCGGCGAGTTGCGCCGCCACGAGCCCTTGCTTGCCGGAGTTGCCGCGAAAGATGTCGCCGAAGCGTGCGCTCAGCACCGCTTGAAAGCCGTAGTCGCGCAGCGCCCAGACCGCGTGCTCGCGGCTCGATCCGGTGCCGAAATCCGGACCGGCAACAAGAATGCGATTCTGGGGCGGGGATGCCACGGCGAACGGCGCCCGGTTGAGCACGAACTCAGGATCCTGCCGCCAGGCGTAGAACAGCGCGTCGTCGAACCCGGTCTTGGTCACACGCTTGAGGAACTCGGCCGGGATGATCTGGTCGGTGTCAACGTTTGAGCGCTTGAGCGGCACGCCTATGCCGGTAACCGTTTCGATCTTGTCCACTACACGCTCACCGCCATCACGTCTGAGGGGCTGGAGAGGGTGCCACGGATGGCGGTGGCGGCGGCGACGAGCGGGCTCACCAAGTGGGTGCGTCCGCCCTTGCCCTGCCGGCCCTCGAAGTTGCGATTCGAGGTGGATGCGCAGCGCTCGCCCGGCGCGAGCTGATCCGGGTTCATCCCGAGACACATCGAGCAGCCCGCGAAGCGCCATTCGGCCCCGAACTCCTCGACGATCTTGTCGATGCCCTCGGCCTCGGCCTCGAGACGCACGCGCGCAGACCCTGGCACCACCATGACGCGAACGCCATCCGCCTTCTTCTGGCCCTTAATCACGCTCGCGAATGCTCGCAGGTCTTCGATGCGCGAGTTCGTGCACGAGCCCATGAAGACCGCGTCGACCGGGATCGCCTTCATCGGGGTGCCGGCTGCGAGATCCATATACGCGAGGGCGCGTTCGGCAGAGGCTCGCTCGTTCGGGTCGGTGAAGTCTGCGGGGTTCGGCACGACACCGCTGAGCGAGACGCCCTGGCCGGGGTTGGTGCCCCACGTGACGAAGGGTTCAAGCTCGTTCGCGTCGAGGAACACTTCGGCGTCAAAGACTGCGTCGTCGTCGGTGGCGAGCGTCTCCCAGTAGGCAACCGCGTCGTGCCAGTCGGCACCCTCTGGCGCGTGCGGGCGACCCTTGAGATAGGCGTAGGTCGTGGCATCCGGAGCAACCATGCCGGCACGCGCACCCGCCTCGATCGACATATTACAGACGGTCATGCGGCCCTCCATCGAGAGCGCGCGGATGGCACTACCGCGGTACTCGAGCACATACCCTTGGCCGCCGCCGGTGCCGATCTTGGCGATGATCGCGAGGATGATGTCCTTCGCTGTCACTCCGGGCTTGAGCTCGCCGTCGACAGTGATTGCCATCGTCTTGAACGGCTTGAGCGGCAAGGTCTGGGTGGCGAGCACATGCTCGACCTCACTCGTGCCGATGCCGAGCGCCATCGCCCCGAACGCACCGTGGGTGGAAGTGTGCGAGTCGCCGCAGACGACAGTGATGCCCGGCATCGTGAGGCCGAGCTGCGGGCCGACGACGTGCACGATCCCCTGCTCGATGTCGCCGAGCGAATGCAACCGAACGCCGAACTCCTTGGCGTTTGCCCGCAGCGTGTCGATCTGGATCCGACTGATCGGGTCGGCGATCGGTCGATCGATCAGCAGCGTCGGGGTGTTGTGATCCTCCGTCGCAAGCGTCAGATCTGTGCGGCGACCCGGGCGGCCGGCGAGCCGCAACCCGTCGAATGCTTGCGGGCTCGTGACCTCGTGCAGCAAGTGGAGGTCGATGTAAAT
>JBBQLW010000175.1:0-3363 GCA_038328315.1 Actinomycetales bacterium
GGAAAAAGACCGGGCAGTAGGCATGTGTCTATTTTAGCAAGGATGATCACATATGCGTACACATTCATGAAGGGCGACTCGTTGATCGGTGTCCGCGAAACCTTGGCACCAGCGGATGGTCAGGTCGCCACGACAGGCGTAGGGTGGCGAGGTGGCATCCGAAAAGACTCGTTGGCTTGGCCTCGTCTTCATCAGCATCGCCGTGGCGCTCATCATCGTCGACTCAACAATCGTCAACGTCGCCATTCCGTCGATCGTGGCCGATCTCGGTATCACATCGACACAAGTGCAGTGGGTACAGGAGAGCTACACCCTCGTCTTTGCCTCGCTATTGCTCGTGTTCGGCACGCTCGCCGATCGCTATGGTCGACGCCTCATCACCATTCTCGGCGTTGTGCTCTTCGCGGTCTCGTCCGTCTTCGCGGCACTCGCGAGCACTGGCGAGCTTCTGATCCTTTCGAGACTGGTGCAGGGCGTCGGCGGGGCGATGATTCTGACGGCTTCGCTGTCGATTATCAACGCGACCTTCCGCGGTCGCGAGCGCGCGATCGCCTTTGCGGTCTGGGGCTCAACCATCGGCGGTATGGCTGCTGTCGGACCGCTCCTCGGCGGGTGGCTGACGACCTACTTCTCGTGGCGCTGGGCGTTCGGCATCAACGTGCCCCTCGGCATCATCATCATCATCGGCATCCTGATCACGGTGGCCGAGTCGCGCGAGCAGGGCATCCCCCGGCGGGTGGATATCGTCGGTGCGATTCTTTCGGTCATCCTGTTCGCGAGCCTCGTCTTCGGTCTCATCGAAGGGCGAACGTTTGGCTGGTGGCTCAGCAACGAACCGCCGGACTTCTGGACCTTGGACATCTCGCCGGTTCCATTCGTGTTCTTGCTCACACTCGTCGCCCTTGCAGCATTCATCGCTTGGGGACTGCACCGCGAGAAACAGGGCAAATCAACGATGCTCGCATTCGGCCTGCTGCGCATCCCGTCGTTCCGCAACGGCAACATCGCCGCACTCATCGTCTCACTCGGCGAGTTCGGGCTCATCCTGTCCCTGCCACTGTGGCTGCAAAACGTGCTGGGCTACGACGCGCTTCAGGCTGGCCTGATTATTCTCGCCCTCGCGATCGGTTCGTTCGTCGCGAGCGGGTTTGCCGGCGCATTCGGCAACAAGATCTCGCCGGTCACGATCGTGCGCGTCGGCATCCTTGCCGAAATCATCGGCATCGTGATCGTCGCCATCAACATCACCCCGACCGCCCAATGGTGGCAGATCGTTCCGGGGGTCTTCATTTACGGTTTCGGTGTTGGGCTCGCGACCGCACAGCTCACGAGCGTGATCCTCAAGGATGTACCGCTCAATCAGAGCGGTCAAGGTTCTGGCACGCAAAGCACGTCGCGCCAGGTCGGCTCGGCTCTCGGAATCGCGATCCTCGGAACAATCCTCTTCACCAGCCTCGGCGCGAACCTTCAAGACAAGCTGGATGCCCGCCCCGAGATCCCGGCCGCGCAGGCCACCCAGATCGTCAACGCCGTCGTCGACTCCGCTGGCGGGGCAATCGCGGGGCTCGACGCCCAGTCGGCGGATGTCGCGGCTGACGCCCGCCAAGCATTTAGCGACTCGACCCGTCTCGGTGCGTTTGCGGCCGCTGGTTTCCTCGCCCTCGGCTTCCTTGCCACCCTGCGCCTCGACAGTTCCCGTCGCAGCGATGATGACGAACAGGCCACAACGACTTCGACTCCGACTACCGCTGCTTCGCCGTGACGTCTTTCTCGTCGATCGGCTCTTCGCCGCGAGCGCGACGGTCGGCGTAGTACTCGCGCGCTTCGTCTTGACGCACGCGCTCGACTCCGGTCGCGATCTCGGCCCGGATGTGTTCCGGCCCGTAACCGAAGGCCTCGACCAGGTCGAGGGCTTGTGGGCGCAACCGCGGCAACAGCCGGTCGTCGATGTAGTCGGTGATCGCTTGCGCGCGAGTTGACGAGAGCCGGCCGTGAATCAGATACCACGCGAGGTCCTTCTCGATCAGGCCCAGTCCGAACAGGTCGCGCAGCCAGGTCAACACCTGACGAGTGTCGTCGTGCTCGATCTGCTCGACGGCGTCGGTGAACGCCTCCCACTGCAGCAACTCACCGTGCGCGTACGCGAGCTCGATGAGCTGGTTCTGATGCCGGTTGAACAGCGCCGCGGCTTCGGCTCGCGGCAGGCGGGGTGCTGGGCGCAACTTGGCCGCGACATCGGCCACCATCGTCTGCACGCGATCGGTGAGCAGTTGGCGCTGCGAATCGGTGTCGCGAACGTACCCGATCGAGCGGCCAGTTGAACCGAAGTCGCGAACGTTCTGTGCAAGTTGACGCAAGCCGGAGCGATTGACGGCGGCCTCGCTCACCTGATCAACAACGAAATGCGCGAGGGCACCGGCATCCGCTTTGGCAAACTTTCGCGAGTAGTCAGTGAGCAAGCGCTTAGCGACAAGCTGTAAGAGCACGTTGTTGTCACCCTCGAAGGTCGCATAGATGTCGAGGTCGGCGCGCAGTTGGGTGAGACGATTCTCGGCGAGGTAGCCTTGCCCGCCGCATGCTTCGCGCGACTCCTGAATGATATCGAGCGCACCCCAGGTGCTGAGCGGCTTGAGCGCTGCGGCGATCGTCTCAAGATCCTGACGGTCAGCGTCCGTGTCTTCAGCGCCCGAGAACACAGCGTCAAACTTCGTCAGGAAGACCTCGTGAGCAAATGACATTGCATAGGTCTGGGCGAGGCGCGGCAGCAGTCTCCGCTGGTGGCGTTGATAGTCGAGCAGCACCTCTTCCTCGTCGCCCGAGGTGGTGAACTGCCTGCGCTCGGTGCCGTAGCGCACCGCAATGGTGAGCGCGAGTTTGCTGGCAACCACGGATGCGCCGTCGAGCGAAACGCGCCCCTGCACGAGCGTTCCGAGCATGGTGAAGAAGCGACGGCCTGGGCTCGTGATCGCCGAGGTGTAGTTGCCTTTCGCGTCGACGTCGCCGTAGCGATTGAGCAAGTCAGTGCGGGGGATGCGAACATTCGTGAAGTGCAAGCGGCCGTTGTCGATCCCGTTCAGGCCACCCTTGAGGCCGTCGTCTTCTCCGCCGATGCCCGGCAGGAAGCCGTTGTCGTCACGTAGTGGTACGTAGAAGGCGTGCACGCCGTGGTTGACGTTGTTTGTGATCAGCTGCGCGAAGACGACCGCAGCTTTGCCGTGCAGAGCGGCGTTGCCGAGGTAGTCCTTCCACGCCGCGCGGAACGGCGTGTTGATCACGAACTCGTCGGTTGCCGGGTCGTAAGTGGCGGTCGTGCCGATGCTCGCGACATCCGAACCGTGGCCCGTCTCGGTCATTGCGAAGGCG
>JBBQLW010000176.1:0-3357 GCA_038328315.1 Actinomycetales bacterium
TTCCTCCGAGATGCGCTCGGCGATCGTGCGTGCCGCTATGCGCCGCGGCTGGGTGTGTCCGATCGAGTGGTAGCCGAGCTCAAGCAGCATCTTCGGGATCTGCGTGGTCTTGCCAGAGCCGGTCGCGCCCGCGACGATCACGACTTGGTGCTCGGTCAGCGCGTGCGCGATATCGTCCCGCCGTTGCGACACCGGCAGGTCAGGCGGGTACCTGATCGCCAAGCTCGGGATGCGAGGCACAAGGCCCCCGTCGGTCGCAGTCATCAGCCCTCCAGTCTAGATCCGTGCGGTCGTGCGCCTTGCGTTCGGTGGTCGGCGTACTGCCCCGCGGTCCCCGGGTCCCCGGGTCTGTGGGTGGCGGCTGACGAATGAGCTTGACATACAAACTACTTTGCGTTACAAAGTAAGCATGATGGTGAACCAAACGCCCGCAGACGGCGACGAACCGCTGCCAAGCCCCGACGCCGCACTCGCGCTGATTCGCGATCAGCAACGCTCCGTCGAACGCAACCAGTTAGGCGGCATACCGTGGGTGCTTGTCATGTGGGGCATCGCCTGGGGGGTCGGCTTTCTCGCCCTTTGGTCGGGCTACGACGGCGGCAACCCATGGTTCCAGCTTCCACTCGCCGTGGCGGGTGCGATTTTCGGGGCGATCTTCCTTGCCGCGAGCATCGTTTCGGTGATCGTCATCTCGCGTTTGGGCCGCGGCGTGCGCGTGGCGTCGGGCTTCGGAGGCACTGTCTTCGGCATCAGTTCTTCAGCGAGCTTTGTCGCGGTGTACCTCATCGGCGTCGCTCTGGCTCGCGCGGGAGCCGATGGCGCTCTCATCTCGCTCTACCTTCCTGCTGGATTCGGCATGACCACGGGCCTTCTCTTCCTAATGGGCGCAGCCCTCTGGCGCTCGGTAAGTCAGGTGGTCCTCGGCGCGATCATCATGGTGACGGCCGTCGTTGCACCCTTCTTCGGAGCGCCGACGAACAACGTCGTGATGGCGGTGCTTGGCGGCGGATCATTCCTCATCGCCGCCGTCGCCATGCAGCTGGGGCTGAAGCGGGGTCGGTGATGATCGAACTCGACCCGGTCATCCACGCCGCCGCACGCTTGCGCATTTCGGCGACCCTGGCCTCGCTCGACGACGGTGATCGCATCACGTTTCCGCGACTGCAAGAGCTGCTCGACATGACGGCGGGAAACCTGTCGACCCATCTGCGCAAGCTCGAGGACGCCGAGTACGTCAGCGTCACCAAGGCTCACCAAGGCCGCACCCCCGTCACCTTTGTCACCCTCACTCGGCGCGGCCGTCGCGCCTTTGAGGACTACACCGATGCCCTACGCGCACTACTAGGAGGAGAGAAATGAACACCTCGAGCGCGGCCACCGCACTTGCCCACGTCGATCACGTTTCGCGGCGTTTCGGCCCCCAGCTGGCACTCGACGACGTCAGTCTTGACATCCACTCCGGTGAGATTCTCGGGATGCTCGGCCCCAACGGTGCCGGCAAATCAACCCTGCTCTCGCTGCTGCAGGGTAGGCGCCGCCCTTCTTCGGGAACAGTCGCCTTGTTCGGCGGTGATCCGACAAACGCGAGATACCGCGCCCAGCTCGGCAGCACGCCACAGGAGACCGCTCTGCCCGACACATTGCGCGTTGGCGAGGTCGTCGACCTCGTCGCCGCACACTTTGCCGAGCGCGTACCCACGGCTGAGCTCGCCGACGAGTTTGGGTTCGCCGACCTGCTTCGCCGCCAGTGCGGAGCGCTTTCGGGCGGCCAAAAACGCCGACTCGCCGTGGCGCTTGCCTTTGTCGGCCGTCCGAGCCTCGTGCTGCTCGACGAGCCAACAACAGGCCTCGACGTGGATGCCCGGCACGGGCTGTGGGCAGCCATCCGCCGTCATCGTGCCGCGGGTACGACGGTCGTCGTCACCAGCCACTATCTCGAAGAAATCGAGGCCCTCGCCGAGCGCGTCGTCGTGATCGATCACGGGCGCGTGATTGTCGATGACACGCTCGAGGCCGTTCGCTCGCGCGTTTCTTCGTCGATCGTGACGCTCACCACGACTGACGCCGATCGGGTTCAGCAGCTTCCCGGCATCGTGATGTCTCAGCTGGGCGAAGCCGGCGGGCGCCTTGAGCTCGCCGTGAGCGATTCTGACGAGTTCGTGCGCTCGCTCGTCAACTCGGGTCTTACTTTTGGAGGGCTCACCGTGCGCGGTAGCAGCCTCGAAGAGACCTTCCTTGCTCTCACCGACAGGTCGACCGATACGTCGACCGACACTCGCTCAGATGCCCACCCCGGCATCCACTCAGAAGGGGTCCGCTCATGACCTCCACCAACACTGAATCTCGCACGCCGACGGTGTCTCCGCTGCGCCTGTATGGCTCGCACGTTCGCGCCATCCTGGTCGAAACGATGCGCGTACCGATCGCCGTGATTGGAGCGATGGCTTTTCCCGCCATGTCGTTGCTGTTCTTTGTTGTGCCGAACCGCGTGGTCGCCGATGATCCGGTGTTTGCGACTCAAGCGGTGATCTCGCTCTCAGTTTTTGCCGTGCTGGCGAGCTCACTCTTCAACCTAGGGCTGTCGATCGCTGAGAGCCGCGAGAAGCCGTGGGATCCGTACTTGCGCAGCCTGCCGCTGTCGTCAACGGTGCGCATCGGGGCCCAACTCACGGCGACGAGCGTGATCAGTCTCGCCGCGATCATCCCCGTCGTCGTTCTGGGCGCGCTCACTACCGCTGCAACCGTCTCGGCACTGGGCTTCGTGCTCGGTTTCATCACGTTGGCTTTGACGAGCATCCCGTTTCTGTTGATCGCCGTATGTGTCGGCTATGCCTTTGCTTCCAAGGCGGCGATCGCGATCATTCAGGTGGTCATGTTCGGCTTTGCATTCGCCGGAGGATTGTTTCTGCCACCGCAGCTATTTCCGGACTGGTTGGACGCAATCTCTCGCTTCATTCCAGCGCGACACGCGCGCGATCTGGTGATCAGCGCCGCTGAGGTGACGACTCCCGAAGCGTGGGCGGTCTTTGGTGCCCTGGCCTGGACGGTGGTGGCCGGTGCGCTTGCTGTGTGGCTGTACCGACGTGACGAAGGGCGACGCTACCGTTGAGTTCGGCGCGGGTGAGCGTTGCCGCGCCGTCGGAAACGGAGCACTCAGACATCAGCCTTCACACCGTGGCGGTCGGCTCACGATATTCTTAGTAGCCCAGCACTGACCGAGAGGCTTCACCCGAGCATGCAGAGCACCACGCCGGGACCGGAGGCCACACGAAGCCGCTGGTTCGCCCTGGTCTGGGTCGTCCCACTTGCCGTGGTGCTCGTCGTCGCCGTCGTTCTTGCGGCACAGTGGCTGCGCGG
>JBBQLW010000177.1:0-3341 GCA_038328315.1 Actinomycetales bacterium
TTGATCAGAACGACCTGACAACCATCCATCAGCCGCTGGATTTCTATGGTCTCAACTACTACGCTCCGACTCGCATCGCGGCAGGGGCGCCACCGCACGATCGCAGCCCGGACGGCACGTCGGCGCCCGGCCTACGCGGGCTGCCGTTCCACTTGGCCGAATTTCCCGAGTACCAGAAGACGGGCTTCGGTTGGCCGATCGCACCCGGTTTTCTGGGCGACAGCTTGCGGGACTACGCCTCGCGCTACGGTGCTGCGCTACCACCGCTGTACATCACCGAGGGCGGGGCGAGCTTCGATGATGCCGTTGCGGCCGACGGTTCAGTGGATGACGCGAGTCGGATTCGCTACCTGGCCGAGCATCTCGCAGTCGCATTCGACGGCGCGGAGGGGCTGGACGTGCGCGGCTACTACGTGTGGACGCTGATGGATAACTGGGAGTGGGCCACCGGCTTCCGGGAACGATTCGGACTGATTCGGGTCGATTTCGATACCCTCGAGCGCACGCCAAAGCGGTCATACCGCTGGCTGCAGCAGGTACTGGCCTCGCGATCCTGACACGCCGGCCACTCGCAATCGCCTGAGACGCATACCTCGGAGCCGGGTCACTCCCTTATAGTTGCCGGTATGGAAATCCTCATTGTTCTCGGCGTCATTGTTCTCCTCGTCGTCGTTGTCGGCGTCTACCTTCTGACGACCTATAACTCACTCGTCACCCTCAACGTGCGCGTCGACGAGGCGTGGAGCGACATCACCGTTCAGCTCAAGCGCCGAGCCGATCTGCTGCCGAACCTCATCGAAGCAGTCAAGGGCTACGCAGCGCACGAGAAGGAGGTCTTCGAGAACGTCACGAAGGCGCGTGCAGAGACCATTGGCGCGCAGGGACCGGCGGATGCCGCGGCCGCCGAGAATCACATGCAGCAAGCCCTCAAGTCGATTTTCGCCGTCGCTGAGGCATACCCGCAGCTGCAGGCCAGCCAGAACTTCCTCCAGCTCCAGGGCGAGATCGTCGACACCGAGGACAAGATTCAGGCGAGCCGCCGGTTCTATAACGGTGGTGTGCGCGAGCTCAACACGAAGATCAAGCTCTTTCCGAACACGCTCTTCGTTCGCGGCCTTGGTTTTGTCGAGCGCGAGTTCTTCGAGGTCGCCGATTCGGCAGCCATCGCTGAGCCGCCTCGCGTGCAGTTCTAGTTTTCGCCCGGCATGTATCGCGCGATAGCGAAGAATAAGCGCAACACAGTCTTCATCATTCTGCTGTTCCTGCTGATCATTGGCGGGCTCGGCTTTCTGGCGAGCGTGATCTACAACGACCTCACAATCGTGATCATCACCCTCGTTGTGGCGACCGGGTACGCACTCATCCAGTACTTCGCCGCGGGCAGTCAAGCGCTCGCGCTCAGCGGGGCACACCAGATCCAGAAGTCCGACAACCCGCGGCTCTACCGCATCGTCGAAAACCTCTCGATCACGACCGGCACGCCAATGCCGAAGGTCTACATCATCGACGACCCGTCACCGAATGCCTTCGCGACCGGGCGTGATCCGCAACACGCCTCGGTTGCTGCGACCACTGGACTCCTCGAACTGCTCGACGACTCTGAACTCGAGGGCGTCATGGCGCACGAGATCGGTCACGTACAGAATTACGACATCCGGGTATCGATGATCGTGTTCGGGCTCGTGGTGGCGGTTGGCTTCATCGCAGACATTCTGTTGCGAATGTCGTTCTTCGGTGGGCGGGGTAACAACAACAACCCGGCCGTGCTCGTGCTCGGGCTTGCGGCGTTCATCATTGCGCCGATCGTTGCGGCAGTGGTGCAGTCCGCGGTTTCGCGCCAGCGCGAATATCTGGCGGATGCCACCGGCGCCCTCACGACGCGCCATCCGGAAGGGCTCGCCAGCGCGCTCACCAAGCTTGGGCAATACGGCAGGCCGATGCGGCGCCAGAACTCCACGATGGCACACATGTGGATCTCGGACCCGACCAAGCCTGGGTTCATGGATCGACTGTTCTCAACCCACCCACCGCTCGCCGAGCGCGTGAAGCGCCTCGGCGAGATCGGCAGAAGCTTTTAGCGGAGTAGGCGAGGGCGCGTCTGCCGGAGTGCTAGGCCTTATTGCTAGGGCCTGAGTGCTATGGCCTGAGTGTCGCGACCACGCCTTCGGCGATCGCCGTCGCAGCAGCGCGTCGATCGGCCGTCACGAAACCGAGGCCCTCGTCTGGCCATAGGTAGAACTCGATCCAGTTACCGCCGATCACGAGGTCGACGACGCACTCGGCGTTCGCAGGCGCGCAACGAATCCAGGCCTCGTCCGCGGCGGTTAAGCCGGCGATCACGAGTGGTTCTGGAACTGCTGGGGTCGTCAACGCGGGCCGCGCCTGATCCCAGGCCCACGCAGCACCGGCAAGGGTGCTGATGTTTCCAAAACTGTAATCCGAGTCGGGGTAGAACCATCCGCACCCGCCGACTCCGGCGTTCACGTTAGCGCCGGCCCGCAAGCTCCAACCGCCGCCGCCGCCCTTGAACCCCTCGAGCGGCGCGCTGGAGCCCAGCGCCGAAGTGACGGTACTGTATGGCACCAAGCTGGCGCAGTCTGTCGGTAACGGCAGAGTCCCTGCCGGTGGTACCCAGACTAGAGCGACGGGTGCCGCAGCCGAAACTATGTCGATGACGCTGTCGCGCAACGCTGTTGCCGCCGCCTCTGAAGTCACGCCGAAGGTTTCGATCTCGACCCACAAGTCGCCGACGGGGTCATTGCTCGAGCAACTGAGCACGCCGGTGGAAATGCTGTTGCAGTACTGCCCTTCGCCTTCTGGCCCGTAGTAGGCGATGTACTTCGCCCACTGGCTGGTGGCATCCGGGAGCACGACTACTCGGTAACCCACGTACGCACCGTTGTAGCCGCGCGAACTGCTGTACGACTCGCCGTTGTTCCACTCGCACGCGAGACCGCCGAGCGACCGCACGACAAAGGCAGATGAAATCGAGAAGAATGACGCCGTCATCATCGAGATCGCGGCATCGGCAGGTGCTACCGGCACCGCGAACTGCGCAGCAACCGTCGAGTCTGCAAGAAGTTCAGCGCAGGTGAGGTCGATGATCGGTTGCGGGCTGAGTGCCGCCGCTGCGCTCGCGCTGGCTGTTGGTGTCGCCGCAGGGCTTGCTGCCGGCGCAGGACTTGTAGAGGGCGCCAGATCTGACGGCGCACAGGCGACGAGGGCCGCGGCGATGGCGGCGGCAAGCAGGAGGCTCGCGGCGGAGCGGTTGGTCTTCAAGGTCATGGTCATGCTCTCTCGACTGTTCCGAGGGCTGTTCAGGTTGACACTATTCCCAAACT
>JBBQLW010000178.1:0-3326 GCA_038328315.1 Actinomycetales bacterium
TTGGGCGGCACACCCAACGGTCAGGAGGGTGACGGCGGCAAGCACCGCGATCGTTGTGCGCATAGGACTATTTCACCGCACTTGGAAGATGTTCTTCGAAGGGGGCGGCGATGGCACCGCGGTCGCATCGGTCACAATCGCAGCGCCGGCGATGAACTCGCGCAGCTCGGCTCCGGCCACGACCTTCGACGGATGGGGCCCGGCAGCGAGGAGTCGTGGCATCCAGTCGAACGGAAGCGGGCGAGCTGATCCGACAAGCACAATGTTGCCGAAGCGGCGACCTTTGAGTATTTGCGTTTCGGCGAGCGCCGCGACGTGCCCGAGCGCGGCCGACAGGGTGGCGGCTTGCCCGCGTGCGAATGCGAGGCCAGGGCCGTCTGCAACGTTCACGAGCAGGATGCCGTCGGCCGACAGCAGTGCCGCTGCCGCCTCATAGAACTCGATACTCGTGACATGAGCCGGGGTTCGCGCCCCGCTGAAAACGTCAGCAACGAGCAGGTCGACCGTGCCGCGCAGGCCAGCCGGAAACTTGCCGAGCACCTCACGCGCATCCCCGTGGCGCACCCGAATCGCAGCGTGACGTGACCATGGCAGTTCGGCTCGCACGAGGTCGACGAGATCGGTTTCCAGTTCGACGACCTGTTGCCGGGACCCCGGCCGGGTTGCTTCGATGTAGCGAGGAAGCGTGAGTGCGCCAGCGCCCAGATGCACGGCGGTGATGGGTTCACCCGGCATGCGCACCTGGTCGATGACGTGGCCCATTCGCTGGATGTACTCGAAGAACAGTTGGCTCGGGTCGTCGAGGTTGACGTGCGACTGGGGCGTGCCATCCACGACGAGCGTGAACGCCCCCGGGACCCACCGGTCTGCCTCGATCACCGCGCGGAACCCGCTCACGGCGAGAACTCGGTTAGGGGATTGCGTCACGGGATTGACTTTGCCACAGCTTCACGAAGCCACGGCGCAGCACTGGAGACGCCACTCTCGCCGCCGTGAAAGAACTCAACCGATCGACTTATAGCCGAATTGAAGAAATCCGTCAAGAAACAACTTGCACGGCGGGCGCGTCGGCGCTTATAGTTGACCCTTGCGCTCACATTCACCCATGCCGTCATATTGCGGACAGCTGGCGTGCCCCGAGTATAGCGGCGGGGCAGATCTTTCTTGGGTTCTGGTGAGCATTTCATTACCGATCGCCGACTATTCGGCATGAGAACCCGACGGGGTTCACGGAGGTTATTTCCTTGGCTGCTGCGCGCACTGCGTCCAATGCTGGTTCATCAAACACTGCTGGTTCATCAAGCAATGCTGGTTCATCAAAAAAGAACGGGTCCCTCAAGAACGGTCGCACCGCATCGCGGCTGTCATTCGCCAAGATCACTGACACGCTGACGGTCCCTGACCTTCTTGCGTTGCAGACCGAGAGTTTCGACTGGCTCGTTGGAAACGACGACTGGCGAACTCGTCTTGACGCCGGTCTCGCGGCTGGCCGCACCGACCTGCCTGCCCGCAGTGGCCTCGATGAGATCTTCGAAGAGATCTCGCCGATCGAGGATCTCGGCGAGACCATGCAGCTCTCGTTCACCGAGCCAGAGCTCGAAGAGCCCAAGTACACGATCGACGAGTGCAAGGAGCGCGGCAAGACCTTCGCCGCTCCGCTCTACGTGAACGCAGAGTTCATGAACCACCTCACCGGTGAGATCAAGACGCAGACGGTCTTCATGGGCGACTTCCCGCTCATGACCCCGAAGGGCACCTTCATCATCAACGGCACCGAGCGCGTCGTCGTTTCGCAGCTCGTGCGTTCGCCCGGCGTCTATTTCGACCGCACCCCGGAGAAGCTCAGCGATAAGGACATCTTCTCGGCTCGCATCATCCCGAGCCGCGGTGCATGGCTCGAGTTCGAGATCGACAAGCGTGACCAGGTCGGCGTTCGCATCGACCGCAAGCGCAAGCAGTCCGTCACGGTATTCCTGAAGGCGCTCGGTCTCACGAGCGAACAGATCCTCGAGGAGTTCAAGGGCTTCCCCTCGATCGAGCTCACACTCGAGAAGGACAACATCCTCACCAAAGAAGAGGCGCTCAAGGACATCTACCGCAAGCTCCGTCCGGGAGAGCAAGTTGCTGCCGAGGCCGCTCGCGCCCTGCTCGACAACTTCTATTTCAACTCCAAGCGCTATGACCTCGCAAAGGTTGGTCGCTACAAGATCAACCGCAAGCTCGGCATCGACGCGGACATCAAGCAGTCTGTGCTCACCATTGAAGACATCATTGCGACGATCAAGTACATGGTCGCGCTGCACGACAGTTCATCGTCCTACGTCACGGTGCACGACAACGCGCTGTCGACCATCAAGGGCGTTCGAGACGGCAAGAAGGTGGATGTTCGGCTCGACATCGACGACATCGACCACTTCGGCAACCGCCGTATCCGCGCCGTCGGTGAGCTCATCCAGAATCAGGTTCGCACCGGTCTGTCCCGCATGGAGCGTGTCGTTCGCGAGCGTATGACCACTCAGGACATCGAAGCGATCACGCCACAGACCCTGATCAACGTGCGCCCTGTCGTCGCCGCCATCAAGGAGTTCTTCGGTACATCGCAACTGAGCCAGTTCATGGACCAGAACAACCCGCTCGCCGGCCTGACCCACAAGCGTCGCCTCTCGGCGCTCGGCCCTGGCGGTCTCAGCCGTGAGCGCGCCGGCGTCGAGGTGCGTGACGTGCACCCGAGCCACTACGGCCGCATGTGCCCGATCGAGACCCCGGAAGGCCCAAACATCGGCCTCATCGGTTCCCTCGCTTCGTTCGCACGCATCAACGCGTTCGGGTTTATCGAGACTCCGTACCGTCGTGTTGTCGGCGCCAAGGTGACCGACAAGATCGATTATTTGACGGCATCCGAAGAAGACGACTTCGTTGTCGCGCAAGCCAACGCACCGTTGACCAAGGATTCACACTTCGCCGAACCGCGCGTGCTCGCGCGCAAGAAGGGTGGCGAGGTCGACCTCATCCCCGTCGAGCAGGTCGGCTACATGGATGTCTCTCCACGCCAGATGGTGTCGGTCGCGACCTCGCTCATTCCGTTCCTTGAGCACGACGATGCCAACCGCGCGCTCATGGGCGCCAACATGCAGCGCCAGGCTGTTCCGCTGCTGCGCAGCGAGAGCCCGCTCGTTGGAACCGGCATGGAGAGCTTCGCGGCCATCGACGCCGGTGACGTGCTCACTGCGCTGCAGGCCGGCGTCGTTGCTGAGGTCTCAGCCGACTCGGTGACCGTGCAACTCGACGCCGGTGGAACGCAGGACTACATCTTGCGCAAGTTCGAC
>JBBQLW010000179.1:0-3319 GCA_038328315.1 Actinomycetales bacterium
CCAGCGCTGCTTTCCAGAGCCATCGTCGTACCAACCTGCTTGAGAGTTCGCCAACAGTTCCTCATCTCGCCTCGACCTTTTGACCTGCGATCCTATGCCTCGCTCGGCGAAGGTTCACGATTCACCGTGTGTGGCCGAAACCGCGGAGAAGGGGCTATCGAACGCGACGAGAAGCGACCGCAAGTCTCGATTGCTCGTCAGAGACTCGACCAGCACGGCAGTGCCCGGCATGGCATCCGCGAACTTGGTGTCAGAGATACGACAGCGAAAGCTCCGTGGCTGCGGCTTGGAGACGCTTGTCCCTAGTCCAGAGCATCGCCTCGGGCGTGAGCACGACGGAGGCGAGAAGATGCACGTCGACCAGATTGAGCCCTCTGCCGAACAGATCGCTTTGCTCGATAAAGTTCAGCACCTCATCGTCGGTGGCGGAAACGGCCGAGAACAAGTCGTCCAGCGCCGCGAGGAACACGGCACGATCCCTGATGGATCCCAACGCAAGTTCTCCGATCACCATCGGATGGGTCAGAACTTGAGCGTGCTCCAGAAGGTCGACCAGCGCAGAGTCGGCTTGGTGTAGATGGTCGACCCAGATGGATGTGTCGACCAGGATCACGCCCGGCCGGCCCGCTCACGCGGCGCACTTGTTGCGGTCGGATCTGACCCTCCGAGCAATGCAAGGCGACGTCCACTCTCGCGCTGAATGAGCGCCTCGAGCCCCATGCGGAAGAGCGCAGATGCCTCGGAGCGCCCTGTGAGTTCAGCTGCCCGAGCAATGAGTTCATCGCTGACGGTGATCGTTGTTCGCATCGTCCCTCCGCATCGAGAATAGCATCATTGATGCGCGCATCTCACACCGTGAACCAGAACTCGGCCGGGTTGCGTTAGAGGGTTTTGACCAGTTGCTCGTCTGTCTCGGTGGCCTCATTCTCGACACCGTCCTTATCGAAGTATGAGCACGTTGTCGTTGCAAGGCTGCCTGTGCCGACATAGCCGCGTCGCTTGTACAGTCGTCGAGCGCCAGTGTTCTCCTCGCTGACCCCGACCGTGTCGAGGCGAATTCGCTCAGTCGGATGTTGTCGACGCAGGCTGCACCAGACCCAGGAACGGCTGGATCGCGCGAGCGTAGTCATTCGACTTTCCCGAGCGCACCACCGTCGCACCGTATGAGAACATGATGCTGTCGAGCGGGCGGTCAAATTTCTCCGCCTCTGTTGCCGCTACCCCGGTCGGGTCAAGCGCGACATTCTCGATAGTGAATGACACCCACTGCACTCCGTCATAGACCGATGCGCGCCACACCCAACACTCTCCGCCCTCGAGATTGCAGTATTGGTCTCGGTAGGACTGGCTCCACTCGGGGTCGGCCCGCATCGCCGGTGAGTCCTGCTCAAGTACCAACGGCCCAAGCCCGGCGGCAACAGTGACTTCACTTGCGGCATCCAGCACGGACTGCCACTGTGCACGCCCAGGGGCGGCGTTGGTGGTGAAGTCACAACAGTTCAGGGTAATCAGCAGGCTTTCTCCCCCATATCCGTTGCCGCCCGAAGGGAACCAATTCTCGCTCTTGAACCACTCACGCTCAGCCTCGGTAGACGCCATCGCAAGGCCTGAAGCGTCGGTTATTGCCGCCCGGAGATCACCAACGAGCTCACGTGCTTCGGGCTCGAGACGCGTCTGGTCTGCACGACCCAGCAAGACCTCCCCATCCACTCCAGCATCGGCGGGATAGTCGACCCAGTCGACCGTAATTTGTTGACCCTGTGTGTCTGTATACGTTGTCGTCGGTGACGGTGCGGCACCGAAGACTGAGCACCCCGTCAGCAGCACAGCCACCACGAGAAACACGCCAACGAGTCGGGTCACAGTGTGAGGCTACCGGGCATGGATAGGCGCAGTTCTTGGCGCGCAAGAGCGAGACGGCCCGATCTGTCAAAGCGACCGGGGTCGTCTTCCAGCGCGAACGACACATGCAATATTTAGCGGCCTGACGTTGGCGAGCTGATCCTGCAGCGCCCTGCGCTCGATGCGCAGTTCGTACTGCGACTGATGGATCGGCTCAACGATCACCCTCGGTGATGGCCGACGAGTTCGAGATCTTCCACCCCTCCGTCTTTCCACACGAAACAGATCCGCCATTGATCATTTACTCGGATGCTCAGCTGCCCTTTGCGATCGCCGGTGAGTCGTTCCAGCCGATTGCCCGGAGGTATCCGGACATCCTCCACATCCTTGGCCGCGTGGATCATCTCCAGCTTTCGCAGGGCCGCCCGCTGCACCGTGCAATCAATCGCCTTGACGTACTGCAGATCCCAGATGCGCTCTGTCGACTTGCCGACGGACGATCTGGTCACGGGACAGCCCTTAACGCTTTGCGTCAATAGCGCTATACGTTAAACCGAAACTCGACCACGTCCCCGTCCTGCATGACATAGTCCTTGCCCTCGATTCGGGCCTTGCCCTTGGCACGGGCCTCGGCGATCGAGCCGGTCTCGACGAGGTCGTCGAAACCGATGATCTCGGCTTTGATGAAGCCCTTCTCGAAGTCGGTGTGGATGACGCCGGCGGCTTGCGGCGCCTTCCAGCCCTTCGCAATGGTCCAGGCCCGGGACTCCTTCGGACCCGCCGTGAGGTAGGTCTGCAGGCCAAGCGTGTCGAAGCCGATGCGGGCGAGCTGGTCGAGGCCGCTCTCGGTCTGGCCGGTCGATGCGAGCAACTCGGCGGCGTCGTCCGCGTCGAGATCGATGAGCTCCGACTCGAGCTTGGCGTCGAGAAAGATCGCTTGCGCGGGCGCGACGAGAGCAGCAAGGGAGGCGAGCGCCGCGGCATCCGCCAAGATCGCCTCGTCAATGTTGAAGACGTAGATGAATGGCTTGGCGGTCAGCAGGCCGAGCTCCTTGATGGGGGCGAGGTCGATACCGGATACCGACAGCGGCTTGCCATCGTCAAGCACCTTGCGCGCGGAGAGCGCAGTCTCGAGCACGACGGGCTCGATGCGCTTGGTCTTGAGCTCCTTCTCGTAGCGCTCGATCGCCTTCGACAAGGTCTGCAGGTCCGCGAGAATCAGCTCGGTATTGATGGTCTCCATATCGGATGCCGCGTCGACCTTGCCGTCGACGTGCACAACATCCGGGTCGGCGAAGCCGCGGATGACTTGGGCGATCGCATCGGCCTCACGGATGTTGGCGAGGAACTTATTGCCGAGACCCTCACCGACCGATGCGCCCTTGACGATGCCGGCGATATCGACGAACGAGACCGGCGCGGGCAGGATACGTTCGCTCCCGAAGATTCGGGCGAGCACGTCGAGGCGCTTGTCCGG
>JBBQLW010000180.1:0-3299 GCA_038328315.1 Actinomycetales bacterium
CAGTGGATGCCGCGGACATCGAGATCCTCTCTGAGGACTGGGGAACCACGGCGACCGCGTATCTCTCCGTGGACGGTGCCCGCACCGCCCTCGGGTGGGGAGCGAGTTGGTCCAACACCGGTGGTTTGTCCTACGCCTACGGGCACTCGGTGACGGTGGAGTCAAGCGGTACCTTCGGCACCGTCTCGCCCGCGGCCGCCGTGGACCGGTTGGCCGACGGCCGCTGGTACGGCTCGGCAGGTCCCGACTTCCAGGGCGGCGCGATCGCGTTCTCGTCAGACGTTCTGCGGAGCGGAGTGGACGCGGGCGTGGCTACGAAGGACGCCACCGGAGACGCCACCGAACTAGTTGATCCGGTCGATCCGAACGTGCCGACCGACAACTCTGTCGATCCGACAGCTCCGGAGACGCCCGCTCCGTCGGACCCGACCGAAACCCCCGTCGACCCGACGGAGCCGACCGCCCCAGCAGAACCGCTGCCCCCGATTCAGGTCGAGCCGACCCCTGAGGTTGTCAACGTCACCGTCGACAACGCCACGCCGACCCTGCTGCTGCTCTGGGATGTCGACGGTAACGCTTGGCTTGTTCCGGGCTATGCGATGCAGACCGGCGAGGGCTGGTGGAACGCCGTTGTCAGCCTCGTCGACGGCGTGATCGCCTTGCCCGAGCCGATGCTGATTGAGCCCGCGATCCTCGAGCCAGGGGTCATCGAGCCGGGGATCATCGAGCCCGAGGTCATTGAGCCCGAGGTCATCGAGAAGAAGGTCACGCCCTAGGCATCGTGGTGGCCTTGTCAAGGCCTTGCGGCGCCCATCCGGTGTTCCGTACGGTTCGAGTTATGGCAGACCTATCAGTGGGAGACCGAGTGAGTTGGGCCACCTCGCAGGGACGTACCCGCGGCAAGGTCGTGCAGCGCAAGGAGAACGACTTCCAGTTCGCAGGGCCGAAGTTCACCGCAACATCCGACGAGCCGGCCTTCATGGTGCAGTCGGAGAAGACTGGCGCGAAAGCCGCACACAAGGCGAGCGCGTTGCGAAAGTTGAAGGGCTAGGACACTTCTGCCTTCTCGACGGACCGGTGCTTGGGCCAGCCACTCTTGCTCGTCGGCTCCGGCGGTGAGCTTCGAGACAACGCGACCGTACATAGTGCAGTCAGTTCGGTAGTGTCGGTCTCACGGGCTTTCGCGACGACACGGTGCCGGTGCAGGTGCTTCCCGATCCGCCAGAGCGACGACGGGTTGCGCGCGAACTTATTCTGCGGGGGTCTGCACCTGCAAGAAAGACGGATCCCGCCCTCGGCTCATTAGTCAAAGCCTTATTTTACGGTAAAAGTAGCGCTAGACTAATATTATGAAGAGCGTGGTTAGCGTGGTCACAGTGATCGGCGACATTGTCGAGTCGCGAAAGAAGGCCGACCGGTCTAGCGCGCAGAGAGATGTTGAGGCTGCACTCCAGAGAACAAACGGCTCCGTGCGCACGATGCATCCGCTCGCTTCGACGGTCGGCGATGAATTTCAAGGCACATTCGCCTCAGTTTCCGATGCCGTGCGAGCAACGCTCATGGTGCGCCTGTTCCTCCCGGCCGGGATCGACTGCCGTTTTGGCATCGGTCGCGGAGAGACGACCCCGCTGCCGTCGGTTTCTGCACAGATCGAAGACGGTCCGGCGTGGTGGTCGGCACGGAGTGCAATCATCGAAGTGAAGAACCGTGAGGCTCGATCGAACCGAAACCTTCGCACCTGGTTCGTTCCGTCTGCGCGAGACGGGTCCGAAGCGGAGGTGATCAACGCGTTCTTGCTGTGTCGCGACGAATTGGTGTCACGTCTCGATGGCCGCGGCAGGCGGATTCTGCTGGGAACGATCGAGGGGAAGACCCAAACCGAGATTGCTCGCCAAGAGGGCATCACCCAGTCCGCTGTGTCGCAATCGATGGCCAGAAACGGTGCGTATGCGATACTCACCAGTTCCGAGCTCGTGGAAAGGATGGCACTCGATGTGGATCGCAGCACTGGTGTTCCTGAGCGTCGGCCTGAGTGATCTTGCTCGGGCAGGTGACGACGCGCGGCGAGTGCGCAATCTGCTCGTCTGCGTAACTCTTGGCCTCGCCCCGCTGGTGTTGTTGGCGGTGTCAGGAGCGCTCCCGATTCTGTGGATGATCGGCGGGGCCGTGTTGCTCATCGCCTGGCACATCACGACCTCGCGAGGGTTCGTACCAGAGCGGTTCGCGCTCCCGCCTGTGGTGGGCCTTGGCGTCGTCGTCATCGCCGCGCTGGCGATACCTTCGTTCACACCCGCGATGCCGTCACCGCTGGTCGCGTGGTACACCGGCCTGCCGTATTGGTTCGTCGCGGTGACATCCCCCGAGAGATTCGCTCTGTTGGTCGGCTATGCGGTTTTCCTCGTCAACTCGGCCAACCATGTTGTTGTAGCGGTACTGGGTCTTGCCGGCCCCCAAGTTCAACAGAGTTCAAGAACGATTCGCGGGGGTCGTATCATCGGGCCGATCGAGCGGCTGTTCATTTTCTGGATGGCGGTGGCCGGCCAAATTCTGGCGATCGGGGCGATCATCGCCGCCAAAGGAATTCTCCGATATCCCGAGATCAGCGAACAGAGCAAGGCCGGCAAAGGACGAAATCGGGGAGCCCTCGCCGAATACGTCCTGATCGGAAGTCTGGCGAGCTGGTCAATCGCGCTCCTGATAGTCCCGGTCTATTAGCTCAACACTTCTGAAGCGGCAGAATTAGCAAATAGCTGATCGGGTTACGAAGGTGGGAGCGCTGGAGCTGGACGCTCCGCTGCGGGCGCTGCGGGCGCTGCGACCGCCGCATGCGTCGTCCGCCGCCAATGCACCGTAAGCAGCAGCGCCGCGATCGCCCCGAGCACATGCCACACCGAGTGCCCCTGCAGCCACGAGTTCGGGTCGCACAGCTGCGACTGATCGAGCAGCCAGATCGCGTAAGCGATCACGAGGAGCCCGAGCGAGGCGAGCATCCACCGCCGTGACTCCGGCGCGCGGCCAGCGATGTACGGCGTCAGCTCAAGGATGATCCCGGGCAGCAGCACCAGCGCAAAGAGGACGCGGCGGGCATCCGGGTAGATGAATTGGGCGATACCGAGCACGACCGCCAACCCGACGAACAGCAGAACGGATGCTCGTGCCCCAAGCCGCCCGGCCCGCCACAGTGCGCCCAGCGCGATGAGCAGGCCGAGCAGGTACATGCTGAAGACGTCGAGCCACTGGCCGAGGAACGTCAGCGTCGCGTGGTACACGAAGCTCGAGACGCCGATCGCGATCATGGC
>JBBQLW010000181.1:0-3279 GCA_038328315.1 Actinomycetales bacterium
GAAACTGGCCACATTCCGGGCGCTGTCAAGATCGACTGGCACACCGAACTCAACGATCCGGTCGAGCGTGACTACGTAGACGGTGCCGGGTTCGCCGAACTCATGCGCGCCAAGGGCATCAAGCGCGATGACACCGTCGTGATCTATGGCGACAAAAGCAACTGGTGGGCGGCGTACGCACTGTGGGTGTTCTCGCTATTCGGTCACGAAGACGTGCGTCTGCTTGATGGCGGTCGTGCCAACTGGGAAGCCGACGGCCAGCCTTACAGTACTGAGCATCCCAAGATCGTTCAGAGCGATTACCCGGTCGTCGAACGCGACGATTCGAAGATCCGCGCCTACAAAGACGAAGTGCTCGCGCACATCGGAAACCCGCTCATTGATGTTCGATCGCCAGAAGAGTTCAGTGGCGAGCGCACCACGGCACCGGCGTACCCGGACGAGGGAGCACTTCGGGCTGGACACATCCCGACCGCGCAGAACGTGCCATGGGCGAAGGCTGCCTCAGATGACGGCACCTTCAAGTCGACCGCCGAACTCGACGCGATTTATCGGGCGGGAGCTGGACTAGAGGACGGCGACAGCATTATTGCTTACTGCAGAATCGGCGAACGCTCGAGCCACACCTGGTTCGTACTCACCCACTTGCTCGGGTTTGCTGACGTGCGCAACTACGACGGTTCGTGGACCGAGTGGGGCTCTGCGGTTCGGGTTCCCATCGTCATCGGCCCCGAGCCGGGCGAAGCACCCCCCAGCTAAGGCGCTGCACGCGAGTGGGATACTGGCTTCCGTGTCAGATGACGTGGTGCCAGCGCAACTCGCGTTTATCAGCGAGGACTTTCACTCGATGGAGCAACGCGACCGACTGCAGCTGCTTCTGGAATACGCCAACGAGCTGCCCGCGCTCCCCGAGCGCTATCGTGGCGACCCAACGCTGCTCGAACGGGTCGAAGAATGCCAGTCCCCCGTCTTCATTTTTGTCGACGTAGATGATGGTTCGCGCGTTCACGTGTTTGCGACGGCACCGGCCGAGGCTCCGACCACTCGCGGGTTCGCGTCGATTCTGGTTCAGGGCCTCGATGGGCTCAGCACGGCCGAGGTGCTCGCGACCCCGGGCGACTTTCCGCAGACACTCGGTTTGACGTCGCTTGTCAGTCCACTGCGCATCCGGGGCATGACCGCAATGCTGGCAAGAATCAAGCGACAGGTGCGCGAAAGAATCACCGGATGATCGTTCGGCGCGTGCACCCTGAGCCACAAGAGGTTCTGGATTGCGAGGCCAGCGATGCTCGAGCGCAACTGATCGAGTGGTACCGCCCGCCGAATCACGAGTGGCTCCGCTTAAATCTGGTTGCAACGGTGAACGGAAGCGCTGCCGGCAAAGACGGCACCTCCGAAACGATCACGAGTGCGATGGATCGACGCATCCTCGGGGTCATCAGGGAGCTGAGTGACGTCGTGCTCGTCGGGGCAGCATCCGTGCGTTCAGAGGGGTACCAGCTTCCAAAAATGTCGAGACTGGCAGTGGTGACCTCTACTGGGGACCTTGGCGGCCACCGAATTGATCCGGATGCCAGTGAACGGCTCATCGTAATATGCCCAATCGCGGCCGTCAGCATTATTCGTGCACAGTTTGCTGAGGCGCGAATACTGTCACCCGAGGATGACAATCACGATTCATCAGCCCCGATGGATCCAATAGCCATCATGGCGCTGTTGAGAGGCAACGGATTCGCCTCGATCGTCTGCGAGGGTGGACCGAGGCTCGCTACCCAACTGGTGAATGCTGGTCTCGTGGACGAGTTGTGCCTCACGACCTCCGCGCTCCTCACCTCGGCGCGGCTTCCGATCTTCGCGACACCGGATCCGGCGGCCGCTGGTACCGAGAACTCGCTCGAGCTCACCCAGTTGATCATCGACGAATCGAGCAGTCTGTACGCCCGGTGGGCTTTCAGTCGAGACGGCTCGGAAGCGCGGCAAGCCACGACTTGATGTCAGCGTTCCACCGATCACGGTCGTAGTTCCACAGCCGAGTGTGGCGGGCGGTCGTGAACCAGTCGAACGTCACGAGATCGGGGCGGGCATCCGCCAGGGCTCGAGAAGCCGTTGATGGGACGAAGCCATCGTCGTCGCTGTGGAGAAGCAGGATTGGCGTGTCGAGTTCCGCAGACCGAGCGACCAGATTCATCCGCGCGATGTCGATTGCGGTCGATTGACCCGTCAACCAGCGCGTGTTACGACTGCTGAGTAGCGCCACCACGGCACGTCGCAGCGCTCCGGGCAAGCGGTAAGCGGCACCTTGAAACTGCAGCGCCGTAACCCAATCGACAACCGGGGACTCGAGCACGACGCCAGAAATCACATCGGCATGACGCGATCTGGTCAGTGCCTGGAGAACAATTGCACCTCCCATCGACCACCCCATCAGCACAATCTCGGTCGCTCCATGTTCGAGCGCGAAGCTCATCGCAGCATCAACATCCCGCCACTCGGCGTCGCCGAGCGAGTAACGATTGTCTCTGGTCCCAGGCGCATCCCCATCGTTTCGATACGAGACGAGAAGACAGTTGTAGCCCGCTTCCCGAATCACCGGTACCGATCGCAAGGCCTCTTGCCTTTGCCCCGCTCGGCCGTGAACACCGATCATCCATCGTGTGCTCGCCTCTGCCGCTGGAATCAGCCAAGCGGGCGCCGTTCCGAGTTCAGTTGCGATCTCAACTTCGGAGAACGGGTAGCCAAGCTCGGCCGGGCTTAGGAAGTACCACCCGCTCAAACGGCCCCGCCGGGCCATGCCGAGGTCACCGAAGTCAACGGCGATGAGCTCCCGCGTCACGGTTTGCGCGTCATATCGAATGATCTCGCCGATCTGAGCGTGCCCAGAATCGCCACGAAACCACAAGCTGTAACTGCCGGGGGTGAGAGAGTCGATAGTTGCGGATACCGTGATCGTCTTGGCATCGTGGGCCACGATGCGGAGGTCCTCCATCCGCCACTTGGGAGGAGTTACGACGGCTCGCGCGAAGAGTACGGACACGGTGGCAGCTCCAAGCACGGTAGCCGCGGTCAGTCCGCCCGCGAATGCCGCGACGAGCCCGGCGATTCGTACTGCAGAGACGGTGGACCGTGATGTTCGCAACGCAACGCCCTCCTTCTCCGCGACGCCTGACCGACGCTCGCCCAATGAGGGGCGGCGTGCCTCGGCGGGTTCCGCCGCAATTCAGCCTAATCTTCACTCGTGCCAGAGTCCGTTGACCAGCCTAAGTTGCCGACCGAGTTCGC
>JBBQLW010000182.1:0-3222 GCA_038328315.1 Actinomycetales bacterium
CCGAGAGCGCCTGACGGAGCATCTTGCGGCGCTGCTGGAACGCGGCATCCACGAGCTCGAAGGTTGCCAGCCGCTCGGCCTCGCTACCCGGCTGAGGGCGTCGGTCGAATCGCACCAGGATCGAGTCGACGTTTGGAACAGGCCAGAACACTTGGCGGCTCACTTTGCCCGCCGTCGAGAACTCGCCATACCACGCGGCCTTGACCGACGGCGAGCCGTACACCTTCGAGCCGGGGCCGGCGGCGATACGCTCCCCGACCTCGGCCTGCACCATGACGAGGCCGCGCTCGACGGTCGGAAAGTGCTCGAGGAAGTGCAGCAGCACCGGCACCGATATGTTGTACGGCAGGTTCGCAACGAGCACCGAGGGCTCCCCCGGCAGCTCGGTTACGCGCAACGCATCCTCGGCGAAAACGGTGAGGCGTGCATGCGGCGCGAGCTGAGCCACCGTGATGGGCAGCTGTTCAGCGAGTCGCTTGTCAATCTCGACAGCGACGACGGATGCCCCGGCCTCCAGCAGCCCGAGCGTCAACGACCCGAGTCCCGGCCCCACCTCAACGACGGTCTCACCGGACACAACTCCGGCGGACTTGACGATCCGACGCACCGTGTTTGCGTCGATCACGAAGTTCTGGCCGAGCTTCTTCGTCGGCTGGAGACCGAGCAGGTCTGCCAGATCACGGATCTCGGCTGGGCCGAGCAACTTAGCCACTGACAACGACCGGCTCGGCGTCCCACTTGCCGTAGACGAGCTCGGTGTTGGATGAGATCTGCGCGGCAAGCATCGTCACCTCGGTATCGAGGTGGGCCGCCATTGCACGAAGCGTGACCGGAATCAGGTACGGCGAGTTCGGACGGCCGCGGTAGGGGTGCGGGGTCAGGAACGGGGCATCCGTCTCGATCAGGATTCGCGAGCGCGGAATCACCTCGAGCGCCTCGCGCAGGCCGACCGCGTTCTTGAAGGTTACGGTGCCGGCGAACGAGAGATACCAGCCGTGGTCAGCACACAGGCTCGCCATCTCGGCGTCGCCAGAGAAGCAGTGGAAGACGGTGCGTTCCGGAGCGCCCACCCGCAGCAAGGTCGCGATGACATCGGCATGCGCATCCCGATCATGAATCTGCATCGCGAGATCGTGTCGCTTCGCCATCTCAATGTGCGCCTCGAACGACTGCAGCTGCGCAGCGCGTCCGGCGCCAGGCTCGGTGCGAAAGTAGTCGAGCCCGGTCTCACCGATGGCACGCACGCGAGGCCGACTCGCAAGCTCATCGATTTCGGCGAGCGCCGCATCCAGCTGACCGGATGCCGCGAAGCCCGGCACCTCGTTCGGGTGCAGTGCGACGGCCGCAAGCACCCGCGGCTCGCGCGCGGCGATCTCGGCCGACCAGCGTGAGGTCTCGAGGTCACCGCCGACCTGCACGACTCCGCGCACACCAACGCTCGAGGCTCGGTCAAGATGATCGCGATAGTCCATCGGGTTCTCGCCGTCAGCAATTTCTAGGTGCGCGTGATTGTCGTAGATACCGACGGTGAGCGCCTGGGGCAGTGGCGGATACTCGAGGTCGCGCGACTGCCCATGCTCAGAGGTGGTGTTGCGCTGCCGCACAAACGCGGCAGGTTCGCTCAAGCGGGGTCCTCGTCGGTTTCGATGCGTGGGAAGAGGGAGGTCTCGAGTGCCTTCACCTGACCGCCACCGCTCCACTCGAATGCCGATGAAATGAGCTGCTGGTCGAGGGCGCCGACACCGCCGATCGCATCCCACAGTCGCTCGGTCGCGAGGGGCAGCACCGGTGACAACAGAATCGCAAGCGTGCCGAGCCCGTGCACGGTCGTCGCCAGCACTGTCTCTAATTCACCGCGACGCGCGGGATCCTTGGCGAGCGCCCACGGTTCGTTGTCGGTGATGTAGCCATTGAGGGCATCGACGAGCTCCCAGATGGTGGCGAGCGCCTCGTTGATCGCGAAGGCGTCGATCTGTCGGTTCGCGGCATCCGTCACCCGCTTCTCGATCGCGTGGATCGCAGGGTCTGGCGCGGCGGCAGGAACTGCCCCGCCGCAATACTTGAGGACCATCGCGATGACGCGCGAAGCGAGGTTGCCGAAGCCGTTGGCGAGCTCGGCGTGATAGCGCGCGCTGAGGTCTTCCCAGCTGAACGAGCCGTCTTGGCCAAAAGTGATCGCCGAGAGGAAGTAGTAACGGAACGCGTCGGAGCCGAAGGTGTCGGTGATTTGCGCTGGCGCTATTCCGGTGAGCTTCGACTTCGACATCTTCTCGCCGCCGACCAGTAGCCAGCCGTGGCCGAACACCGTGCGCGGCACCGGCAAACCGGCTGCCATGAGCATCGCAGGCCAGATGACCGCGTGGAACCGGGCGATGTCTTTGCCGACGATGTGCACGGCCGGCCAGCGGCGCTCGAACTCTGCCTCATCAACCCCGTAGCCGATTGCCGTTATGTAGTTCAGAAGCGCGTCGAACCAGACATAGACCACGTGGGTGTCGTCCCATGGCACCGTGATGCCCCAGTCGATGCTTGAGCGGGAAATGGAGAGGTCGGCGAGGCCCTGACTGACGAACTGAACGATCTCGTTGCGCACCGAGGTCGGCTGCACAAAGGATGGGTTCGTCTTGTAGAGCTCGAGCAATGGCTTCTCAAACGCGCTCATGCGAAAGAAGTAGTTCTTCTCTTTGAGCAGTTCGACGGGTCGGCCGTGGATAGCACACACGAGCTGGTCGGCATACTCTCCGTCCTCCGACTTCACGAGGTCGTCGAGCTGCTTGTACTCCTCGCAGCCGACGCAGTAGTAACCCTCGTACTCGCCGGGGTAAATGTGTCCGTCGTCGTAGAGCTTCTGCAAGAACTTCGCGACGGCCTTCTTGTGGCGCTCATCTGTCGTTCGAATGAAGTCGTCGTTGCGAATGTTGATGGTCGCAAGCAGCGGCTTCCACGCGGTCTCGACGAGGCGGTCAGCCCAATCCTTCGGGCTCGTGTTGTTCGCTGCTGCCGTGCGCAGAATCTTCTGGCCGTGCTCGTCGGTGCCGGTCAGCAACCAGGTGTCTTCGCCGCGCTGACGGTGCCAGCGCGCAAGCACGTCGCTCGCCACCTCGGTGTACGCGTGGCCAATGTGCGGAACATCATTGACGTAGAAAATGGGCGTCGTAATGTAGAAGGAGTCGCCCGTAGCCATCCGACAAGTCTACGGATGCCGCGGCACGTGTTACCTCG
>JBBQLW010000183.1:0-3191 GCA_038328315.1 Actinomycetales bacterium
CCCAAGCCGCCCGGCCCGCCACAGTGCGCCCAGCGCGATGAGCAGGCCGAGCAGGTACATGCTGAAGACGTCGAGCCACTGGCCGAGGAACGTCAGCGTCGCGTGGTACACGAAGCTCGAGACGCCGATCGCGATCATGGCGATGCCCGCGAGCGGGATAATGCGCCGCTCCCGGGTGTTCTCGGGCCCGCGTTGCAGGATGACCCAGGCGCCCAGCAGCACGAACGCCAGCGAACTGACGCTGGCCAACACTTGCACCGGGATGCCGCTGCTCACGGCCTCGCAGAAGCACCCGGTCCCGACGCAGGTTGCGGGGGTGCCGGTGGGGATTGCGTTGGCGGCAAGGAGGGCGGCTGCGCCGATGACGGCGGTGGCTGAGATTGCCAAGGCTGCCCTGACCAACGGCGTCCGGACCCCTTGCATCGGCGTCTTCAGCACGTGGTCAGCGTATCGGGCGGGAATAGCCTCGCGTTCCTCTGCCCCACCTCGGCGCTAAGCTCACCCCATGAGGAACCCTTTTATTCCGCCGATGGTCGCGCTTGGCGCCGTGTTTGCTGTCGGCGGCGGCGCTCTTACCTTTCTGGCGGTGAACGCCATCGCGTCAGGCGTGAGCTCAGCCTTGGCGATCGGTTGGTCAGTCGCGGCTGCTGCGGGCCCTTCCCTCAGCGGCTTCGGAATCCTGCTCCTTCTGATTGCCTGGATTATCTCCGCTGCGAAGTGGCAACGTCCCGACTGACTCAACACGATAGGTCGGAGTGCCCGTTTGGAACCGAAGCATTGCCCCTCGCCGATCGAATCACACCCTGCGAATCGTCCGGTATAGAGCTACACCAGGCGCTCAATCACCTCGCCATCAAAAACTCGCTCGACCCTCACTACGTGCGCCACCACATCCGGTAGCCCGCCGAGCACGGTGAGTTCGGCGACATCAACGCCGCTCTTCGACGGGACGGCGCGATCCCGGTGCGGGTACTCCGCGATTGGCAGAAACGACCGCCGATTGCGTAGCGACTTGTTGTGCGGCTGCGCGAAGCCGGAGTTGATGCGACACAGTTCGATGCGTTCCTCGTGCGCGGCGACCAAGCTCGCGCTGTCGACCGTGATCACAATCTGCGGGGCCTTCGAGTAGGCGCCGAGCAGCGACTCTAGGCGCCGCCTCTGCACAAAGAAGAACACTCGCTCATTGAGCACTTTGAACCATTGCTCGGGCGTCATGTCGATCAGCGCGTCGGCGAGCGCCGCCTCGTTGATCGGCTTGTGGTCGCGAACGAACGCAACACCGTGCGTCGGATGCTCGATCGCTACCGACTCAGGTCGACGTTGCTCCAGAAGTGATGATCGGATGCCCGGCTCGCCGATCTCCCACCGCTCAACCAGCGCAGCAGTACTCAAGAGTCCATGCCGCGCGATCGACGGCCAACTGCCGTCCGCTGCCATGTGGTATGCCTCGGGGTAGAGGCGGACGAAGTCGGCCGTTTTCACGGGTCGTACAGCGTCGGCTGCGCGGCCGTCGTCTTCGCGACTCGGCGCGGTTTGCGGTCGTCGCGCGTTTGGGGCCACTTGACACCAGCATCGGATAGATCGTTCATCGAGATCAGCTCTCCTGCGACCACGTCCTTCAGCAGGGTCTCCTGCAGCGGCTCGAGAGCAACCAATCGAGTCAGAACAGTCAGCAGCTCGGTGAACTCGAGAGTCCATTCGTGCGGCCACTCAGTGACATGGATGTCGTCGAGCGGGCTCGTCTTCTTGCCGCCGGGATTCTTCTTGCGGTACTTGAACCAACTGCCGACAATGTTCATGCCGCCGACAGTGTAATCGAACACGGCGCGCCGCACTGGGCCCCAGGCCCCATTGCGTTCGCTGTCCTCGTCGGTGAACCACACGTGGTGCCGGATCTCGTCGTACTGGAGTTTCACCGGCATGGTGGTGACAGCTTCGAGCGACTTGGGTTGGGCTTCGATCGGCCAGCCGCTACGCACGTTGCCTACCTCGCGCCCTGCGGCGGGATCGAAGTAGCGCTCCGCGTAGGTGTGCAGCCAGATCACCTCGCGGCCCAGGTCAACAGCCCGCGCCCACAGCGCGGGGTCACGGGTGATCGGCACGCGCACTCCAGGAGTGGTCAGCTCATCGACGAACATCGCCGTGAACGCGGGGTGCGCGACGACCCCGGCCACGTAGGCGAGCAGGTCTTCATGATCGCTCTGGATGCTCGCCACAGCCGCAAGCCCTTCCAGCAGCCCCGGGGCAAGGTTCGGGGTTCCGTCGGGGTGCAGAAGCGGGAGCACACGGGCGCCCCGGCCGTTCGTGTGATCCATGTCTGGTAAAAGCGACGTGAACGAAATAGTTGACCCGAGTTCCACCGGGTGCGCATGCTGTTCGGTCAAGTGGACTTGCGAAGAGTTGCGCGAGGCCCAGAGTTCGGGTGAAGGCCGATGGATCAGTCTGGAATCTTCGACTATGTACTGCCGGTCAAGACTGCGGGGTGCATAGCGAGTGAAGGAAACTGTCAGTTCGGTCTCCTCCCGAATACGTTTAGAGGGAGAGCTTGCCGCCATCGGCAGAGCGGGGGGCAAAGCATCCAAGTTCGTGCTGGCGGTTTCCTTCATCAGCTCTGCCTTGGCTGAAGGGTCAGGTTCAAGAACGAGCCTGCGCCACCGATCCGCCAGAATCCCGGAGAGCGGCGCGAAGGCCCAGGCGCGATTCGCCTTGACGCCGGGCGCTACCCACTGAAACACGTCTGCGAGAGCGGGGTTTGCATCCCACAACGGGTTGGCAGGGGTGAATACTTCTTGTTCGCCGGACCTCGCTGGCGCCCACCCGACAGCAAGGTCGACGCTTTTAAGCGCAGCGAACTTGTCATTCTGCTTTCCCGCAAGCGCGCGATAGTGGATTGGCGCGGGCCTTTCCGAATCGTGATCAGAGCTTCGGACGAAGATGCCGATGGCGAGAGGCTGGCGCACGCCGGGAAAGATGCGGGTCGGAACATCCGGAGTCTGGCCTTCGGGAGTGAGGTCGATGATCCAGCCCTCGTCGGCTTCGCGCCGCAGGTAAGACCGCATCCCCTTGAAGCCGGGGCCGCGCAAGTATCCAGCCGTGGAGATGAAGCAGACGATACCTGCCTGGTCGACGGGAATCGACTCGAACACCTTCCAGGTCGCCCACCGCCAGAAGTAGATGTAAAGGTTCTTGAG
>JBBQLW010000184.1:0-3184 GCA_038328315.1 Actinomycetales bacterium
GTAGTCCTTGATGAGTTTGTCTGCGTTGTCGCTTGCGGACTTCATCGCCTTCTGGGTCGCGGCGTGCTTCGCTGCCGCCGACTGCAGCATCGCGTTGAACAGTCGGCTCTCGATGTAGACCGGCAAGAGTGCATCAAGCACGTCACCGACCTCCGGCTCAAACTCGTAGAGCGGAAAGAGGTCACCCGCTGCCGGTGCCTCGACACCCTCGACGATCTCGAGAGGGAGCAGGCGCACAACCTCTGGAACCTGCACGAGCATGCTCACGAAGCGGTTGTAGACAATGTGGATCTCGTCAACGCCGCCTTCGCTAGCCGGCTGCAGGAATTTGGCAACGACAGCATCCCCGATTTCCTTCGCGGTCTCAAACACTGGGGCATCGGTGTTGCCGGTCCAGATTCGCTCAGCGTCTCGGCGACGAAACGCGAAATACGCCACAGCCTTTCGGCCGACCAGGTAGTAGACGATGTCCTTACCTTCAGCGGTGAGTCGTGCCGCGAGTTCGCCAGCCTCGCGCAGAACGTTGCTGTTGAATGCTCCGGCCAACCCGCGATCCGAAGAAAAGATCACGATGGCTGCGCGTTCAACAGTCTCCGGCTCGGTCGTGAGCGGGTGATCGACCGCCGAGAACGTCGCGACAGCCGAGACAGCGCGGGTCACCGCACGCGAATACGGCCCGGATGCCGCGACCCGCTGTTGCGCTTTCTGAATGCGCGAAGCAGAAATGAGCTCCATGGCCCGAGTGATCTTCTTGGTCGTCTGGGCAGACTTGATCTTCTGCCGGTAGACCCGAAGTTGCGCTCCCATGTCTGTCTAACTTCCTGTAGTGGTTCGTTGGTGAGAGCGCGGCTAGCGCTTCTGCCTGACAATCTGTTCCTGTGCGATGTCCTCGACGGCAATCTCTTCGAACTGCTCGCTCCCGACCGAGTTCAATGGCTTGCCCTCACCCGTCTGGAACTCGAGCTTGAACTTGTCAATCCCAGCATCGAGTGCGGCCGTGGTGTCATCATCCAACACGTTGGTTTCGCGCAGCGTGTCGAGCACCTTGGTGTTTCTGGCCAGGTAATCGTGCAGTTCCGCTTCGAAGCGCAGGATGTCTTCGACCGGGACCTCGTCGAGCTTGCCGTTGGTGCCGGCCCAAATCGAGACGACCTGCTTCTCGACCGGGAATGGCGAGTACTGAGGCTGGCGGAGCAGCTCGGTGAGGCGGGCACCTCGAGCGAGCTGCCGACGGCTCGTGGCATCCAGATCGGAAGCGAACATCGCGAACGCTTCGAGTGACCGGTACTGCGCGAGCTCGAGCTTCAGCGTGCCAGACACCTTTTTGATCGACTTCAACTGAGCGTCGCCACCGACGCGCGACACCGAGATGCCGACGTCGACCGCTGGCCGCTGGTTGGCGTTGAACAAGTCGGACTGCAAGAAGATCTGGCCGTCGGTGATTGAGATCACGTTGGTCGGAATGTACGCCGAGACGTCGTTCGCCTTGGTCTCGATGATCGGCAACCCGGTCATCGAACCGGCACCCAGTGCGTCCGAGAGCTTCGCACAGCGCTCGAGCAGACGTGAATGCAGGTAGAACACGTCACCCGGGTAGGCCTCACGTCCGGGCGGGCGACGCAGCAGGAGCGAGACGGCGCGGTACGCCTCCGCTTGCTTCGAGAGGTCGTCGAAAATGATCAGAACGTGCTTGCCGCCATACATCCAGTGCTGTCCGATGGCCGAACCGGTGTACGGCGCGAGGTACTTGAAGCCAGCGGGGTCTGAGGCTGGAGCAGCAACGATGGTCGTGTATTCCATCGCTCCGGCGTCTTCGAGTGCGCCCTTGACGGCCGCGATCGTCGAGCCTTTCTGGCCGATAGCGACGTAGATGCACCGCACCTGCTTATTGGTATCGCCCGACTCCCAATTGGCCCTTTGGTTGATGATGGTGTCGATTGCGATTGCCGTTTTGCCGGTCTGGCGGTCGCCGATGATGAGTTGGCGCTGGCCACGCCCGATCGGGATCATGGCGTCGATCGCCTTGATTCCGGTCTGCATCGGTTCGTGCACACTCTTGCGCTGCATGACGCCAGGCGCTTGCAACTCGAGGGCGCGGCGAGCATCCGCCTTGATCTCACCGAGACCGTCGATCGGAGCGCCTAGCGGGTCGACAACTCGACCGAGGAACGCGTCGCCGACTGGAACCGAGAGCACCTCTCCGGTGCGCGTGACCTCAAGGCCCTCGACAATGCCGGTGAACTCACCGAGGATGACGACACCGACTTCGTCTTCGTCGAGGTTCTGGGCGAGGCCCAAGGTGCCGTCGGCGAAGCGAATGAGCTCGTTGGCCATGACGCCCGGCAGACCCTCGACGTGCGCGATGCCGTCGGCGGCGTCAATGACGTAGCCGACCTCACTCGTCGCAGCCTTTCCCGGCTCGTACGCCTGAACAAAGTCCTTCAGCGCGTCCCGGATCTCGTCCGAGCTGATCTTGAGTTCTGCCATCGTTCTTTCCCTTTTTTGGTAAGAGGTGTTTCGCTCGCTAGCCAGCGAGTTGAAGTCTGAGTTGGGTGAGTCGTGTTGAAACCGTGCCATCGATCATGTCATCACCAATCTGAACGCTGATCCCGCCGATGATCGACGGATCGACAACCTGATTGAGGCGGATGCCGCGACCGTACTTTGCCGCGAGGCCCTCGCTGAGCCGCTCCAGTTGGGCAGCGCTGAGCGTGGCGGCGGATGTCACAGTCGCGATCGCGAGAGAAGCCTCGTCAGCAACGGCGGTGGCTGATGAACTGAGGAGCTCCGCAATCCTTCGGCCTCGTGGCTGCTGAACAAGGTGGCGCACAATGGCGATGCTGTGCATGCTTGCGCCGCCAAGCAGCGCGGTGACGAGCGCGGCCTTGGCTTCGTTCGTGCCCAATTTACTACTGACGGCGAGCTCGAGGTCGGCATTTGACGCGACGGCGGTGCCGAATGCGAACAGCTCGTCCTCGATTGTTGTTCCAGCCGGTGCCGACCGCGCGATGGCACGAATACCGAGTTCCTCGATGCCTGCGAGCAGGTCATCCTGAGTCGACCAGCGAGTCGCAACGACCGTCGACAGGATAGTTCTGGCAGGCACACCGAGCCCTGCAAACAGTCTGCCAACGAGCGCCGTCTTCGCCTCGGGTGCCGCCGCAGGATCCGCAAATGCAGAACG
>JBBQLW010000185.1:0-3159 GCA_038328315.1 Actinomycetales bacterium
ATCGCCGACTCAGCGCCAGGCATCACCGCCTCGCTCGGCCTCATGTTCGACGAGCTTGGGCGCAAGGTGCCCTCAGGCGAGGAGTTGCTCAAATGGGTCGGCCCGCCGTTGCTCGATTCCTTTCGAGACCGTGCGGGTATGACGGCGGTCGAATCAGCGCAGGCACTGTCGATCTACCGTCGCCATTACCTCGAGGCGGTAGCCAAGGAAGCTCCAATTTTTCCCGGAGTTGCGGCGCTCGTGCGGGCGATCCACGATCGAGGTATTCCGCTCGGGCTGGCCACCTCGAAGCCCGAGTTTCCCGCGTCGGTGATTCTTGATAACGCAAACCTCACCCAGTATTTTCGCGTGCTCGCCGGAGCCTCGATCGACGAAATTCGCAGCGCCAAGAGTGACATCGTCGCCGAAGCGCTTGCCCGGTTTCGCATTATCGGCGTCGACGTCTCACGACCAGTGCTCGTTGGCGACCGCGTGCACGACGTAGAGGGCGCGGCCGCAAATGGAGTACCGACCATCTTCGTGGAGTGGGGCTACGGCAATGAAGACGAACACGAGGGTACCCTCGCGGTCGTCAAGACGCCCGAAGAACTCTCGACCCTGCTGTTGGGGTAGCCGCGGTGGGATCGCGGCTTTGAGGTAGCCCCGTTCAGCGGGCCAAACGCTCGACGATGGCCCCGTAGATCCCGGGCGCAAAGCTCGCGAGCGGCACAATGCCGCCGCGCAGTGGGCTCGACGCCGCGCCGACCAGCCCAGACGTGAGCACCCGAAAGTCGCGAGTCACGCGGCGCCAGTCACGGTTGTAGCGCTCCGGCACCCCGTCGACGATCGCCGCGACCGCGACCCGGGCCTGGTCGAAACCCAAGCGCATGCCTTCGCCGGTGATGGCATCAACGTACCCGGAGGCATCTCCGATCAACAGCACGCGACCCGCGCTCGGCTTCGTTGCACGTTGCTGGAATGGGCCAGCGCCTTGCGTCGTCCCGACCATCTCGGCCCCCCGCAAGCGCTCGGCAAGTTGCGGGATGCTGGCGATCGTGTCATCGAAATCGGTGCGCGGCGGTCCAAGCGTCGCCACCCCAACCACCGTTGCGCTCACCGGCGTCACATAGACCTCGGCGCGGCGAGCCCAATACACCTCGATGAGCTCGCTCCACGGTTCAACGCGATAGTGACGACGGATGCCATAGCGCCGGCTGCGCTGCGCACCAGCGTGTTCGAGACCCGCCAGTCGGCGAACCGTCGAGTGGAGGCCGTCGCATCCGAACAGCCATGTGGCACGCACCCCGGCAACCGTCACTCCGGTCGCATCCTGATCGATCGCGTCCACGCGAGCGGTAACCCGGGTAACCCCTAGCTCGTCTGCTCGCTTCGCGAGCGCGCTGTGCAGAGTGGTTCGGCGAACGCCACGGCCGGCACCAGCGCGAAAATAATAGTCCGCGTGCTTGGTCGCGTTGCGATAACTGACACCGCGCAGCGGCATTCCTTCCGGGTCGACACCCAGTCGGGCGAGGAGCGGAATCGCGCCCGGCATCAGGCCTTCACCGCAGGCTTTGTCGATGGCATCTTCTCGCGGCTCGATGATGGCGACACTGAGCCCGGCAAGTCGCGCTTCGATTGCCGCGGCCAACCCGACCGGCCCTCCGCCGACAATGGCGACGTCGACGACCGCGACATCCACGTTCGCCGCCGTCGCTCGATCGACCTCCAGCCCAGTACTCATGTGCGCAATTCTCGCAGAGCTCGGTCTTCGGTGGGAATGCGGAATCCGAGCAACAGCACCGCATTGAGCACGGTAAAGGCGATCGCCGTGATCCAAGCCGAGTGCACAAGCGGGAGCGCGATGCCTTCGATGGCGACGATCACGTAGTTCGGGTGGGTGAACCACTTGTACGGGCCGCGAGCGACGATCCGCTGTGCGCCCGGCACGACGATCACTCGGGTGTTCCATTGCGAGCCGAGCGAGGCGATAATCCAGTAGCGGGCGAACTGGCAGAGCACGGCGATCACGAGCATCGGCCATCCGAGCCACGCGATGAACGGGCGGTCAAGCAGCACGACCTCAGCGATGCACGCCAGCAGCAGCCCGGTATGCAACGCGACCATCCATGGAAAGTGCTTCTGCCCATACTCGCGCCCGCCTTGCTCAAACGCACGCGCGGCGTTGCGCCTCGAGACGACCAGTTCATAGATGCGCTCACCGCCGGTCGCCAGCACGAAGGCGATATAGAGGATGACGCTCACTGTTGGCTCACCGCCGGCTCACCGCGGGCTCACTCTGGCCACTCAACGAGCACGAACTCGGCGCTCACCCCTGGGCCGAGGGCAAAGAGCAGACCGGTTGCGCCGGCCTCCTGGCCCTCGTTGATCGCGTCGGCGAGCACGTGCAATACGGCCGCAGAAGAAAGGTTCCCAACCCGATCGAGTGAGGCCCACGACCGAGCAAACTCGGATGAATCAACGTCGAGCGAGTGCGCGAACGCATCAAGCACGCGAGGCCCGCCCGGATGCGCCAGCCACGTCGTGACATCCGCAATCGACTTGCCGTTGTCGGCCAGGAACGCAGCGACCTCACCAGGGAAATGCCGCTCGATAACCTCGGCGACCCCCGCCGTCAACACGATCTCAAACCCCGTGCTGCCAATGTTCCAGCCGATCACCTCGCGGGTGTCCGGAAAGAACGAACTGCGCGTATCGACGATGCGCGGTCCGAGCTCTGCGCGATTCTCACCGACCATGACCACCGCGGCCGCGCCGTCGCCGAACAAGCCGGTCGCGACAAAGTTGGCCATCGTCTCGTCATCCCGCTGCAGGGTGAGCGAGCACAGTTCGACGCTCAGAAGAACGCCGACCTGATCCGGATGCCCGACCAGATAGTCATGCACGCGCGCGATGCCAGCGGCTCCACCAACGCAGCCGAGCCCGAACGATGGCATTCGCTTCACGTCAGGGCGCAGCCCGAGCCTCGACACAAGTAGGGCGTCGACGCTTGGCGCAGAAATGCCGGTAACCGACGTGAACATGACGAAGTCGACGTCTGGCGGTTCGAGCCCGGCATCGGCGAGCGCCGTGCGCAATGCGCGTTCTGCCAGATCCGTTGCGACCTCGATAAAAGTGTCGTTGGCGCTCCGAAAGTCGCCGAGGTCACGGTAGGCCTCGAGC
>JBBQLW010000186.1:0-3158 GCA_038328315.1 Actinomycetales bacterium
CGCAAGAATCTTCGAGCCCTTATCGCTCCAGATTCCAGCCGATAGCCCGTACTGGGTGTTGTTTGCTTTCGCGATCGCCTCAGCCGGGGTGCGGAAGGTCAGCACCGCAAGCACCGGGCCGAAGATCTCGTCTCGCGCGATGCGGCTCGAGGTCGACACGTTGGTGAAGATGGTCGGCGCGAACCAGAAGCCCTTTTCCGGAATGACGCACGGCGCGCTCCAGCGCTCTGCGCCCTCTGCCTCGCCAATGTCGCTCAACTCACGAACCCGATCGAGCTGCACTTGGGAATTGATCGCGCCGATGTCGGTGTTCTTGTCGAGTGGATCGCCCAAGCGCAAGGTCGCGAGACGCGCCTTGAGGCGATCAACGACCTCGTCGTGCACGTTCTCCTGCACAAGCAATCGCGAGCCGGCGCAACAGACGTGCCCCTGATTGAAGAAAATCCCGTTGACGATGCCCTCAACCGCTTGATCAATTGGCGCGTCATCGAAGACGATATTTGCCGCCTTGCCGCCAAGCTCGAGGGTGAGTTTCTTACCGGTGCCAGCAACTGATTTTGCGATCGCGCGACCGACGGCGGTCGAGCCGGTGAATGCCACCTTATTGACATCGGAGTGATTGACCAGCGCGTGGCCGGTGTCTCCAGCACCAGTGATGATGTTGACGACCCCGGCAGGCAATTCGGCCTGCTGCAGAATCTCGGCAAAGATGAGCGCGCTCAGCGGCGTCGTCTCGGCCGGCTTGATGACGACGGTATTGCCAGCAGCGAGCGCAGGAGCGATCTTCCACGCCAACATGAGCAGCGGAAAATTCCACGGGATGACTTGGGCGGCGACACCCAGCGGCCTCGGGTTGGGCCCGATGCCCGCGTAGTCGAGCTTGTCTGCCCAGCCGGCGTAGTAGAAGAACCAGGCAGCGACCAGTGGAACGTCGACGTCGCGGGCCTCCTTGATGGGCTTGCCGTTGTCAAGACTCTCCGCGACGGCCAATTCGCGAGCCCGCTCCTGCACGAGCCGCGCGATGCGAAACAGGTACTTGCCGCGGTCGGCGCCTGAGAGTTTCGACCAGGTGCGATCGTAGGCCTTGCGCGCGGCCGCGACCGCGGCATCCACGTCGGTGCTGTTGGCGTTTGCGATCTCGGCGATCGCCTCTTCGCTCGATGGCGAAATGCTGAGAAACGGCTTACCGTGGCCCTTGACGAATTCACCGTCGATGAACAGCCCGTAGCTCTTCTTCAGGTTCAGGATGCTCGTGGATTCCGGAGCCGGCGCGTAGTCGAGAAAGTTCATTATCGCCTTCGTCAGTCGATCGTGACATAGTCGGGGCCCGAGTAGCGGCCGGTGGTGAGTTTCTGACGTTGCAGCAACACATCGTTGAGCAGGCTCGATGCACCGAACCGGAACAAGTGCGGCTGCAGCCACTCCTCGCCGACCGTCTCTGCCACGGTCACGAGGTACTTGATCGCATCTTTCGAGGCACGGATGCCGCCGGCAGGCTTGACTCCGATGCGCTCCCCGGTCAGCCGGTGCCAGTCGCGCACGACCTCCAGCATGAGGAGCGTCACCGGCAATGTGGCGGCTGGCGTTACCTTGCCGGTCGAGGTCTTGATGAAGTCGCCGCCGGCCAGAATTGCCAGCCAGGATGCTCGGCGCACGTTGTCGTAGGTGTTGAGTTCGCCCGTCTCGAGAATCACCTTGAGGTGAGCGAAGCTGCCGTCGCCGCGGCGGCAAACCTCTTTGACGGCAACAATCTGGTCGAAGACGAGGCCGTAGTTGCCAGCAAGGAACGCGCCACGGTCGATGACCATGTCGATCTCGTCTGCGCCAGCCTCGACCGCATCTGCAGTATCGGCAAGCTTGACGGCGAGCGAGGCCCTGCCGCTCGGGAACGCGGTCGCGACGGCAGCGACGCTGATCCGACCATCATCCGGGTCGCCGTGCCACGGGCCGAGCGCTTCGATTGCGCTCGGAACCATGTCGCCGTACACACAGACAGCGGCAACGCGAGGCGTTGTTGGGTCCGCGGCATCCGGGTTCACAGCTTTGGCGACGAGCGAGCGCACCTTGCCAGGCGTGTCAGCGCCCTCGAGCGTGGTCAGATCGATGAGGCGGATGATCGTGTCAAGCGCCCAAGCCTTCGAGGTGGTCTTGATCGATCGAGTGCCAAGCGAGGCTGCCCGCTCCTCAAGCCCGACCGCGTCGACACCTGCAAGGCCCTCGAGGTGGAGTCGAAGACTCTTCTCGGTGAGATCGCCACCGATGATGTCGAGCGCACGCTCGGCGGGGGCGAGCGCGCTGCCACGCTTGGCTGTTCCGTTGACAGCTGTTCCGTTGACAGCGGCTCCGTTGGTAGCAGACGGTGTTGCGTTCACTGCTTGAGTCTACCGAGCCACCACCAAGTACCGCGATGCCCGGCATTGATGGGCGGTGACACGTTCGTGGCTACCGGTAGATCTCGCGGCGATGACCGGCGTCGACGACGATGACCGTCAGTACGGAGTCGTCGATCCGGTAGAGAACGCGATAGTCACCGCTTCGCACTCGCCATTCGGGTCGCCCGCTGAGCTTCTTCGCCGACGGTGGCCGGGCGTCCTGAGCAAGAAGCTCGATTATCGCTTGCACGCGACGTTTGCCCGCCGGGGGAAGCTTACGGATTGCCCGGGTTGCGACGGGAAGGATCTGAACCGTATAGGTCACGACAGCCCGAGGTCACGTTTCACTTCCTCCCAAGGAACAGGGGTCTCCCCTAGCCGTTCAGTCTCTTCCCATGCCGCATCGACTGCGCGGATGTCAGCGAGTTCGTCGGCATCCTCGAGCAGTTGTCTAAGCTGATCGGCGTCGATGATCGCCGCGACGGCGCGATTTCTGCGAGTCAGAAACACAGGCTCGCTCCGCGCCGTATCGATGATCGACGCAAGACGTCCTCGGGCTTCCGTGATCGCTACTTCATTCATATCGAAACTATAGGCTAAAACGTACATAATGCGCTGCATCCGGCTGTACCAGTCTCCGTGCAAACCAGGGTGCATCATTGATCCGTGAACGCGAGCGACAGCGGGTACCCCGATGGCTTCTTCGAGCGAGGCGACCCGGCGTCTGACGCCATCTTTTACCTACCGCCGAGGCTGGTGACCCACATCGACGACGCCGCGATCAAC
>JBBQLW010000187.1:0-3152 GCA_038328315.1 Actinomycetales bacterium
GTCGGCAGCGTGGGATTCACAAACTCCATGAAGTTCGCCACGAACGGCACAGCGAACGCGAGGATGAGACCGACCAGCATGGCCCCGATGAGCAGAAGTTTGACTCCCTCGATCGGCCGTGACAGCACGATGAGCACCCAAATCCCCACGAGCGAAAGGATGAGCGTTGAGCCAGTGCGCAACTCCGTCTGATCGATCCCGATGGCATCGGCCGTGCGAGCATACACCGCGAGGGCGATGGCGATCAGGAGCCCCGTCGGCACCGCGAATGCCAGTGAGCGCTGGAGGAAGCCTGGGATGTAGCGGCGAGTGTTCGGCAACAGCGCGAGAAAGAAGGCCGGAATACCGATCGTCAGCGCATCGCTGACGGACAGCTGGCGCGGCAGGAACGGGAACTGCAGCAGCATGATCCCGAAGATCACCGCGATCGCTGTGGCATAGGCGGTCTTGGTCAGGAACAGCATCGACACCCGCTCGATGTTCGCGATGACCTGGCGACCCTCTGCAACGACACCGGGAAGGCGGGAGAACTTTCCGTCGAGCAACACGATGCGGGCGACCGCCTTGGTTGCCGCCGATCCAGACTCCATCGCGATGCCGATATCGGCCTGCTTGATCGCGAGAGCGTCATTGACGCCGTCACCTGTCATCGCTACGGTATGGCCGCGATGCTGAAGAGCGAGCACCATCCGCTTCTTCTGTTCCGGTGTCACCCGGCCGAAAACGGTGTGACTCTCGAGCAACTCGGCGAGCGCCTCAAGGTCGTCTGGCAGTTCGCGCGCGTCGAGCCCATCGACGACTTCTAGGCCGACCTCGCGGGCTATCGCTGCGACCGTCTGGGGGTTGTCCCCCGAGATCACGCGCACGCCGACCCCCTGCTCCGCAAAGTAGTCGAGGGTTTCCCTAGCGTCTGGGCGCACGCTTTCGCGGAAGGTGAGGAGGGCAACGGGCGTCAACTCGGCAGGAAGATGCTCCGTCACGATCTGCTGCTCGGTGAGGGTCAGCGCAGTATGCGCAAGTACGAGAGTCCGTCGGCCCGTTGACGACAGCTCGCGCGCTTGGACATGTAACTGGTTACGAGGGTCCGACGCAGGGCCAGCGCCTGTGCCTGTGCCTGTGCCTGAACCTGCAAACACGATCTCCGGCCCGCCAAGAACCCACGTGCCGGCCGACGCCCCGTCGAAGGCGACCGCGCTCCACTTGCGCATCGACGAGAACGGGATGCGGCCGGCCACCGCGAGAGGCTCATCAACCGGGAACGGCGCCCGAAGGCAGCGCGCAGTCGAGTTCGCATCCGGCTCATCGCCATACCAGGCAAGCACGTTCTCCCAGCCTTGCGGTGGCTCAACGAGGAGCGGATGGACGGCGTCGAAGACGATGTTGCCCTGGGTGAGGGTTCCCGTCTTGTCGAGGCAGATGATGTCGATGCGGGCGAGTCCCTCGACGGCGGGCAACTCCTGCACGAGCACCTGGCGCTGCGACAGCCGCACGGCGCCGACGGCGAATGCGATGCTCGTCATGAGCACCAGACCGAGCGGGATCATCGCGACAACGGCTGCGATCGTTCCGACTGCACCGTCCCGCCACGCACCAGACGCGATCGCCGGCCCCCAGCCGCCGAGCGCCTGCATCTGTGCGTTCGCAACGAGGATCGCAATCGGACCAACAATCCAGGTAACCCAGCCGAGGATGCGGTTGATCGAATTTCGCAACTCGGAGGCGACGAGCGAGAACTTCTTTGCCTCGCTGGAGAGTCGGTTGGCGAAGGAGTTCGCGCCAACTCGGATCACCTCGGCGGTACCCTCGCCCCCGACCACAATCGAGCCAGAAAGCACCTCGCTTCGGCGCTCTTTATCGGCCGGATCTGACTCTCCCGTGAGCATCGACTCGTCGACCTGAAGACGCACTGCGGCAACAACGGTGGCGTCTGCCGGGATTTGGTCTCCAGCCCGCAGCACCAGCAGGTCACCCAACACAACCTCGGCCACTGCGATGTCCTGTTGCTGACCAGCTCGCAGCACCCGCGCAAGCGGGGCGTACAACAGTGCCAAGCGATCAAGCGCACGCTTCGCGCGGAACTCCTGGACCGAGCCGATGATCGTGTTCGCGAGCGCGGAGAGACCGAACAGCGCATCCGGCCATCGTCCGAGCACGAGCAGCGCGATAAAACACACCCCGATGATCCCGTTGAAGAGCGTGACCACGTTTGCTCGCACAATGCTGCCGACACTCCGGCTCGTCGGCGTTGCGTATGCGTTGGTCTGGCCGTTCGCAACCCGCTCTGCCACCTGAGTAGTGCTCAGGCCGGTAGCGCCCGCGACATCGTCGGAGGAGACCGTCATGGAGCCTCCAGAGTCGTACGGCGGCGGGTCCGCACGCGTTCTGAGCCTAGCGAAAACCCTCTGGTTCGACCTCATACAACGATGCCCCCGGTTCTTTGGCTTGGAGCGACAACCGCGAACTGCTGTTTATTGGCAGACTGGATCGGTGATTGTCATCGTCGCGCCCGGCCAAGGCTCGCAAACCCCCGGTTTTCTTAGCCCTTGGCTTGCCGAAGCCACCTTTCGCGATCGGCTGATCGGCATGTCGGATGCCGCGGGGATCGACCTCGTCAAGCACGGAACGGTCTCCGACTCCGACACGATTCGCGACACTAGGATCGCCCAGCCCCTCATTGTCGCCGCCGGCCTTCTCACGTTTGCGGTGCTCACCGCAAACGGACGTCTGGCAGGCATCAGCGGAGTTGCCGGTCACTCGGTCGGTGAGATCACGGCAGCCGCCGCAGCAGGCATCCTGAGCGAGACTGACGCGCTCGCGTTTGTGCGTGAGCGTGGATTGGCGATGGCCGATGCCGCCGCGCTCGAGCCGACGGGCATGTCTGCCGTCATCGGTGGCGACGAGGCCGCAGTGCTTGCACGCCTCGACGAACTGGGACTCGCACCGGCGAACTTCAACGGCGGCGGCCAAGTGGTCGTTGCTGGCTCGCTCAGCGGCCTGGCTGCCCTGGCCGCCGAACCTGTCCCGGGCACGCGCGTGATTGCGCTACAGGTCGCCGGTGCGTTCCACACCCGGTACATGAAGCCAGCTGTCGGTCGCCTGGCTGCGTTCGCGGCAACGCTAACGCCATCCGACCCGACTCTGGCGATCTGGAC
>JBBQLW010000188.1:0-3143 GCA_038328315.1 Actinomycetales bacterium
GGATGTGTTGAGCAGTCAGCAGAGCTACGCGAGCGGCAGTGCGACAATGCCCGCCGGGGTGACGACGCCGTTCACCCGCTGGTCGTGACGTTCGCTCGGCACGGTGTCGACGAGCTCGTGGTCGAAGATCACAGCATAGACCGGCGGGCTCGATTCCATCGATCCGAGGGTCTTGTCGAAATAGCCTTGGCCCCAGCCCATGCGCATTCCGCGACGGTCGACGGATGCCGCCGGCACGATAATGAGGTCGACCTCGTTTATCGCGATCGGGCCGAGCAATTCGCTCGTCGGCACGGGCATCCCGAGGGCGTCGGACTCTTCGCTGCCACCGTCGTACGGCGCCCAGTCGAGCAGGCCGTCGATGCGCGAGACCGGCAGCAGCACCCGAATCCCATGCTCACACGCCCAGGCGACGAAGTCGCGGGTGCCGGGTTCGTTCGGGGTAGAGAGGTATGCCGCGAGCGAGCGTGAGCCGAGCGAGGTCGTCAATGCGATGAGGTTTTGCGTCAGCGCGGCATCCGCGTCCTGGCGTTCTGGTGCGGTTCTGATCCGTCGGCGCTCGCGAAGGTCGGCACGCAGCGCACGCTTGGCGTTGCCGACCTCGTCAGACATGAAGTCATTCTATGAGGCCGACGACGGTTACCCTTGGGCACATGGCATTTCGAATCACGAAAGCGGTCATTCCCGCGGCCGGTCTCGGCACGCGCTTTCTTCCCGCCACGAAGGCCATGCCGAAAGAGATGCTCCCGGTCGTCGACAAACCGGCGATTCAGTACGTCGTCGAAGAGGCGGTAGCTGCCGGGCTGACGGATGTGCTCATGATCACCGGGCGCAACAAGAACGCGCTCGAGAATCACTTCGATCGCATGACAGAACTTGAGGCAACCCTCGAAGAGAAGGGCGACACCGACAAGCTCAAGAAGGTCGAGTTTTCCAACGACCTCGCCGACATGCACTACGTGCGTCAAGGCGATCCTCGTGGACTCGGCCACGCGGTGCTTCGCGCGCGCATGCATGTTGGTCGCGAACCGTTCGCTGTGCTCCTCGGTGACGACCTGATCGACAGTCGGGATGTGTTGCTGTCTCGCATGATCGAAGAGCAGCAGGCGCGAAACGCGACGGTCATCGCCCTCATGGAGGTTGAACCGGACTCCACACACCTGTACGGCATCGCTACCGTCGAGAACACCGGAACACCCGACGTCGTGAAGATCACCGGACTCGTTGAAAAGCCAGCGCCAGGTACCTCCCCGTCGAACCTCGCGATCATTGGCCGCTATGTGCTGCAGCCCGATGTGTTCGACGTGCTTGAGCACACCGAACCTGGCAAGGGTGGCGAGATCCAGCTGACCGATGCGCTGCAGGCGATGGCCGTCGACAACATCGCCGGTGGCGTGTACGGGGTCGTGTTCCGAGGTCGCCGCTACGACACCGGCGATCGCCTCGACTACATTAAGGCGATCGTGCAACTTGCGGTCGAGCGCGACGACCTCGGGCCTGAGCTGCGCCCGTGGCTCAAGGGCTTTGCCGCGAAGCTGGACTGAGAAATCGATTCGCCGTGGCAATCAACGTACCGACACTGACCGAGGGTCGCGTCACCATCCGCCCGATCCGGCTGCGTGATTCGCGCGCGCTCGAACGCGAGCTTCTGCAGAACCGCACGTGGCTGCGCAAGTGGGAAGCGACCAGCCCAACCGGGCCGATGAGTTTTGACGTGCGAACGAGCATCCGCTCATTGCAGCAAAATGCGCGCGCGGGCCTCGGACTGCCGTTCGTGATCGAGTACGATGCACAACTTGCCGGCCAACTGAACGTCTCGTCGATCGCATACGGCTCGGTGTCATCCGCGTCGATTGGCTACTGGGTGTCTGAGCGGTTCGCTGGCAAGGGAGCAACGCCGATGGCGGTCGCGCTCGCGACAGATCACTGCTTCTTCAACCTCGGGCTGCATCGCATGGAGATCTGCATCCGGCCCGAGAACGAGCCGAGCCTGCGCGTCGTAGAGAAGCTCGGCTTTCGGTACGAGGGGCTTCGGCGCCGCTACATCCACATCAACGGCGACTGGCGCGACCACTTCTGCTTCGCCCTCACCGTTGAAGAGTTACCGACCGGGGTGGTGCGTCGTTGGCTCGACGGCAAAGTACAGCTGGCGGATGCCGCGATCCCAGCGATCGACCGCGAGAGAGCGTTGCGCCCGCTGGTGCAGTGAGTGTGCGGCGCGGCAGCGCCGGTTCCGGTCTTGCGGCTCGTACCGTAGCAGCATGGAACTGACGGGGCTCGGCGGCGGCATCATGCTCGCGATCGCCGCTGCCCTGTGGCTCGTGTATCTGGTTCCGAACTGGCTCAAGCGCCGCGAGTACCTCGCAACGGAACGCAACGCTGTTCGACTGCAACAGACCATCCGGGTGCTCGCCGAGACTGCTGAGATTCCGGATGCGGTGCGCCGCGAAGCCGCCGCTCGTCGCCTCGCCGAGTTGCCGGTCGCGGTCGGTCGCCCGGTCACCCTGCCACTGCCGCGGCGCGCCGACCCGCACGCGCTCGCCGTGCGTCGCCTGCGCCGCACCAGAGCCGTCACCGGTCTTGCGTTCCTTTCCTCTCTGGGCGTGCTCGTTGTGCAAGGGTTTGTGATGGTGACCGGGGGAGTTGCGGCCGGGTCGTTCACGCTCGTCGGCGGCGCCTCCCTCGTGGGATTCACCGCGTTCGCGTTGCTTGGGCGCCTGGCCGAGGTTGCGCGCGGTCGCACGTCTGCGCCGCCACAGGCCGTTGCGCGTCGCACCTCCCTCGATCCGGTTGCCGCCCCGGCTGCGCGGCGCGGGTCGGCGTGGGTGCCGGTGCCGGTGCCCCAGCCGCTCTACCTGTCACGCTCGCGGGTCGAGTCGTGGGCAGCGCGAGCTGGCGCTGCGGGCGCTGCTGACGAGTTGGTGGCGGCCGCGGCATCCGCAGAAGAAGTGTTGCGCGCGGCGCAGCAGCAGGTTCCAACGATCGCGGACCGATCGCCCGAGACTCCCGCACGCGTCGCACCCACCGTGCCGAGCCGCTTCGCCGCCATGGGCATTGTGGATGCCGCAACCACTGCGGTACCTGACCTTGACGCCGTGCTCGCTCGCCGTCGCGCCGCCGGATAGCATGCCAGCGAACGCGAA
>JBBQLW010000189.1:0-3130 GCA_038328315.1 Actinomycetales bacterium
CCCGTTGCCGCAGACCGATCTGTCGCGGCGCCCGAGATCGAATCCGATCCGGCGGTCAGCACGGGCATCGGCCCAGCCTCGGCCGGCGCTCCCACCAGCTCCCCTGAGCCGACCTTGCACGCGGTCGACTTTCCCGAATCCGGATCGGAGGAAGATGCACCTCCTTCGCGCAACCGCTACCTGATCGCCCTCGGAGCCCTCGCCGTTGCGCTCTTGGTGGGCGGGATTGTCCTCATTGGATTCGTTCGCACCATCTTCGATAACCGCACTGAAGACCTCGACTACGTGACCGTGCAACTTCTTCTCGTTTCGGGCCCGATCGCAATCGGTCTCGCGATCGCAATCGGCGCATCGTTCCTCGTGATTCTGGGCTTGCGATCCCGAACTTGATCTGGTGCCACGGCCGGATGCTGCGCTACCGTGATCGCATCGGGTAGCAAGCATCTGCAACAGGCCTTGTCAACCGAACAGGTGTGCCTGCGCGTCGTGGGGGTGTGAGCATGGCAGTGAGCGAAAACGTTCATCTGGACCTCGATGCCTTCGTCGCGACCGAATACTCGAAGGTTGTCGCCGCGGTCGGCCTCATTACCGGCAATCGTCAGGGTGCGGAGGATGCGGTGCAGGATGCGATCGTGGGGTTTCTCGCGAAGCCGCCAGCGCATCCGGTCACAAACTTGGCGGCATGGTTCACGGTCGTCGCCAGCAATCGGATTAAGGATGGCTATCGCAGCGAAGCGGCCCGCCAGCGAGCGGTCGCCAAACTCGGGATGCCCGTCGAAGAGATGACCGACCAGACCGAGTTGCTCGATATTGATGTGAGGAACGCGCTGCTGCAACTGCCGATTCGACAGCGTCAGGTGTGCACTCTGCACTACCTGATGGACCAGTCGGTTGAAACGATCGCCGAAGGTCTTGGTGTCACTGAGGGCACTGTCAAGACCCAGCTCCACCGAGGGCGCAAAGCACTTGCGGCACGACTCAGCAAGGAGGTGCATCGTGGCTTGGCGTGATTCGGGTGGAATGAAGGATATGGACGTGGAGGGCGTGGTCTCGCTCGTCATGAAGAAGGCGGCCAAAAACGCCAACGACGACCTGAAAGACACGATGGAGGACGTCAAGAAGGCCATTCGGGACAGAGTGGATTCCGGTGACACCGGTACGCCTGCGGAGGTGAGCGGGTTCAGCGCGCGGCGCTGGTGGATCGTCTGGCCCACTCTCGGAGTGATCGTGCTGCTCCTCACTGGCGGTGCCATTGCGTTCGGCACGACGCCTCCGGCGCTTATCGCCACAACCCCGACGGCCACGGCGACGACGAGCCCCACGCCGCGGGCCACGCAAACGGCAGCGAGGCCCACTCCGACAGTCAGCCCGAGCCCGACGCTCGAACCCACTGCGGCTCCCGAACCAGCGCCAGCGCCGCCGCCACCCGACACGACCCCACCGGTCGTCGTCAGTGCAAGCTCCCCACCAATATTCGGCGCGAACGGTGGCATGCCGACGATCAGCGCAGTTGTGACCGACGACAGCGGCGTCGCGGCGGTGTCCATCGCGTGGTCGGGCGTGCTCTCGGGATCATCGAGCATGAATCCAGGGTGGTCGTACATCTTGGTGGTCCCGCCCGGCACGCCCGCTGGTTCGCTGGAGTTCATCATTCAGGCTGTGGATGCCGCGGGAAACCTCAGCCCCCCGTTCGTGCTGCAGGTGCCTGTCGGCAACTAGCAGGCCAACGAGAGTGTGAGCCGGCCCCTTCTACGTCTGGCAGGCGGGGCACCAGGATGTGACGCGCATTTGCAGTTCGTTGTCGCCAAGCTCGCCGCGCTGAATTGTGGTGCCGCATCGGCGACACGGCTGCCCGGCGCGTGCGTACACCCACAGTCGATCGTGGCGAAGATTGCCGGTGGTCACGCGTTGAGGACGGTCCTTGTTTGCATCGATCAGTCGCCGCGCCAACTCGATCATCTTCTCGAGTTCTCGGACTTCGCCGACAGGGCGGGTCGGGAGCACCCCGCGCAGAAAGCAGAGCTCGGCGCGATACACATTGCCGAGCCCCGCTAGGTTTCGCTGGTCGAGGAGAGCCAGGCCGATTTCGCGGGCGGGCTCGCGTTGGATGTTCGCCAACGCGAGTTGTGGATCCCAGTCGGCGCCAAGGAGGTCAGGCCCGAGATATCCGACCGCCTCGTTTTCGCGATCACGCTCGATCACCTCGAAGAGGCCGAGCTCGAAGCCGACCGCTTCGACCGAGTCGTTCGCAAGGATGGCGCGCGCGAGAAATGCTGGCTTGAACCAGCTGGAGCCGGGCCGATACAGGTGCCATGCCCCTTCCATCTTGAGATGACTGTGCAAGGTGTTTGCCCCGACGCGCATGAGCAAGTGCTTGCCGCGGCTCACAACTTCATCCACTCGCTCCCCGGTGAGGTCCACGGTGGCAAACGCCGGAACGCGGATGTCGCACCGCCTCAGAACCGTGCCGGCCAGCGCAGCGTTGAGGTGCTTCGCAGAGCGGTAGACGGTGTCACCCTCAGGCAAGTGCGCTCCGAATGTCGGTGTGAACGAAGCCGCGGTATGCCTGACGCGCGAGGGTGGCTTGGCTCGCGGTGACGGGCTCGATGGTTGGTAGGCCGCGCTCGGCGCACAACTCTTCGAAGTCCAGCGGCCCGCCGGTGTCACGGAGGATCTGGGAGGTTTCGTTCCCGATCGCCATAATGCGGTCGAAACGCTCCTGCTGTTCCTTCTCAGAGGTGAGCTCGTTCTTGATGTTGAGGCTCATATCTCCCATTCTGCCGCTGAGGCGTAGATGCCTACCAAGGTCCAGGGATTGCGCTAGGAACTGCGCAGTCGAAGCCCCTGCGGCGTCGCGACGAATCCCGCCTCGACGAGCGCCGAGCCGATGGAAGTCCCCACCGCGAAGTCGCCGTTGATCCGCTCGATCCGTAGTGCGCCAATTCGATCGCGCACGGTCGAGGCGAGCGAGCGAGCTGCCGCCGCGAGCACGTCGTCGTCGTTCACGAAGCTCAGCACCGTCTTGCCGCCGCGTTCGACATAGAGAGCGAGCGCGCCATCCACCACCACGACGATGGCACCGGCCTTGCGTCCAGGGCGGTGGCGCTTCACACTCTCCCCGGCCGAGCTC
>JBBQLW010000190.1:0-3126 GCA_038328315.1 Actinomycetales bacterium
GCGGCGAGCGGACCCGGCCACGCGCTGAACAGTAACAGCACGCCGCCGAGCAGGTAGGCGATTATGGCGAACCGCACGGTCGCCTTCGCGCCGATCACCGTTGCGATCGATGAGATGCCGCCCTCGCGGTCCGCAATGACATCCTGCACAGCACCGAAGGCATGGGACGCGATCCCCCACAGAAAGAACGCGCCGAGCACGGCCCACAATTGCGGAGTGAAGACTGCTCCGGCGAGCACCAGGCCGTAGATCGCTGGCGAAACGAAGTGCGTGCTCGAGGTGAACGAATCAAGGAATGGCCGCTCCTTGAAGCGCAATCCCTTCGCCGAGTATGCACAGACCGCGAACAGCGACACGGCGAGCACGAGCCATGACAGCGGAGACCCGACCGCGACGAGAAAGATCGTGAAAGGAACCGTTGTCGCCACCGATGCGATGAGGGTCGGCCGGTGCATCCTGGTACCAAGAACAGCGCCCTCGACCCCGCCCTTGCGGGGGTTACGCAAGTCAGACTCGTAGTCGAAGACGTCATTGATGCCGTACATCGCGAGGTTGTACGGAATCAGAAAAAAGATCGTGCCGACGATGAGCACCACGTCGATCTCGCGAGTCGTGAGAACGTAGGCGGCGGCGAACGGGAATGCCGTGTTCACCCAGCTCAGGGGCCGGGATGAAACGAATAAGGCCCTAAGCATCACTTGACTTCTGTGGCTTGGGGCTTTGCTCGCCGCTTCTATCGCGAGCGAGCAGGTGCCAGAGCGCTGGCAACCCAAAGAAGGCCGCGACCGTGTAGGCGAAGTCCTCAAGCGGGGCGATCCCGATGAAGACGCCACTGATCAAGTCCGGGTTGTATGCGACGAGGCCGACACCGATCATTATGTTGTCGAAGATCGCCGTCATGATGAGCAGCACCACCGCGGTGATACCGACTGCTCGCCAATGCGGAACGCGCCGTCGCAGCACGGCCACGACGACGAGCACAGCAACGAGCCCGAGAAAGATCGCGTTGATACCCCAGTAGGTCATGAGGCCACCGTGCGGTTCAGGCGTTCCGACACAAAGCCGTAGACGTTCATTGTGAGGTAGCACAGGAGCGTGAGGAAGAAGACCTCTTCGAGCGGAATTTCTGGGGCAATAAGAAGCCCGGTCATGAACTCGGTCTGACCACGAAAGAAGATCCCGAGGCCAACCCCCGCGACATCCCAAGCCAGAAAGAACAGCACCCCGACAACGAGCACGATCGTCGCGCGGCGTCCGTCGCGCCAAAAGAACAGCGTGAACCGGCGGTCGAGCATCACCATACCGGTGAGGGCAATCAGCAGCGCGACAAAATAGAGAACGATCATGACCGCTCGATCGAACTCTCCGCTGACACGGTCGACCTCTGAACAGAAGGCTCGAGCGGTTCGGCCATCGGCCCAGTGGAGGTGTCACCCCTGAGCCGCTTCACAATGAGCTCGGCGCTGATCAAACACATCGGCAGCCCAATTCCCGGGATGGTTGAACCGCCGACGAAGTAAAGGCCCTCGACCTTCTTGCTCTTATTGCCCGCTCGGAAGAACGCGCTCTGCTTGAGCGTGTGCGCCGGCCCGAGTGCGGTGCCCCGCCAGGTGTGCAGCTCGTCCTCGAAGTTGCCGGGTCCATAGGTTCGGCGCACCGTGATTCGAGACGCTAAATCCGGGATGCCCGTCCAATCCGCGATCTGTTGAATCACGGTGTCGGCGAGCACTTCCACTCTGGTGTCCCCATCGCCGTCAACGTCGCCGCGTCCGATCGTTGGGTCTGCCGGAATCGGGACGAGCACAAAGAGATTCTCATAGCCTTCTGGCGCGACATCCGGGTCGATCCCACTCGGCTTACAGATATAGAGCGAGGCAGGCGACGGCACCGAAGACTTCTCGCCGAAGATCGCCGCAAAGCCTTCCTCCCACTTATTGGTGAACAGGAGCGTGTGGTGCTCCAACTGTGGCAGTTCACCCTCGACGCCCAGATAGAGCAGTAGCGCACTCGGGCCAGCGAGGCTCTTGTCCCAGTACTTCTGCGGGTAAGTGCGGTGCTGCTCGTCAAGCAGTTGCGTTTCAGTGTGGTGCAGGTCGGCGGCAGAGATGACCAGCTCGGCATCCATGAACTGAATGTTGCCGTTGCCGTCGACGTACTCGACCGCGCTCGCTCGGCCGTCTTCTACAATGATCTTCTTGACCTCGGCGCGAGTGATAATCGTGACGCCCTCGGCGCGAGCGAGGTCGGCGATGCTCTCAATGACGCGAGTGAAGCCGCCCATCGGATACAGGACTCCGTCGGCAAGATCGAGGTGGCTCATCAAGTGGTACATCGCCGGCGTGAGATACGGGGATGACCCGAGGAAGACCGCCGGGTAGCCGAGCACTTTCTGCAATCGGCGATCCTTAAAGCTGCCGCTGATGAAGCTCGACAACGGTTGCACCAGCAGTCGCGCGAACTTTCCAGCCCGGGAGAGCACGTCGCGGGTCATGAGGGGGCGGAAGTCCACGAAGGTCGTATAGAGGAACCGCTTCTTGGCCAGCTCGTAGGTCTCCAGCGCCGAAGCAAGGTACTTCTCAAGCTTCGCCCTGCCGCCGGGCTCGATACGTTCGAAGAGCTCGAGATTCTCTTCCCGCTCGGCCGAAATGTCGAGCGGCTCCGTTTCGCCCTCGAAGTACACGCGGTAACCGGGGTCAAGCGTGACGAGCGCCAATTGCTCGTCCGCTGAGGTCCCGAGCAGCTTGTAGAAGTGGTCGAACACCTCCGGCATGAGATACCAGGATGGCCCGGTGTCGTAGCGGAAACCGTCCTGTTCCCAGCTGCCGGCTCGGCCACCCACCTCGGGTCGACCTTCAAGCAGGGTCACAGTGTGCCCTTCGCGCGCGAGGAGCGCTGCGGTCGCGAGGCCGGCGATCCCGCCTCCGATGATGACGACGGTACTCATGAGCGGGCTTTTCCTCCGAGGCTGGCCTCAAGCGCGAGTCGCGCCTTGACCGGGTTTGGCACTCGCACGCGGGCGCGTACGAGCTGGTTTGCTGGCGTCGCGCGAATCCGCTTCGAAAGCTCAGCAAACAAATTCTGCGCGAGTACGACTGCACGTCGGCTGGTAGCCGGCAGGTCGGGCAC
>JBBQLW010000191.1:0-3106 GCA_038328315.1 Actinomycetales bacterium
TCTGGACTGGCTCAGGAGTGCTTGGCCCTGAGGCCTTCGACGCGAAGCCGTTCCTCGACCTCATGGCACTGCCAGAGGCCGACGGCGGCTACGGCCAGGCGTGGGGCCTTGAGGATCGACTGGCCGAGACTTCTCGGACCCCCTGAGCCGGCTGACCCGCCAGAACCGACCTACGCGCAGAGGGTTGAGATGGACAAAGTAGTGGAATCGGCGGCGCTCGCCGTCGCCGATATCCCGGATGGCGCCACCGTCGCCGCGGGAGGGTTCGGGCTCTGCGGGGTGCCGTTCGCCCTCATTCACGCCCTGTTTGAGGCCGGAGCATCCGATCTCGAAGTCGTGTCGAACAATTGCGGTGTCGACGGTGTGGGCCTCGGCGAACTGCTGAGCGCCGGGCGCATCCGTCGCATTATCGCTTCGTATATCGGGGAGAACCACGAGTTCGCTCGCCAATATCTGGGCGGCGAGGTCGAGGTCGAACTCACCCCGCAAGGAACACTCGCTGAACGACTTCGCGCGGGTGGCTCTGGCATCCCCGCCTTCTTCACGCCAACCGGCGTCGGGACCGCGGTCTCTGACGGTGGGTTACCGTGGCGCTATGCAGCCGACGGGAGCGTGCTCGTCACATCCCCAGCCAAGGAGGTGCGGGAGTTCGGCTCCTTGGGCACCCTGAAGCACTATGTGCTTGAAGAGGCGATTCGCGCCGACTTCGCGCTGGTGCGGGCACTTCGCGGCGACCGGCACGGCAATCTCGTCTTCGAGAAGTCCGCTCGCAACTTCAACCCGCTCGCGGCAATGGCCGGCCGGATCACGGTCGCCGAGGTCGCGCAACTCGTTGAGCCGGGGGAGATCGATCCAGAAGACGTGCACCTGGCTGGCATCTACGTCGACCGCGTCGTGCTGCTGAGTGAAGCCGAAGTAGCTGATCGCCCGATCGAAAAGACGACCGTTCGAAGCCGGGCGGTTTGAGATGGCGGGGGTTTTGAGATGGCACTGACCCGAAACGAACTCGCCGCGCGCGCAGCCCTCGAATTGCGCGACTGCACCTACGTCAATCTCGGCATCGGACTGCCGACCCTCATTCCCAACTACGTGCCAAATGGCGTCACGGTCGTTTTGCACTCCGAGAACGGGGTGCTCGGCATCGGTCCATATCCATTCGACGGTGACGAGGATGCCGCGCTCATCAACGCTGGCAAGGAGACCGTGACGGTGCTCCCGGGCGCCTCCTACTTCGATTCTGCTGCGAGCTTCGGGATGATTCGGAGCGGTCGCATCGCTACCGCCGTTCTCGGTGCCATGCAAGTATCTGTCGCCGGTGACATCGCCAACTGGGCAGTTCCGGGCAAACTGATCAAGGGCATGGGCGGGGCGATGGACCTGGTCTCCGGTGCAGACCGCGTCATCGTCGTCATGGAGCATGTCGCGAAAGACGGCTCGGCCAAGATCGTCGAAGAATGCACCCTGCCGTTGACCGGACGAGCCTGCGTCGACCGCATCATTACCGACCTCGCGGTCATTGATGTCACGGCAGGCGGCCTCATGCTTCGCGAGCTCGCGCCAGGGGTGACGGTAGCCGAGGTGATCGCTGCAACCGATGCCTCGCTCGCGATCGACCCTGCACTCGACCCGACTGTCCGCTGAGGCGACGCGCACCCAAACCGAGTCAATAGGCTAGGCCCATGACGGATGCCGCGGCGCAAGTTGAATCAGCGAAGAGAGCCCTTGCGCAAGCGGAAGCGGCCCTTGCGGTAGAGCGCGCTGAAGCTGAAGCTGAAGCTGAAGCTGAAGGCAACGCATCGCGTCGCCGCGACGCCAGCGGCGAGGAGGCTGCGCCCCCGAGGGAGACGACTGACCTCTCGGTCAGCGGCCCGCTATCACCAGAGCAAGTCGCGACCATCAGGGCTGGCTACGCCTTCGATGCCCCCGCGCTCGAAATGGGCGCCCTCGTCAACGGCGACCCGCTTGCGGACGTGCCCATTCGCATCCCGATCGCGATGATCAACCGTCACGGTCTGGTCGCAGGAGCGACGGGAACCGGTAAGACGAAGACGCTCCAGGTGCTAGCCGAGCAACTCTCCGCCGCCGGCGTTCCGGTCTTCGCGGCCGACATTAAGGGTGACCTGTCGGGCATTGCAAGCCCGGGTCAGCCGAACGAGAAACTGCTGGAACGCACGGCGTCGATCGGCCAGCACTGGCTGCCCGCAGCATCCCCGACTGAATATTTCACGCTTGGTGGTCTCGGAATTGGAGTGCCGATCCGGGCGACCGTCTCGAGTTTCGGGCCGTTGCTGCTGTCAAAAGTGCTGGGCCTCAACGCGACGCAAGAGTCATGCCTCGGCCTCGTATTCCATTACGCCGATCAGGCCGGGCTGCCGCTGGTCGATCTTGAAGACCTCCGTGCCGTGTTGCAGTGGCTCACGAGCGATGATGGCAAGCCGGAGCTGAAAAACATCGGTGGCATCTCGGCGGCTACCGCTGGCGTGATCCTGCGCGAGTTGATCACCTTTGCGAACCAGGGTGCTGACGTCTTCTTCGGCGAACCGGAGATCGATACGGCGCTGTTCCTGCGCACGACGGGCGACGGCAAGGGAATCGTGAGCCTGCTGGGGATCCCCGGCGTGCAAGACAAGCCAGCGCTGTTCTCGACGTTCCTTATGTGGCTGCTGGCTGATCTCTTCAACGACCTGCCAGAGGTCGGTGACATTGACAAGCCGAAGCTCGTGTTCTTCTTCGACGAAGCGCATCTGCTGTTCAAGGATGCCTCGAAGGACTTCATCGCCTCAATCACCCAGACCGTGCGATTGATCCGGTCGAAGGGTGTCGGCATCGTCTTCGTGACGCAGACTCCGAAGGATGTGCCATCCGACGTGCTCGCCCAGATTGGCTCGCGGGTGCAACACCAATTGCGCGCGCACACCCCGGATGACGCCAAGGCCCTCAAGTCGACCGTCTCGACGTATCCGACCTCTGGCTATGACCTGGGCGAGGTGCTCACCGGGCTTGCGACGGGCGAGGCGATTATTACGGTCATGAACGAGAAGGGTGCGCCGTCGCCCGTGGCATGGACTCGCCTGCGCGCACCGCAAGGCTCGATGTCGCCAACGCC
>JBBQLW010000192.1:0-3095 GCA_038328315.1 Actinomycetales bacterium
GACATCAAGCCGTTCGGGAAGTACGTCATGAACGATGTCGACCGTCACGGTGGCATCCCGGTGCTCATGAGGGCGCTGCTCGACGCAGGGTTGCTGCACGGTGATGTCATGACGGTCACCGGCAAGACGCTCGCCGAGAACCTCGCGGAGATCAACCCAGACCCGCTCGATGGCAAGGTGTTGCGCTCGCTCGACAACCCGTTCCACGCCACTGGCGGCATCACGATTCTGCACGGGTCCCTCGCGCCCGATGGCGCGGTGGTCAAGACCGCCGGATTCGACTCCGAGGTGTTCGAGGGCCCAGCACGGGTATTCGAGCGTGAACGCGCGGCGATGGATGCCCTCGCCGACGGCACGATCACTAAGGGCGACGTGGTCGTCATTCGCTACGAGGGTCCAAAGGGCGGGCCAGGCATGCGCGAGATGCTGTCGATCACGGCTCGCATCAAGGGCGCTGGGCTCGGCAAAGATGTATTACTCTTGACAGACGGCAGGTTCTCAGGCGGCACAACCGGACTGTGTATCGGCCACGTAGCTCCCGAAGCGGTGGATGCAGGACCCATCGCATTCGTGCGCGATGGTGATCTCATACGGGTCGATATCGCAGCTCGCTCGCTTGACCTACTGGTCGACGACGCTGAGCTGACAGCCCGCCGCGAGGGCTGGGCCCCGCTCCCACCGCGCTACACCCGCGGTGTTCTCGCAAAATACTCTCGCCTCGTGCACTCCGCATCGGAGGGTGCGGTGACGGGGTAGTCGAGAGCTTCATCACCCATTCGAACCTGCACAACTCGCGACCCAAAGGATCCAATAATGTCTACGGACACGGCCCCACGGCCGAAGACTTCCGCGCCTGAGATCTTGACCGGCTCCGGCGCCATTCTGCGCTCGCTCGAACACCTCGGCGTCACCGACGTCTTCGGGATTCCCGGCGGGGCGATCATGCCCTTCTATGACGAGCTCATGGCATCGACCGCCATCCGCCACATTCTCGTTCGTCACGAGCAGGGCGGTGGTCACGCCGCCGAGGGCTATGCCGCATCGTCGGGGCGACTCGGCGTCGCCATTGCAACCTCCGGCCCGGGCGCGACCAACCTCGTCACGGCGATCGCGGACGCCCACATGGACTCGGTGCCGCTCCTCGCGATTACCGGCCAGGTCTTCTCGACCTCGATGGGCACGGATGCCTTCCAAGAGGTCGACATCGTCGGCGTCACGATGCCGATCACCAAGCACTCCTTCCTCGTGACGCGTCCGGAGGACGTTCCGGCGACCATCGCGGCGGCGTACCACATCGCAACAACCGGCCGGCCAGGCCCGGTGCTCGTCGACGTCACGAAGGATGCGCAGCAGAAGAGCGCGCCGTTCATCTGGCCGCCCAAGGTCGACCTGCCGGGCTACCGCCCCGTGATGAAGGCGCACGGCAAGCAGGTTCAGGCCGCCGCCCAGTTGCTCGTCGAGGCCGAGCGGCCGGTGTTCTATGTTGGCGGCGGGGTCATCCGGTCGGAGGCATCCGCTGAACTGCTGAAATTGGTAACGCTGGTTGGCGCGCCCGTCGTAACGACCCTGATGGCGCGTGGCGCGTTCCCCGACTCGCATCCGCAGCACCTGGGAATGCCGGGGATGCACGGGACGGTGCCTGCCGTGCTGGCTCTGCAGGAGTCAGACTTACTCATCGTGCTCGGTGCACGATTCGATGACCGGGTGACCGGGAAGGCGAGCGAGTTCGCGCCGAACGCCAAAGTCGTGCACGTCGACATCGACCCTGCGGAGATCGGCAAGATCCGCGTCGCCGACGTGCCCATCGTCGGCGATGCCAAAGATGTCATCGACGATCTGACCGCCGCGTTCCGCGAGGCGGCCAAGACCACGAAACCCGACTACACGACGTGGTGGGAGCGACTCAGCTTCCTCAAGGAGCAGTACCCGCTCGGCTACGACATGCCGGACGACGGGTTGCTGTCACCGCAGCAGGTCATCGAGCGCATTGGCCAGATGTCTGGGCCGGAAGCCGTCTACGCCGCTGGGGTCGGCCAGCACCAGATGTGGGCTGCCCAGTTCATCAAGTACGAGCGCCCCAACGCCTGGCTGAACTCTGGCGGGGCGGGCACGATGGGCTACGCGGTGCCGGCCGCCATGGGTGCGAAGGTAGCTCAGCCCGAGCGCGTCGTGTGGGCGATCGACGGTGACGGCTGCTTCCAGATGACCAATCAGGAGCTCGCCACCTGCACGATCAACAACATCCCGATCAAGGTCGCGATCATCAACAACTCGTCGCTCGGCATGGTTCGGCAGTGGCAGACCCTGTTCTATGACGGTCGACACTCATTCACCGATCTCAATACCGGTCACGACACGGTCATGATCCCGGACTTCGTCAAGCTCTCCGAGGCATACGGCTGCCTCGCGATTCGGGTGACCAAGCAAGAAGAGGTGGATGCTGCCATCCAGCTCGCTCTTGACACCAACGATCGCCCGGTCGTCATCGATTTCGTTGTGAGTCGGGATGCGATGGTTTGGCCGATGGTGCCGCAGGGCGTCGGCAACTCGAGCGTGCAGTACGCGCGCGATCACGCTCCAGAGTGGGAAGAGGAGTAGGCCGTGTCGCATGTGCTTTCGTTGCTCGTCGAAGACAAGCCCGGTCTGCTCACGCGCGTGGCAGGACTGTTCGCTCGTCGCGGATTCAACATCGAATCGCTCGCCGTCGGCAAGAGCGAGATTGAGGGCCTCTCACGCATCACCGTCATTGTGGATGTCGAGGAGCTGCCGCTGGAGCAGGTCACCAAGCAGCTCAATAAGCTGATCAACGTCATCAAGATCGTTGAACTTGATCCCGCCCAGTCGGTCACCCGCGAGCACCTGCTCATCAAGGTGCGCGTCGACAACGTGTCGCGCTCGCAGATTCTCGAGGCGGTCAACCTGTTTAGGGCCAAAGTGGTGGATGTCGCAACCGACGCCCTCGTGATCGAGGTCACCGGCGACAGCCCAAAGATTCAGGCGTTTTTGCGGGTGCTCGAGCCGTACGGTATCAAGGAGATCGCGCAGAGCGGGCTTCTGGCGATCGGGCGTGGGCCGAAATCCATTACCGAGCGCGT
>JBBQLW010000193.1:0-3075 GCA_038328315.1 Actinomycetales bacterium
CTCTGGCTATGACCTGGGCGAGGTGCTCACCGGGCTTGCGACGGGCGAGGCGATTATTACGGTCATGAACGAGAAGGGTGCGCCGTCGCCCGTGGCATGGACTCGCCTGCGCGCACCGCAAGGCTCGATGTCGCCAACGCCCGCAGCCGAGATGCAGGCGACGGTGGATGCCTCGCCCCTGACAGCGCAGTACGGCGCCGTCATCGATCGCGAGAGCGCGCACGAGATCCTCGCCGTCAAGATGAATGCTGCAGCGGATGCGGCGGCTCGCGTCGACGCTGAGAAAGCTGCCACGGCTCAGGCCAAGGATGCCGCGCGCATCCAGGCCGACTATGACAAAGCCGTGCGTGACATGCAGCGGGCTTCCGCGCCGAAGCGGCCGACAAGCGGGCCCACGACCCGAACTTCCCGTGCGCGGCAGAGCAACCCGATCGAAGACGTGCTCGGCTCGCGTACCGGCCAGACCGTCGTTCGCGAGGTCCTGCGCGGCATCTTCTCGACCCTCAAGCGCAAGTAGCTCGCAGACAAACTCCTCGGCGCATCGGAGCTGCGCTGCAAGGCGCTGCCAGCAAAAATTTGGCGGAGAATGGGGGATTCGAACCCCCGAGGGCTTTCACCCAACACGCTTTCCAAGCGTGCGCCATAGGCCACTAGGCGAATTCTCCTGGGCGGTCAGTCTTGCGAAACCGCAATCGACCTCCAGCGATCCTAACGTAAACTGGTCTCGGCTCCTCGCGTGGCGCCACCCAGGCCAACTCCCCCAGGACGGAAACGTAGCAAGGGTAACCGGGCTCTGGCGGGTGCGCGAGGGGTCTTCTTTCGCCTGCGCGAACCCAACACACTCCTCGTTCACACCGCCGCCGTAGTCTTGGTGCGTGGCGCGCAGCATCTACATCACTTCGGCCGAGGGCCATTCTGGGAAGTCGGCGATTGCGCTCGGCGTGCTCGACACTCTTGTTCGTTCGGTGGAGCGCGTCGGGGTGTTCCGGCCGGTGTCGCGCTCGAGCTCTGAGCGGGACTACGTACTCGAGCTGTTGCTCGCTCAAGATGGCGTTGCGCTCGACTACGACGACTGCGTCGGTGTGAGCTACGAAGAAGTGCACGACGACCAAGAGGCGGCGCTGTCACGCATCGTCGAACGCTTCAAGGCTGTCGAGTCTCGTTGCGACGTGGTGGTCATCATCGGCTCCGACTACACGGATGTCGCAAGCCCGACCGAACTCGGATTCAACGCCAGAGCCGCGGCCAACCTCGGTGCGCCGGTGCTCTTGGTGCTGACCGGCCAGAGCGTCGACGAGTCACGATCAAGAACGGCCGCGGAACTCCAGCAGATCGCTGAACTGACTATCCCCGAGTTGCACGACGCGCACGCGACCTTGCTCGCTGTTGTCGCAAACCGTGCCGATCCAGAGCATCTCGACGACATCGTGACGACCCTCGGGGCGAGCGCGCATGTTCCGGTCTGGGCAATTCCCGAGGACCCGTTCATGGTCGCGCCGACCGTCGAGGCGATCATGTCGGCAGTCGACGGTGAGCTTCTCAAGGGAGATCGAGCCCTTCTTGGTCGCGAGGCCCTCGGCGTTGTCATCGCGGCGATGTCGATGGAGAACGTCCTGCCGCGGCTGATCGAGGGCAGCGTCGTGGTGATTCCTGGCGACCGCAGCGAGATGCTCCTCGCAGCTCTTACAGCCCACGCATCCGATACTTTTCCAACACTTGCCGGAATCGTGCTCAACGGTGGCTTTGAATTATCGCCGGTGATCGACCGACTCATCTCCGGCCTCGACCAAACCCTGCCGCTGATCACCACCGAGCTCGGCACCTACGCGACAGCACTTCGCATCACCCAGACCCGCGGTCGACTGACCGCAGGTTCCAGACGCAAGATCGACTCGGCACTGGCTCTGTTCGAGAAGCATGTCGAGGCGGACGTGCTCAAGAACGCTCTCGGCGCGGAGCAATCGACAGCCGTGACACCCCTCATGTTCGAGTACACGCTGCTCGAGCGCGCTCGAAGCGACCGCAAGCACATCGTGCTTCCTGAGGGATCGGACGATCGCATCCTGCTTGCCGCTGGCACGATTCTTGCTCGGGATGCCGCTCAGCTCACGATTCTCGGCGACGAAGCCGAAGTTCGCGCACGAGCATCCGGTCTCGGTGCTGACATCAGCGCTGCCGCCGTCGTGAGCCCAACCGACCCGGAACTGCGCGAGCGGTTCGCGGTCGAGTACGCGGCCATGCGCGCGCACAAGGGCATGACGCTCGACAACGCGCGCGACATCGTGACCGACGTTTCATTCTTCGGCACGATGATGGTGCAGCTCGGGCTCGCTGACGGCATGGTGTCTGGCGCGGCGCACACGACCGCCCACACCATCACCCCGGCCTTCCAGTTCGTCAAAACCAGGCCGGGTGTGGATGTTGTCTCGAGCGTTTTCTTCATGGCCCTGTCGGACCGTGTGCTCGTCTACGGCGACTGCGCCGTCGTGCCGGACCCGACCGCAGAACAGTTGGCGGATATCGCCATCTCCTCGGCGGCGACGGCTCAGCAGTTCGGCGTCGAGCCGCGCATAGCGATGCTCTCGTACTCGACCGGCGAGTCTGGCAGTGGGGCCGACGTCGACAAGGTGCGCGCAGCGACGGCGCTGGTGCGCGAGCGCCGGCCAGAGCTGTTGGTTGAGGGCCCGATTCAGTACGACGCTGCGGCGGACCCGGACGTTGCGCGCACCAAAATGCCGGACTCGGTGGTCGCAGGGCGGGCGACGGTGTTCATCTTCCCCGACCTCAACACCGGCAACAACACCTACAAAGCCGTGCAGCGCAGTTCGGGGGCGATCGCGATCGGGCCGGTGCTGCAGGGTCTGCGCAAGCCGGTCAACGACCTGTCGCGCGGGGCGCTCGTGCGCGACATTGTCAACACTGTCGCAATCACGGCCATTCAGGCCCAGTCGTCGTGAGTGTCTTCGTCGTCAACTCCGGATCATCCTCGATCAAGTATCAACTCATCGATGTCGCGAGCGAGCGGGTCGAACTCAGGGGCAGCGTCGATCGAATCGGCGAGTCCGGTGCCGTTGC
>JBBQLW010000194.1:0-3050 GCA_038328315.1 Actinomycetales bacterium
AACAGTCGGCTGTGCGAGTCGTCGAGACCGCGCATGGCGTCGTAGTCGAGCAGCACGCAGCGGATGCCGCGATCGAGTGCCAGCGTTCTTGCCTGCGGCTTGATCTCTTGAGCAGCGAAGACTCCCGCCACCGGCGCGAGACGCGGATCGCGGTTCATGAGTTCGAGGTAGCGGGTGAGCTGCTCGACCCCGTCGATGTCGCCGCGCCGCTTGATCTCGATCGCGACACTGGCGCCCGCGGCATCCGTCGCCAGAATGTCGACTGGGCCGATCGCGGTCATGTACTCGCGGCGCACCAGCCGGTAGCCATCGCCGAGCAGTTCGATTTGTTCGGCAAGCAGGGCCTGCAGGTGCGATTCGACGCCGTCTTTCTGAAGGCCGGGGTCAACACCGAGTTCGTGGCTGCTGTCGTGCAACAACTCGTGGATCGAGACGACGAGCAGATCGGCCGTCTTTGCTCCGGCGACTTTCCAGATCTCGATCACGCCAGCCTCGAGCTGCTCGTGTTCTGGCTGGAGCACCGCGAGCGTGCACGGCGGACTCATCCAGTTCAGCGGTTTGTAGCTGAGCGAGTCGGAGTGGACGAGCACGCTGCCGTCGGCCTTCACCACGAGCAAGCGCGTTGCGAGCGGCAGGTGTGCGCTCAGCCGCCCGGCGTAGTCAACCGAGCATCTGGCAATGACGAGGCGCACGAACGATCGCTAGCCGGACGCCGCGGTGGATGCGGCCGCGGATGCCGCAGCGGATGCCGCAGTGGATGTTCGCAGAGGCGTGCGCGCGGCACTGGCGACGAGCGAACCAAGGGCACACAAGACGAGCACGGTGAGGAGCGCACCCAGCAGTCCCACCTGCTGGCCGAGAATACCAATGACCGGGGGACCGACGAGAAAGGCGAAGTATCCGATGGTTGCCACGGCACTGACCCTCGCGGCAGCGGTCTTTGGGTCGTCGGCGGCGGCGGACATTCCGACCGGGAACCCGAGTGCAGACCCGAGCCCCCACGCAGTAACTCCGATAATTGCGGCCACGGGGTTCGGCACAAAGATGATGATGATGAGCCCGGATGCCGCCAACAAGAAAGACGCTCGCAGCACTGCAACACGACCGAAGCGATCGAGCAAGAACACTCCACCGAGGCGCGCGACCGTCATCGCGGTCACAAAGACGCCGAAGATGAGAGCGCCGCCGGTGTTGTCGAAACCGTGTCCGTCGACCATGGCCAGCGCGAGCCAGTCGTTGGCTGAGCCTTCGCTAAAGGCGGCCGCCAGAACGACTAAGCCGATCAGCAGCGTTCGCGGATCGCGCCAGATCGACAAGCGGCCCCGCCATGATCGCGAGTGATCGTCGTCGGCGACCACTGAACCATCCGCCTCGAACACGGTTTCGACCTGAATGAACCGGTAGGCGGCGATGGCTGCGGCGGCAAGGATGACAGCAATGACGCCGAGGTGAAGAGCAATCGGCAGGCCGAGAAACTCTGCCAGCGCCCCCATGCCAGCACCGAACATGGTGCCGAAGCTAAAGAACGCGTGAAACACCGGCATGATCGTGCGACCGAGTGCGCGTTCGTTCGCGGCCCCGGACACGTTCATCGCGACATCCGTGATGCCCAAAGCCGCACCCAAGAAGACGAGGCCCGCGAAGGCAAGCCAGAAGTTCGGCCCAAGAGTTGCCCCGACGCCAGCAACCGTGAGGCCGGTGGCGATGACCAACACTCCCGCGAGCATCGTTGGCTTGGCCCCGATCCGTGCGATCAGGTGACTCGAGCCGACGAGGCCGACAATCGAGCCAGCAGCGATTGCGAAGATGAGAATACCGACTTCGTCGATGCGCAACTCGAGGGCGTCTCGAACGGCGGGAAGGCGCGACACCCAGCTCGCGAGCGCGATTCCCGACAACGCGAAGATCACGAAGATCGCGTTGCGCCAGGCGGTGGTCCCGAGTTCGACGGGCGGGCGACCGGACGAGGTCGTGGATGACGCGGTCACCGCACAAGATTACCTGCAGCGGGCGGTTTGGAGAGGCTTAAGCTTGGTTCCCATGAGTGCTGACACTGTTTTTGGTTCGGGCATCGCGATCGACGAGCTCGACTCCGCGATCCGCCCGCAAGATGATCTGTTTCGTCATGTCAACGGCAAGTGGATCGAGCGCACCGAGATTCCGAGTGACAAAGCCCGATACGGGTCCTTCTACTTGCTCGCCGAGGAGGCCGAGAAGGCCGTTCGCGACATTATCCTCGAAGCGCAGTCGGCAGCTCCGGGTACCGAGGAACGGAAGATCGGCGACCTGTACGCAAGCTTCATGGACGAAGCGCGCATTCAGGCTCTCGGTTCGGAGCCGATCCGTAAACTTCTTGCCGAAGCGGAGGGGGTCGATTCGATGGAGACCTTCCTCAGCACCCTCGGACGTCTCGAGCGCGGCGGGGCTGGCGGCTTTGCGCAACTCTTCGTTGACAACGACCCCGGCCAACCCGAACGCTACCTGGTTTTCGTTGAGCAGGACGGAATCGGTCTTCCAGACGAGTCATATTATCGCGAAGAAAAGTTCGCAGACGTTCGCACCAAGTACATCGCGTTCCTTGAGCGGATGTTCGAGCTCGCCGGTCTCGATCGCGCAGCGAGCCGGGCCACTCGGGTGTTCGCAGTCGAAACAGAGCTGGCCTCCCACCACTGGGACAACGTGGCAACCCGTGATAGCGAGAAGACCTACAACCCCCTCAGCTGGGCGGCCGCATGCGCGCTCGCCGAACCGGTGAAACTGAATGTTTGGCTGACCGCGCTTGGCGTTCCAGCCGGCTCCTTCGACGAGGTGGTTGTGCGGCAACCAAGCTTCATCACCGGGCTTGCGACCGTGTTTCGAGACGACAACCTCGAGGCATGCCGCGACTGGCTTGCCTGGCAGGTCATCCGCTCAAACGCTCCGTATCTGTCGCACGATTTCGTCGAGGCGAATTTCGACTTCTATGGCAAGACCCTCACCGGCACGCCAGAACTGCGCGCTCGTTGGAAGCGCGCAGTTTCGCTCGTCGAAGGCGCGCTCGGTGAGGCAGT
>JBBQLW010000195.1:0-3038 GCA_038328315.1 Actinomycetales bacterium
GAAGCCCTCGCCAGCATCCGCCCGGGCACAGACTCGGCAAGAGAGACGATGTTGCGCCTGATCGTCGTGCGCGCAGGCTTTCCGGAGCCCGAAGTGAATGGCCTGATCGTCAACCGCTACGGCGCGACTATTGCGCACGGCGACCTGGTCTTCCGCGAGAAGAGGGTGATCCTCGAGTACGAGGGTCGCCACCATGCCGACGATGAGCGGCAGTTCTCGATCGACATCGCGCGCCTCGACGAGCTCATGGAGGAGGAGTGGCGGGTCATCCGGGTCGATAAGCGGCTGATGGCGGCCCGAGCGACCCTGTTGGGCAAGATCAAGACCGCCCTAACCCGATGAGATGTTACAAATGGTCGGTCGGATGCCGCGACAGCGACCGTTTGTGACATCTCGGCGCAACCGGGGGGCGGATCGGGGTGGATGCGGGTGCCTAGGGGCCGACGACGGGGCCGAACGCGGCGGCGAGGGGTGCGCGGTGAACGGCGCGCAGCTCCTCAATCGCAATCGTGAAGTGATCCTGCACCTCGAGAGTGCCGCTGTCGTCGGTCACCCCGATACGCAGGAACGGGATCATCCGCCCCTCGCACAACCCCTGAAAGCGCACATCGTCTTCGCGCGGCACCGACACGAGCATGCGCGCCGCGGATTCGCTGAACAGGGCGGCCGTGGCATCCACCGCATCGCGCTCTTGAATCTCGGTCAGCCAAACGCGTGCTCCAATGCCGAAGCGCATGACGGCCTCGGTGAGCGCTTGCCCGAGGCCGCCGTCGGCAAGGTCGTGCGCGGATGCCACGATGTTCTGCTCGTTCCCGGTCTTGATGAATCCCGCCAAACGCTGCTCGGCGCCGAAGTCGACGACCGGCGGATGCCCGCCAAGATGCCCATGGATGGTCCCGGCCCACGCAGAGCCGTCGAGTTCATCGCGTGTCACGCCGAGCAAGTAGATGTTGTTGCCCTCGTCTTGCCACCCACTCGGAATGCGCTTGGCCACGTCGTCGATGACGCCGAGTACGGCAACGACCGGAGTCGGGTGAATCGGCACATCCCCGGTCTGGTTGTAGAAGCTCACGTTTCCGCCGGTGACGGGGATCTCGAGCGCGAGGCATCCGTCAGCCAGGCCCTCGACCGCGCGCGAGAACTGCCACATGACCTCGGGGTTTTCTGGGCTGCCGAAGTTGAGACAATCGCTGACGGCGATCGGCCGCGCGCCCGTTGCCGCAACGTTTCGGTAGGCTTCGGCAAGGGCGAGCTGCGCCCCGACATACGGGTCGAGCTGGCAGTAGCGACCGTTCGCATCGGTGGCGACCGCAAAGCCGAGTCCGCTCGCCTCGTCGACGCGCACCATGCCGCCGTCGTCCGGAAAGCTCAGTGCGGTGTTGCCCATCACGTAACGGTCGTACTGGTTGGTGATCCAGGACTTGTCCGCGAGGTTCGGGGAGCCGAGGAGGGCAAGGAGCTGCTGGCGCAGGTCGCCGTCGCGAGGGAGGCGGGCCGCGGCATCCGCCTGCAGTGCGTCGAGCCAGATGGGGTAGGTAACCGGTCGCTCATACACCGGTCCATCGACGGCCACGGTGCGCGGCTCGACGTTGACGATCTCATCGCCGTGCCAGTGGATGATGAGTCGGCCGGTGTCGGTGACCTCGCCGAGCACGCTGGTTTCGACGTCCCACTTGGCCGTGACGGCGAGGAAGCCAGCGAGCTTGTCTGGCGTGACGATCGCCATCATGCGCTCCTGGCTCTCCGACATCAGAATCTCTTCTGCGGTCAGCGTCGGGTCGCGCAGCAGCACCTTCTCGAGTTCGATGAACATGCCGCCGTCGCCGTTGGAGGCGAGCTCGCTCGTCGCACACGAGATGCCGGCTGCGCCGAGATCTTGGATGCCCTCAACGAGGTCGCCCGCGAACAGCTCGAGGCAGCACTCGATGAGCACCTTCTCCGCGAACGGGTCGCCAACCTGCACCGCCGGCCGCTTGGTCGGCCCGCCCTCTGAGAACGAGTCGCTGGCCAGAATGGATGCCCCGCCAATGCCGTCGCCGCCGGTGCGAGCCCCGAACAACACGACCTTATTGCCGACTCCGCGGGCGTTGGCCAGGTGCAGGTCCTCGTGCCGAAGCACTCCGACCGCGAGTGCATTGACGAGCGGGTTGGCCTGGTAGACCTCGTCGAAGTAGGTTTCGCCGCCGATGTTCGGCAGGCCGAGGCAGTTGCCGTAGAACGAGATGCCCGAGACGACGCCGTGCACGATGCGGGCCGTGTCCGGGTGGTCGATCGCACCAAAGCGCAGCGCGTCCATGACGGCGACCGGGCGCGCGCCCATCGAGATGATGTCGCGCACGATTCCGCCGACACCGGTCGCCGCCCCCTGAAACGGCTCGATGAAGCTCGGATGATTATGGCTTTCGATCTTGAAGGTCACCGCCCAGCCGCCACCGACATCCACCACTCCGGCGTTCTCGCCGATGCCGACCATGAGGTTCTTCTTCATCGCCGGACTGACCTTCTGGCCGAACTGTTTCAGATAGATCTTCGAGCTCTTGTACGAGCAGTGCTCGCTCCACATGACCGAGTACATCGCGAGCTCGCCACTCGTCGGGCGCCGGCCGAGTATCTCGCGGATGCGCGCATACTCGTCGGCCTTGAGCCCGAGGGCGGCGTACGGCTGGTCCCGCTCCGGAGTCGCCGCTGCGTTCGAGACGGTGTCGGCAGCGAGGCGGGTTGAGGTCACGGAGCTCCTGAAGAACGGCGAGTTTTGCTGGTCCGATCCTATCCGGGGGTCAGACCCAATGACCGTTCAGCGCCTTCTCGCACTGGGCGGCGAGGGCCGCAAATCGGCCACGCTCGACGTCGTCGTAGGTAGCGCTCGCGACGGAGACAAGAAGTCTGTCGAACTGGTCCCGGATTATTGCTCGTCGATCGGGCTCGGTCGTGCGATAGGCGAGCTCGCGGATGAGTTGAAACAGTCGAGCAGCGACGTCTGGATCCGACACCCCGTACCGGCGCGGCTGTTCGACCGCGGCCTCCATCAAGCTGGCAAA
>JBBQLW010000196.1:0-3014 GCA_038328315.1 Actinomycetales bacterium
CTGCGTGTGCGAGACGATGACGAGTGCGAGTCCCGCCATCCCGATGATGATGCCGATCAGTTGGCGCCGGGTCGGGCGCTCTCGCAAGACGACGGCCGAGACGATGACGGAGAGCACGACCTGGGTCTGCAGCATGAGGGAGGCGAGCCCCGGTGGCATCCCGATCGCCAGCGCAATGTAGAGCAGGGTGAACTGGCCGAGGCTCAGGAATGCGCCGATCACGACGATGTTGCGCCAGCCGATCGCCGGCGGGCGGATGAAGAACACGGCGGGAATCGACACGAGGAGAAAGCGCAGCGTCAGGAAGACCAGTGGCGGCACATCCGCGAGGCCCGCGTCGATCACGATGAAGTTCGCGCCCCAGATGACGACGACCATCAGGGCCAGCAGGCTGTGTCGCGGGGTCACCGAGCAAGTGTGCCATGCGCGGCGTATACGGGCGGCGCTAGAGCGCCGCGCGAGGGCGCTGCCGCCGGCTCAGTGCGGCGCGCCGTCCTCCGCAAGCGCGAGGTGGCCGCCCGCATTTCTTGGCGACGTCACTACCGTTACACGCGGGAAATCTGCGGGCCGTACTCTTCGAAGCAGCCGACAGAAACGAGAGTGCCATGACCTCAACCCCCGCGAACGTCTCCGCCAATCGCCCGGTCGGCACGCTCTTCGGGGTGCGGGCGACCGCGACCGCCGAAGGCGCAGCGCTTGCTGTGCTGGGCGTGCCGTTCGACATGGGCTACCACTCGACGCGCGTCGGTGCCAGGTCAGGGCCTGCGCATGTGCGCACGCACTCCGCGCTCGTGGCCGAGCACCTCGACGGGTTCGGTGTCAACGTGCTTGAGCAACTCGGGGTCGTCGATCTCGGGGATGTCACACTCACGCCGGGCAACACCGCTGAGAGCTTTGCCGCGATCGAGCACTCGGTCGCCGCTGTGCTCGCGGCCGGTGCAGTCCCGCTCACCTTCGGCGGTGACGGGGCTGTGACGCTGCCCCAGTTGCGCGCGCTCAAGGCCGGGCTCGGGCGCGACTTCGCCATCCTGCATTTCGATGCACACACGGATGCCTACGACGGCATCTATCCATACGAGTACAACAACGCAAACACCTTTATCCATTCGGTGACCGAGGGGCTGGTTGACCCGACTGCTTCACTGCATATTGGGATGCGCGACACCGAGTATCAGGGCACCCCGGGCATCATCGGGGTAGCGCGCCGCCTCGGCTACGAGGTGATCACGATGGACGAGTTCACCTCAATGGGGGTTACGGCGCTGATCGAGCACATCCGCGAGAAATTCGCTGGCGTGCCCATCTACCTCTGCTGGGACATGGACGTCTTCGACCCATCCGCCTCGCCCGGCGTCGTAACCCCATCGTGGGGCGGCATCACGGTGCGCGAGGGACTGAGCATCTTGCGCGGCATGCGCGGGCTCGAGTTCGTGGCATTCGACATCAACACCGTGAGCCCACCACACGATGTTATGGGTATCACCGGGAGCCTCGCGGCTCAGGTCGCGATGGAGTGCGCCTTCCTCCTGCACTCGATGCGTTAGGCAAGAAGCCGAGCGGATGCTGCGCCGGCGACCGACTCGCTAGCATCGAACCAGCGTATCGACCGGGGGAGGTTCCGTGCCGTTCTTGACCGAAGGCGGCGAGCCGCTCGACCGAGTACCGCTGCTGTATCGCATGGGGCGTGACTTTCAGGTGACCGAAGGATTCGGCTGGCTCGATCCGCGCGACGTGGCGACGGTCATCCCGGTGCCCGCTCACGACACCACCCAGCCACCGCGGGTCGGTAACAGCACCGACTTCGCCTCGGTGCCGCCGTTTCTGTGGGGGCTGATCGCGAGTTTCGGCAAGCAGACGCTGCCGGCGATCCTGCACGACCATCTGGCCTACGAGGCGAGCATCACCCCAATCGCCGAACGGCTCGCGCTGCGCAAGACCGCCGACAAGGTCTTTCGAATCGCCCTGATCGACAGTGGTGTGAACCGGCTGCGAGCGCGCGTGATGTGGGCGGCGGTCAGCATCGAACGGTACGCACGGCACGCTGGCGGTCTCGGAATCCTCCTCATCGCACAGTTTGTACTCGGGGTGCCGCCGTCATCGCGGGTGTCGTGCTCGGCATTGTCGCCTCGCCGCTCTTGTTCCCGCTCGCGCTCGCGCCCGGGATCGCTGCGATCCCGTGGTGGCGCAACGCCGATCTCATGATCGTGCTGAGCTACGTCGGCGCGCTCTATGCGCCGCTCGTGATCGCAGCCTTCGTTGCAGCCCGCTTTGAACAGGTGCTCGCAACCGTTGTCTGGGTCTTCAACGGATGCCCGGGGTCGATGCCGCGCGTCGAACCGACCCTGCGCTGGCCAACGCGCGCCGAGTCGCTCGGCTGAACTCGCACCACCCAACGGTTGCGGAGGACGGCGCACCCCTACCTCCACCCAACTCACAGCCGCCGAGAGCACAACGGGTGTAACTTTTAAGAGTGCAGGGTTCACACCCCGAGACCTGTGCACTGGAGGCTCATCATGACCCGTTCGTTCGTTCGCTGGATTCCCGCCGTCATCGTCCCGGCGGCCATCATCGCTGCAGCCGTGGTCGTTCCGACCGCCGCTGGAGCGTCGCCGCGACTGCCTGAGAAGTCGGCGCAAGAGGTGCTCGCGATGATCACTGACTCCACTGACGCACAGTTCGCCGGCACCGTCGAGCAGAGCTCGAACCTCGGGTTCCCCGAAATGCCGAGCATGGGCCCCGGTTCGAGCGGCGCATCCGGCTCAGCGCTCGAACTTCTCAGCGGCTCGAACACCGCACGCGTCTTTGTCGGAGCCGACGGGAGCGCCCGCGTTCAGGTCATGGACATGCTCGCTCAGCGCGACCTCATCCGCTCCGGCAACGAGGCATGGACGTACGACTCGAAGTCGAACGAGACGACCTACATGACCGTGACCCCAGAAGCCCAAGCTGCGATCGAGGATGCCGCGACCCGCGCCGCTGCCGACCGCCAAGCCGAACTCGGCACCGCTCTGATC
>JBBQLW010000197.1:0-3003 GCA_038328315.1 Actinomycetales bacterium
CCGCCGCCAGACTCCTCGCCGCCCGGGGCTATGAGATCTCAAACGACAAGGGTGGAATGCCCGCTTGGAACCGCACCACCTAGCGTTCCCCTCACCCAAGGAGATCTATGAACACCCCAAGCCACGACCCAGAAGCGATGCGGAAGATCGTCAATCGACTCAAGCGCGCGGAAGGGCAACTTCACGCCCTCGTAGCGTCGATTGGCCCTGAGGCTCACTGCCGAGACATCGTGACCCAGCTCGCGGCGGTGAGCAAGGCGCTCGACCGCGCGGGCTTCGCGATCATCGCCAACGCGATGGTCTCGTGCGCAGTGGATGACGCCGACGGCGAGGGTGCCCACGACGGTATGACGCCTGACGAAATCGAGAAGCTCTTCCTCAGTCTCGCGTGACAGACCGCGCCGTCAGTCGTCGGTCGTCCACCGGTGAATGTAGGGGCTGCCCTCAGTAACGGTGGTCATCTTCGATCCAACACACTCGACGGTCATCGCCGTGCCTGTTAACGGGTCGCTCGGGATCGGAATTGTCGAATCCAGCGAGATGCCGTTCACAGTCATCAGATTCTCAACGGTGTAGCCGCCCGAGTTCCAGTTCGCGAACTCCATCACGTTGGTGTTGCCGCGCCAGCCCCAGTCTGCCGAGGGAGCCCCGTTGTGAATCTGGACGAGGGTGATCTGTGAGGGGGCGTCAGTGGTGACCGTGATCGAGATGAGCATGTCGACAACGGACAGTAATGTTCCCGAATCCTCGAAGAACTGGAGCGTGACGAGGCCGGTGCCGGCCTGCTCTACGACCTCGAAGCCATCCGTCGTTGCGAGCTCGATCGCGATCTGGCTCGCCAAGTCCGGTATGTCGAGAACCCAGGCTCTGTCAGTGATGCAGCCGGTGTCGCCTCCGATCGCGAGATCGTCGCTGTCCGCTTCGCCGAGCTCGCCGGTCGACCCGCCCACTTCATCACTCGGGCTCGCTTCGTCTCCGCCGGCCGAGCATCCCGCCAAGACTGCCGCGGCGATGAACGGAACCATGAGGATGCACACAGTTTGCGAGTAACGGTTCATCGGGACCTCCGGTTGCGCTCGATCATATCTCTGGGTGACATTGACACTCCACAAAAAGTCGTAGTCCTGCAAGCCGCTGTCGTCGGCTCACTCTAGGCTGGCGCCATGGCCCGTCCGACCTCCGCGTTCCGCTGCACCGAGTGCGGATGGACGAGCCTCAAATGGGTAGGGCAGTGCGGTGAGTGCCAGCAATGGAACACCGTCGGGGATGCGACAGCGCCAACACCTCGGGTGAGTGCCGTGCGCCCAGTGGTTGGCGCCCTCGCGATCACAGAAATCGGCGCGGCAAGCGTTGCTCACTGGCCGAGCGGTATTGCCGAGTTCGACCGCGTGCTCGGCGGTGGAGTTGTGCCGGGGGCCGCGATTCTGCTGAGCGGGGAGCCCGGGGTTGGCAAATCCACGCTTCTGCTCGAGGTTGCCAGTCGCGCCGCCCGAACGGGCAAGCGGGTGTTGTATGTCACGGCTGAGGAGAGCGTCAGCCAGGTTCGGCTTCGCGCAGAGCGCACCAACGCCCTCGAGCCTGAACTGTTTCTCGCTGCTGAGACTGACCTCGCTGCAATCCTTGGGCACATCGACCAGGTGCAGCCGCAGCTCGTGATCATCGACTCCGTTCAGACCGTGTCATCCGGGCTCACAGATGGGCTGGCTGGCGGTCCCTCACAAGTGCGCGAAGTCGCATCCACCTTTATTCGTGTGAGCAAAGACCGCAACCTCCCGGTGCTTCTCGTTGGTCACGTGACCAAAGACGGCTCGATTGCTGGGCCTCGATTGCTCGAACACCTCGTGGATGTCGTGTTGCAGTTCGAAGGCGACCGCCAGACCGCCTTGCGGTTCGTTCGCGCTCACAAGAACCGGTTCGGGTCGACGGAGGAAGTCGGCTGCTTCGAGATGACCGGTGACGGCATCGCCGAGGTCGCCGACCCGAGCGGACTCTTTCTCTCGCGTTCGCGCGTTCCCGTGAGCGGAACCTGCGTGACGATCGCGATCGAGGGTCGCCGGGCCCTGCCTGTTGAAGTGCAGGCGCTCATCGTCAAGACGCAGTCGCCGCAGCCCCGGCGCGTTGTCAACGGGGTGGATTCATCCCGAGTAGCCATGCTGCTTGCCGTGCTTGAGCGGCGAGCCCACCTGCCGCTGTCTGGATGCGACGTCTACGTTTCCACAGTCGGCGGGATGCGGGTCACCGAACCGGCGGCCGACCTCGCGATCGCACTGGCCATCTCAAGTGCACACCGCGATTCGGCGCTACCGCCAACGCTTGCGGCGGTCGGCGAAATAAGTCTTGCTGGTGAGATTCGGAGCGCTTCCTCCGTTGCGCGGAGAACCGCTGAGGCTCAGCGCCTTGGGTTCACGACCGTCATCGACGCGAGCGCTGGCCAACTGGGTACGGCGCTCAAGCTCGCCTTCTTCGATACGCCAGGCCGGTGACACCGTAAGTTGCTGCGCGAGCAGCTTGTTAGATGCGCATTACCCAGGCGCCCCAGTACTGGACCTGCCAGGCGATCCAGCCGTTGCTGCGCTCGAGGCTCACCAGAATCGAATCCATCTCGCCGCCGGGCTTCGTAGCGCGGCAGGTGAAGGTTTCGCCGATCAGGAGGGGCGGCGTTGACGGGCACTCAACCGACAAATTGCCGCCGAGTGCTGCGGCGTTCAATTCGACTGTGCGCTCGACCTCGGAGCTGAACGCCTGGGGCGCGAGCGAGATCAGTAATCCGGGAACGACAAGCGCTGCGACGAAGAGCGCGACCACGCCTGCGCCCCACACGGCGATGAGACTTGAGCCCTTGCCGGTTTCGCGGTGAGTTCTGATGGCGCGCACGGCGAGATAGAACGGACTGGTTAGCGTTGCCCACAACGCGCTCGCCGGACGCGAGTGGCCCCACGTCTGCAGGAGAAGCTTGTCGTACGCCGCAAAGCCCAAGACGGCAAGATACGGTACCGCCCAGAC
>JBBQLW010000198.1:0-2994 GCA_038328315.1 Actinomycetales bacterium
CGATCGACTCGTGAATCGCGGACTTGTTGTCAAGACGCCGGAAACTGATGACGGTCGAGGAACGCTCGTCACCCTCACCGACCAGGGCTACGAGTTGTTCCGACGCACGGCGGTCAAACATGCGCAGGCCATTCACCGCCGAGTGTCGAGCGCCCTCAGTCCAGACGAGCTGGCAACACTACGGGAACTGTCAGACAAGCTCCGCCACGGTTCGGACGAGCTTCACCACGCTTCAGACGACCTTCACCGCGGCAAAGTACAGCGCCCGTGAAACCAGACACGCCAACTATCGTTTGGCTGCGCGACGATCTGCGCCTGACCGACAACCCAGCCTTGAGCGCTGCTGTTCACCGGGCGCAACCGATCATCGTGCTGTACCTGCTTGACGAGGTCAGTCCAGAGCTACGTCCACTCGGGGGCGCGAGCCGCTGGTGGCTGCACAACAGCCTTGCGAGTCTGGATGCCGCGATCACCAAGCTCGGCGGCGCCCTCACCCTTCGGCGCGGGGCTGCTCGCGAGGTGATCCCAGCACTCGTCGCCGAAGCTGGCGCTGGCGCCGTGTATTGGAACCGCCGCTACGGGCGTGCACGCGACATCGACGCTGACCTCAAGTCACGCTTGCGGCGCGATACTGACGCGACCCAGACCACTGGCGCCGGTATCGACGTGCAGAGTTTTCACGGGTCGCTGCTGTTCGAACCGTGGACCGTGCTCAACGGCCAAGGCGAACCGTACCGCGTGTTCACACCGTTCTGGCGCGCGTGCCTCGAGCACGACGTGCGCGCGCCACTGCCTGCTCCCGCCGAACTGCCCGCCCCCGCGGGACTGGCTGGCACGAGCAGCCGCAGCGATGTTCTGGATGATTGGGGTCTGCTTCCAACGCGACCGGACTGGGCTGATGGCCTGCGCGAGAACTGGACGCCCGGAGAGGCCGGCGCACACGCGCGCCTCGAAACCTTTGTGAGCGACCACCTCGTTGACTACCACCGCCGGGACGAACCGGCCGTGCCAGCGACCAGCCGACTGAGCCCACACCTGCGGTTTGGCGAGCTCAGCCCATTCCAGGTATGGGAGCGGGTTCAACGCCACCGCGGTCCCGGGGCGGGGAAGAATGCCGCCAAGTTCCTGAGCGAAGTCGGCTGGCGCGAGTTCAGCTGGAACATCCTCTACAACTTTCCGGAATTGCACCGCGAGAACTATCGCCCGGCGTTTGACAACTTTCCGTGGCAGAAGCCGGATGCCGCAACGCTGACCGCGTGGCAAGACGGGCACACGGGCATCCCGTTGGTTGATGCTGGCATGCGCGAACTCTGGTACTCCGGCTACATGCACAACCGCGTGCGCATGGTCGTTGCGAGCTTTCTGATCAAGAATCTGCTGGTCGACTGGCGGGTCGGTGAGGCCTGGTTCTGGGACACGCTTGTCGATGCCGACGAGGCAAACAACCCGGCGAGTTGGCAGTGGGTTGCCGGTTCAGGGGCGGATGCCGCGCCATACTTTCGCGTCTTCAACCCCGAACTGCAGGCGAGCAAGTTCGATCCTGACAGCGAGTACATTCGCGCGTGGGTGCCCGAGTTCGGCACCGCCAGCTACCCAGACCCGATTGTGGATCTTCGCGAGTCGCGACAGGCGGCGCTTGCGGCATACGAAGCGGTCAAGGCCCAGCCGGCTCACGAGCAGGCGGCCGAGCACCAATAGTTTCGACGGCCCGAGCTCCGACGAGCACACCGGCCATCGCCGCAGCGATTGGGTCGTGGCTACCAACCCAGTCAGCCAGAAATCCTGCGCTGAATGCGTCTCCCGCGCCGGTCGGGTCGACAACCGTCGCGTGTGACGCAACAATCTGCTCGACCGTCTCGCCGAACGCGACGATCACGCCACCAACCCCGAGCGTAACCGCCACGAGCTCGAATGACTCGGCAAGCTTGGCAGCGACCTCTTCTGGCGCAGTGAGTCCGGTCAGCAGGCGCCCCTCGTCCAAGCTGGGCAGCAGAATGGATGCGCCGGCGATCGCCGCAAAGAAGGGCTCAACCCCGTAGTCGGCAATGAAACCGGCTGATCCGGGGTCGACACTCACGGCAACGCCTGCGGCACGTGCGCGCTCGATGAGCTGACGGATTCCGGCAGCGTCGGCGCGGTTGAGCAGCGTGTGGCCGGTGAGATGCAGCACAGCCGCCTCGGCGAGCAGCGCATCAGTGACCGCGGCCGGGTCAAGGGCCGCGTTGGCTCCGCGTTCGGTGAGCATCGAACGACTCTCGCCATCCACTATCACAACGATGGTGCCGGTCGGCAGGCTGACGTTGGCCGCGATGTGGGACGCGACCCCGGCGAGCAGCGCGCTGTGCCGATCCACATCGGCGGCTGCGGCAACGCCGACGTAGTCGATGGCGGCACCCAATTCGGCGAGCCACGCAGCCGTGTTGGCCGCCGAGCCGCCGGCGCGAAACCGGATTGACGACGGAGTATCGGTGTCGGCTCGAATCGGCCCACTCGGCACGACAACAACGTCGTCGATGAGGTCGCCGAAGCAGATGATTCGGTCATGCATGCAGCGCGCTCCACGCTGTCGCGATCTGACCTGCCACTCGCACGTTGTTCCGCACCAGATCAAGGTTGACCTCGAGGCTGCGACCCTCTGAGAGCTCGACAATCTTCAACAGCAGAAACGGCGTCACGGCCTTGCCGGTCACGCCGGCCTCGTCGGCGAGCGCAAGCGCTTCCTCAAGCACGCGATCGTGCTCGGCGGGGTCCCACTGCTGCTCGGGTGGAATGGGGTTCGCAACGACGATTCCTTGGCCGTGACCCAGCTCGTCCTGCGCGCGCATGATCGCCGCGACTTGAGCCGCGTGATCGACCGACCAATCGAGTGTGTATGCCGACTCGCTCAGCCAGAATCGCGGAAAGATCGTCGTGCCGAACCCGATCACCGGCACGCTCAGGGTCTCGAGCCGCTCGAGAGTCGCCGCGATGTCGAGCACCGACTTCACGCCGGCC
>JBBQLW010000199.1:0-2991 GCA_038328315.1 Actinomycetales bacterium
AGACCATCACGCTGAAACGTGGTTTGAGACGTACCTCGTCGAGTATGTGCGCGCGTGGACCCTGTTCGACGACACGATCCCGTGTCTGGACGAGCTGGCGCGCTCCGGGGTGCGGATCGGGATCATCACCAACGGCATCCCGTCGTTTCAGGCGCCGAAGCTTGAGACCCTCGAGCTTGCCGAACGCATGGAGCACGTCATCACGAGCGGAGAGTTTGGTGTGGCCAAACCCCACCCGAGCATCTTTCTGCACGCGTGCGCCGTGTTTGGCGTCGAACCCCATGAGGCACTCTACGTTGGCGATCGGCTGCACACGGACGCGATCGGCGCCTCAGCGGTCGGCATGAGCGGGGTGTGGTTGGACCGCGGTGGCGCGGCGTCACCCGACGATCTCGCTGCGGCACGAGCATCCGATGTGCGCATCATCTCGACGCTTGCCGAAGTGATGAGTGGCATCGCCTAGACGCGAGCCTCAAGGATTCACTCCGTCGCAGGAGCGCGACGGGAATAGGCGCACAGCAGCCCGGCGTTACACTCGAACGTAGTAACAAAAGTACGTGCTCCGGGGTCGGTGAAATTCCGAACCGGCGGTGACAGTCCGCGACCCCCACGGTGGCAATACGCGCAGTGGGGTTGAGCCGGTGGAATTCCGGGACCGACGGTAATGGGTGTGAACTGAGAAATTTCAGTTTCAGGCCCTCAGTCCGGATGAGAGGAAGCACGGGTGGTTCGGCTTTGCCGATCCGTCAGCGTTGAGTCCAAGTTGGATTTAGCGCGTACCCGGAGTCCGTCTTCAGAGAAGACCAGGACAGCGGATGATCGACACCGAGCAACTCGAAGCTGCGATGCGTCGCGCCCTCGCGTTGGCGGCGTTCGGCCCGGCCACCGGGGTGAACCCACAGGTGGGCTGCGTGCTGCTGAACGCGGACGGGGCGATCGTCGCCGAGGGATGGCACCGCGGCTCAGGTACTCCCCACGCCGAGGTTGACGCATTGGCGAAGCTCTCCACTGGCGAAGCAGAAGGACTTACTGCGGTTGTCACGCTCGAGCCGTGCGACCACACCGGCCGCACCGGCCCGTGCTCCGTCGCCCTTATCGAGGCGCGGGTGAGTAGCGTCGTCTACGCGGTCGCCGACCCCGGCAACGCTTCGGCCGGCGGCGCGAAGCGACTGCGAAATGCGGGCATCGAAGTCATCGAGGGCGTACTCGCCAACGAGGCCGAAGAGTTTCTGCGACCATGGCTGACCTCGATGCGCCTCGGGCGCCCGTTTGTCACCGTCAAGTGGGCATCCACCCTCGACGGTCGTGCGGCCGCAGCCGACGGCTCAAGCCAATGGATCACCGGCATCGCAGCCCGTCAGCGCGTGCACGAGCAGCGCGCCGCCAGCGACGCCATCCTCGTCGGTACCGGCACAGTGCTTGCCGACGACCCGAGCATGACCGCGCGCGACGAGAGCGGGCGCCTCATGCCGGAGCAACCACTGCCGGTCGTGATCGGCGAGCGCGCGATCCCCGGCACGGCGAAACTGTGGGAGCACCCGCGTGGAGTGCTCGAGAGCGGGACTCGGAACCTCGACGAAGTACTGACGTGGTTGTTCGAGCAGGGCATCCGTCGCGCCTTTGTCGAGGGCGGCCCGACGCTTGCGAGTGCTTTCATCGCCGCAGGCCTCGTCGACGAGTACCTCGTGTACATCGCGCCCATGCTCCTCGGAGGGCCGCGTCTCGCCATCACTGACCTTGGGATTGGCACGATCGCCGATTCCAGACGACTTGAGATCACGAGCGTCGAGCGCCTCGGCGAGGACCTGCTCGTCACTGCACGACCGACAGGAAGCAGCTAGCAATGTTCACCGGAATCATCGAAGAGCTTGGCGAAGTCACGGCGTTCGAGGAGCACGACGATGCGGCACGCATTACCGTTCGCGCGCCACTTGCCGTTTCCGATGCACACCACGGCGACTCGATCTCAGTCAGCGGGGTGTGCCTCACGGTCATCGACCAAGGTCCGGACTGGTTTACAGCCGATGTGATGGCCCAAACCCTCGCGATGAGCACTCTGGCCTCGGCATCCGCCGGAACAGCGGTGAACATCGAACGGGCAGCGAGCGTCGGTGACCGCCTCGGCGGTCACATTGTTCAGGGCCACATCGACGGCGCGAGCACCGTCATCTCCGTCACCGACGGTAGCGCGTGGCGCGTGTTGAGGTTCAGTCTCGACCCTGACGTCGCGCCTCTCGTCGTTGACAAAGGGTCGATCGCGATCGACGGAACGTCGTTGACGGTCAGCACCGTCGGTGACGACTGGTTCGAGGTGTCACTCATTCCGGAAACACTCACAGCCACCACCCTCGGCTCCCTCAAGCCGGGCGATCGAGTCAACCTTGAGACCGACATTCTGGCCCGGCACGTGGCCCGCATGATGAAGTTCAGTGAAAGGATCCGCTCGTGAGTCTTACCGATATTCCGCAGGCGCTCGAAGCGCTGCGTCTGGGAAGACCCGTGATTGTGGTCGACAACGAGAGCCGCGAGAACGAGGGCGATATCGTGCTCGCCGCGCAGTCCGCGACGCAGGAGTGGCTTGCGTTCACGATCCGCCACACCTCTGGTTTCATCTGCGCGCCGATGACCAATGAGCTCGCCGATCGCCTAGAACTGCCGCTCATGGTCATCGACAATCAGGATCCACTCGGCACCGCATATACGGTCACCGTCGACGCTGCCGATCGCAAGAGCACCGGTATCAGCGCCGGCGAGCGCGCCCACACTCTCCGCGTTCTCGCCAACATGAACTCGACCCCCGCTTCGCTGAATCGCCCTGGCCACATCGTGCCATTGCGGGCGCTCGACGGTGGCGTGCGCGAACGCGCCGGCCACACCGAGGCAGCGATCGACCTGCTTAAACTCGCCGGACTGATCCCGGTGGGCGCGATCGGCGAGATCGTGCGAGACGACGGCGAGATGATGCGCCTGCCTGAACTCATCGAGTTCGGT
>JBBQLW010000200.1:0-2970 GCA_038328315.1 Actinomycetales bacterium
ACGTTCTACTCTGGCGCCGCTCAGCTTTCTGATCTGGCTGCTCAAGTCAACGCCAACTTCAGCTCCCTCAACGGCCCGGACGCCGAGATCACGAGCATCGTGCTTGACGCGAGTCTGTGGGACCCGTCGGACCGCTGGGATTCGACCTGGCCGGAGAGAGCCCGCACCTCCGGCTCGCAGGCGCAAGTGACGGCACTCATGGTCAATGGCGACCGGGCAGACCCGAGTCAGGACTTGAGCCCGCGCAGCACAGACCCGATCGGCAACGCTGGAGCAGCCTTTGCTGACGCTTTGGGCCTCGAGTCGGTGACGTTCTCCAGCGGTGCCGCAGTCGGCTCAACCGTACTCGGTCAGGTTCAGTCCCAACCGGTCAGCGTGCTCGTTGGGCAAATGCTCCTGACGGGTGACCGCGCGCTCGCCGAAACTCTCGCACGCCTTGTCTCGAAGTCGTCGGGACTCGGTGGCACCGCGGCATCCTTGAATCAGACGATGACCGCAGCGATGGCCAGCCTTGACCTGACCGTGGCCGGCCTGACGATTCGTGACGGCTCGGGGCTCAGCGATGCGAACGCGGTATCCCCGCAGTTCATCACGCAACTGTTGCAGAAGATCCGCGCCAACGAGTTCAACCTCGGAATTGTGTACGCCGGGCTGCCGGTATCAGCCGAGACCGGCGACTTGTTCGATCGATTCTCCGGCCCGAACGCTGTTGCTGCCGGCGCAGTCGTTGCGCGACCTGGTGGCATCGAGTCGCAGCGTTCGCTGGCCGGTATCGTGAACGCGCCGGATGGCACTTCGCTCGCCTTCGCGTTCTTCGCATCGCGCGGCGGGGTGAGTCGCGATGCGCGCGACGCTCTCGATGACATCACGACCGCGGTCTTCAATTGCGGCGATAGCCTCTCCAACAACTGACCCATCCAACAACCGATCGGAGCCACGTGGCATCCGCACTGTTCATCATCGACGTGCAGAACGACTTCACCGAGGGTGGAGCGCTCGGCGTTACTGGTGGCTCGGCCGTGGCGCACGGCGTTACAACCCTGCTGAAGGATGCGCCGGGTCGTTACGCCCTCGTCGTCGCCTCCCGAGACTGGCACGACGCCGACAACGATAACGGCGGGCACTTTCATGCGGAGCCAGACTTCGTTAAGACGTGGCCCGTGCACTGTGTCGCGGGCTCGACCGGAGCGGAATACAACGACGGCCTCGACCAAGCGTTCATCGACGTGCATGTGCGCAAAGGGCAGGGAAAACCCGCGTACTCTCTCTTCGAGGGTGTCACCGATGATGGCGAGTCGGTGGTGGAGCTGCTCGACCGATGCGGGATCACTGACATCGACGTTGTCGGCATTGCGACCGACTATTGCGTGCTCGCCTCGGCACTCGACGCGGTGTCGGCCGGTCGCTCGGTGCGGGTCCTCACCGCGCTGGTTGCTGGCGTCGCGCCAGAGTCGAGTGCGGCTGCTCTCGAAACGCTTGCGGCGGCGGGCGTCGAACTTGTCGCCGCGGCGTGATCAGTAGCTGATGCCGGTCGTTCAGATCGACACCCTCGCGGATCCGCGGCTGAGCGACTACTCGCACCAGACGGATGTCGCGCTGCGCAAAGCCGCTGGAAGCGAGCACGGCTTGTACCTCGCCGAGTCTGCTCTCGTTCTCGAACGTGCCCTCCGCGCCGGTCACCGCCCGCGCTCGGTGCTTGCGCTTGGCTCAGCCGTCGACGAGGCGCGCCTCCTCGTCGCGGCGCTCGACCAAGCTGACGAGATCCCGATCTTTTCCGGGCCAGATGAGCTGTTGGCAGAACTCACCGGGTACGTCCTCCACCGGGGCCTCGTAGCGGCAATGCACCGTCCGGCCCTGCCAACGGTCGAAGAGTTGCTGCTGGATGCTCGGCGCATCGTCATTCTCGAGAACGTCGCCGACCCGACCAATGTCGGCGCGATCTTCCGCTCGGTCGCGGGGATCGGAGCGGACGCGGTGCTCGTCACGCCGCGATGCTCAGATCCGTTCTACCGGCGCGCAATCCGCGTCTCGATGGGAACAGTGCTGCAGGTGCCGTGGACTCGGCTGGCCGGTGACTGGGCCGAGACGCGCACAGCACTTGCGGCATCCGGATTTCACCTCGCGGCGCTCGCCCTCGAGCCGGGTGCAGTCTCGCTGCGCGAGTTCGCTGCCCGCGCCCCGGAACGTGTTGCGCTCGTGCTTGGCGCAGAGGGGGAGGGGCTCACACCTCAGGCGCTCGCGGCGGTCGACACGATCGTGCAGATTCCGATGGCGCACGGCATCGACTCGCTCAACGTCGCTGCCACGGCAGCGGTTGCGATGTACGCCCTCGCTGGCTAGCCGACGTCAGACGAGCAGCTGGTGTTTCGCGAGTTGCTTGTAGAGCGGCGTCGACTTCACGAGCTCGGAGTGGGTTCCGACACCGACCACCCGACCGTGGTCGAACACAACGATCTGATCGGAATCCACCACCGTCGACAGCCGGTGCGCGATCACGATGAGCGTGCGGTTCTCGGCGACCGCGTCGATCGCCTCACGAAGCAACTGTTCGTTCAGACCGTCGAGAGAGGATGTCGATTCATCGAGCAACAGGATCGGCGGGGCTGCCAGCAACGTGCGGGCAATCGCCAGTCGCTGTCGCTCGCCGCCGGAAAGCATGACGCCATCCTCGCCGACCGCGGCATCCAGCCCTGCCGGATTACGTTCGAGAACCTCAGTGAGGTTGACTGCGCGCAGCACCTCGATGCACTCCGCATCCGTGGCATTTGGGGCGCTCAAGTGCAGGTTCTGTCGCAGCGAGCCAGCCAGCACCGGTGCATCCTGCTCGACATAGCCGATTTGGGAGCGCAGGTCGGTGCGATCAAGGGCGCGAATGTCGATGCCGCCCAATCTGACGATGCCTGCGGTCGGGTCGTAGAACCGCTCGATGAGGGCCAGAATGGTGCTCTTGCCAGCCCCGGATGGCCCGAC
>JBBQLW010000201.1:0-2965 GCA_038328315.1 Actinomycetales bacterium
CCGGCCGGATGCGCTGCATGGGGAGCCCAGCCTTGCGAAACGCGTTGAGTACGAATGCCTCGGCCAAGCCAACGAACGGGACTGTGAATCCTTGCCCGCTGCTCGTCACAGTAATCAGCGGCGGATGACTCGCATCGCCGATCGCCCACCGGTTGATGGTGGAGGGCGCTGCACGAACGATCTGCGCGACGTTGCTTTGTGAATACATGGGCACGAGGTACTCGCGCGCAACGCCCTTCATGGCCATGGCTCGATGGTAACGGACGCCACAGACTCCGATCGGGAGACACTCACAGGCCGACCGACCGACATCACGCCCGCCCCCGCCAATACGCAACCGTCGCTGCCCAGTCACCGAAGTCGCCCGCACCGAACTGCAGCCACTCCCCCGCGAATTCGCGAGCGCCGCGGGCATCCCGACTATCAGCCAGCGAATCGCCGCGGTTCAGGTGCTTGTGATGCGAGAGGATGAGCCGCTTGTGCGCCGGCGTTCCCTCCTCGAGTCCGATGTGCCGCTGCACCCAAAGCAGCTTGTCGCTCCACGCCGTGGGGTTCTTCCACGGCGCCGTCGAGAGCAGGTAGGTGTCGAACAGGGTGGCGAGTTCAGCGTGCGCCTCGATCGCGCCGGGCATCGGATCCATGAGGGCGAAGATCCCGGGCGCATCGTCGTAGTTGCCGCGGTACGTCTCGGTGTCCTCCGCACTCAGTCGCGCGATCCCGCTCGCGAAGTCGACGAGAGTGTTGTCGAGGTCGATGTACAGAACCTTCTTGGTCATGATTGCTCCTGCTCTGCTTGGTGGTGCACGCCTGGTTGGTGCACGCCTTGTTGATGCACGTTTCGGTGCTGCGCTGATGGGCGGATGCCACGGCTCACAATCACGCGACCACCTCCAGTACCGGGTGTCGCTCGTCGAGCAGGCTCAAGTGCACGATGCTCTCCCGCGCGAGGCCCGTCGCTGTGACATGCCCTCGACTCGACGTGAGCGTGTCGGCAGCGCCGGCCTTGGGACCCGACACAAGGGGCATTGCGGCCATCCAACGAGCAAAGCCGCGTGCCGTTTCGGCCTGCGTTGGGCGGGTCGGTGCGAGTCGCGCGTCGAGCAGCGCCGCCTCGAGAATGCCCGTCCATCGGTCGGCGAGCCCTTTGGCATTGCCGAACAGCTCCGCACCGAGCACTCGACCACCGACGCCAAGAATCACGCCCCGCTGGCCCGCGATCGGTCGCGGCAGGCGTTGTGCATCGTCACGCGTGCGGTCGAGGTGCGCGCTCAGCGCCGACGTCTCGGAGCCACCCAAGTTGGCGTCATAGCGGGCGATGCGATTCCACACCTCGCTTTGCGCGTTGCCGTCGGGGTTTCTGTTTGCCGCGAGGTTGTGGTGGCGGATGCCAGCAGCTGCCCGGCGACCTCCGACATTGTGCGCCTGCTCGCCCGACCAGCGACCGTGCTCAACACACAACGCGTCGAGTACGCGTGCTTCGCGGGGTTCAAGCACGACGGACTTTGCGAGCATGCGATCCTGCCAGCCGCCGGTGACGAGGTCACCTTCGAGGGCAACGAGCGGTCGCGTGGAACGATTTCTGGCGACGAGCTCTTCGACGACCGGGCTGCCGGCTCGTTCGCTGACTCGCAGCGCAGCGATGCGCCACTCGAGTCCGTGAAGCGGTTCGTCTTCGACCCAGACGGGGAAGACAGTCAAGGCCCCAAGGGTGGTGCCCTGACCAACGTGCAGGGGTGGGAGGGTGACATTCATGGCGACTCCTTCGGGTAGATTTTCACTTAGATCACTTTTGCTCTAACTACAGTATGCACTACACCACCGACATTGCGCAACATCGCGTAAAGTGGCGACATGGTCTACCACGATTCCTTCCACAAGACACTCGAGGATTACCCCCGCCCATCCGTCGCCGTTGACACCGCGGTGTTGACCGTTCCACCCGGCGGCGAACTGGCGGTGGTCATCGTTTCGAACCGCTTGCCGGGCACCTTCATCCACCCCGGCGAACGGTTGTCGGATGCTGTGCTGCGCTCTCTGCGCGAGAAGGCCGGTATCGAGGGCCTGCGGCCGCGCCAGCTACTCGTGTTCGACGACCCAGACCGAGATCCGCGCGGGTGGGTGATCTCCGTCGCCCACGCCGATGCCATTCCGACCAGGCGACTCAACCCGAACCGAAGCCACTATCTGCTCCCGGTGGCAGGCCTCGACAAGCTCGACTACGCCCACAATGAGATCGTGGAGCTCGCCGTCGCCGAGCTACGCGCCGATTACGCGGCCGCCCCCGACCCGGCACAACTTCTCGAGGAGCCGTTCACGCTGCGAGAGCTGCACACGCTGCACGAGGCCGTCGCTGGCGAACCGCTGCAGCGCGACACCTTTCGCCGAGCCATGCTTCCCATGTTGACCGCGACCGGCGAACGGTCGACGGGCAGCATGGGCAAGCCAGCAGAGCTGTACCGCCGCGGTTAGGTGACGGCCCCCTCCATCACGACCCATGTAGCCCTCAGCGGTGTGTGCCCCTGCTTGACCAACGCAAGCCATTGCACCCACTCAGCAGCGCGAATGAACTCGCGTGGCCTGTTGAGGTCGGCGAAATGAATCAACGGATGCTTTTCCCATCGCTCGTGATCGCCTCTGATGCACAGCCGCAGAATCTCGTACATTTCCGGGGAGAACCCTGCGGCGTCAAACTCGCGTGCAACGCCAACCCACCAACTGATGGACGAGTACCCGCCAGCGCGCAGCGCGTTTGAGGTGCCGACCATCGGCGCCGTGCCGAGCCAGACCGGCGGGAAGTCCAACTGCATGAGGCACCACCGGTGCCGCAGGTCTTCGGACATATCGCCCCAACTTTGGCCGAGAACGCGCAACTCCTCCGCGCCTGCCCCGTCGTAGTCACTTTCGTTGACAAGCATTCCTGCCTCCATGCTGGAGACCGAGCCTCCATCGAACTTGCCCGCGGAGA
>JBBQLW010000202.1:0-2961 GCA_038328315.1 Actinomycetales bacterium
GCGTTCGTGTGTGCCGCGAAGAGAGCGCAATCCGCGCGGATGAGGCGGGCGATGAGTGCACCCTTGTACCGATCCTCTGCGACAGTCGTGACCCCGCGAAGCAAGAGCGGATGATGTGTCAGGAGCAACTGCGCGCCGAGGTCAACAGCCTCATCGACGGTATCGCCAACGGCATCGACGGCGAGCAGGATTGTTTCGACTGGATGGCTCCCGTTCCCGACAACGAGGCCAACAGCATCCCAAGGCTCAGCACCGGACTCCGGCCAGAGCGACTCGAACAGCTCAGCGACAGCCGCAACAGTGCTCGTCATGCGCCAAGTCTATTCGGCGCAGAAAAGTCCGCTCAGACTCGAGCCGCCTCCTGGCGCCGGATCGACGGAATGCCGAACGCGATCGGTACCAGCAAGCCAAGAAGCAGCGCGACGAGAACGCCGAGGTCGGTTCCGGCCAAGTCGGTCTCCAACGGAACGCCGAGCAGACCAAACAGGTACCCCTGCCAACCCAGCCAAGAGACCGTCGCAGACGTCAGCCCAAAGCCAATGGCGCTGATCAGCACGAGGGCACTAAGGTTCACCCAGCGCACCGATGGATAGACCCCGCCGCGAGAAAGGAGCGAAGCGGTTTCGAATCGGCGATTGCGGATCATCAACTCCGCAGCGAAGATTCCAGCCCATGCGGCTGTCGGTACAGCCAAGCTCGTGGCAACATCCCGGAACAGTTCTGCAATGCCCCCGATTCCGCCGAACGCGATCAGGACGGCAACGGCGGCGACGACCACGGCCGCGAGTCCAACAGCAGCAGGGCGCGGCAGGCGCATCCCGATGGCTTGGAAGGCGAACCCGCCAGAGTACAAGGTGATCGTCAGGCCAGACAACAGGCTCAGGCCAGCGGCAGCAAGCAATGGCACCGGGTACCACGACGGCAACATGAGCGCGAGCGTGTCGAGCGGTGAGGTAGCAAAGCCGCTCGCGATGCCGGCGTTCGAGGCTGCGAGCAAGGCACCATAACCGATGATCAAGAAGCTTGGGAGGGTCGCGCCAAACGTCGCCCAGAGCATTGAGCTTGCCCCACTCGCGCCGGGTCGCTGATAGCGAGCAAGGTCTGCACCGCTGGTGGCCCAGACCAGACCGACGAAGCTAAAGACCAGCACAGCGCCTGTCACTGAAAGAATCCACGGACCATCCGGTGTCGTCAGCGCCTGTTCGAGGTTGATGTAGCTGGCTGTCAACGCGACGAGGCCGATCAGCAGGACTGCGGTGATGATGCTCAGAATGAGCTGGATGCGCGCGAGTAGCGCGTACCCCGCGACGGCTATCAGAACAGCAACCACCAGACCGATTGCGAGCGCGATCAACAGAAGCAGCGCTTCACTGAGTCCGCCATCCAGTCCCGCCCCCACGAGAATGATGACTGCCGACGTGGCGAGGAGCCACAGCAGCACGGCACCCCAGAAGACTCGTGTAACCAGGGCAAAGATCGCCGGCAAGAAATTGCCAACCAATCCGAATGTCGCCCGCGATACGACCATCGTCGGTTGCCCGCTTCGCTTGCCCGCGAGCGTCGTCAGGCCGAGTGGGAGGAACGAAAGCGCCACCCCCGCCAGCACAGCGACGATGGCTTGGCGCAGGCTCATGCCGAGCCCGAAGATCGTCGCGCCGAGCGCAAGGCTGAGGATGCTCGAGTTCGCCGCAAACCACAGCCAGAACATCCGCGCTGCGCGACCGGTGCGCTGCTCCACCGGGGTGGGCTCCAACCCGCTGAGCTCGAGGCCGAACACTCGTTGCCGCACCGGCGCGCTGTCCGCGAGAACAATCTCGTCGTCGGGGATGCGCGTGATGGCGATTGGCGCGGACGGCGGGGAGACCTGCTGTGACGCGAACAGTGCCGCGGCCCCGACGGTCGCGCCAGCGGCACCTGGCGCGAGCAAACCAGGGAACGCTCGATCGGTCTCGTCGACCTCGTCATCGAACTCAGCCTGCACCGCTGGTTCGATGACACGAATCGAACCGGTATCGGTCGGCTGAGACTCACCGGCGGCGACCGCCATCGGCATCATGAAGATGTTGTCTTGCGGGGTAGCGGCTGGTTCGCCACCTCGCGTATCGCGGGTCGCTTCATCGGGCGTGCCGGCGAGCAGATCGTCGAAATTGAACGGCGGCGGCGTCTCGACCCCGGATGGGGGCAAAAGGAGGGGCGGTTCGTTCATGTCGGTCGATGGCGGGAGAAACGCGCTCGTCTCGCCCCACGGTGGCGGCGGTGCTGAAAACTCCGGCGTCGGTGCAGCGAAGTCGGACTCCTGGGTTGGAGCGGGCGTCACGATCATCCCGAACGGCGACGGCTCGACCAGCTCGGGCGGGGCCCACTGCTCAACGGGTTCAGCTACCACGGGCGGTTCGCCATACGCGGGCGGTTCGACAAACACGGGCGGTTCGACATACACGGGGGGCTCGACATACACGGGCGGTTCATAGAACACGGGGGGTTCATCGAACACCGGCAGCTCGAATAACTCGGGCTCTGAGGCTTGGTCCTGCAGTGCGTCCTGCAGTGCGTCCTGCAGTGCGTCCTGCTGCGGAACGCCGGGGTCTGGGGTGTCGAACGACGGCAGCACCGGAGGTGCAGTTGGCGTGACCTGTACGACGTCAGCAAATTCGACGCTGACCTGCTCAACAGCCGCCAACGCGTCGGGTGTGCCGAGCGCCAGCATTGCCGCTTGCCACGTGGAGAACTGGCGAGACTCAGCTTCCCGCAGCTTGAGTTGAGACTCCAGTTCCTCGATCACCCCCAGCGTGCCGCCCGGTTCCTGCGCGGCGGTCTCGACAAGCGCCTGAAGTTGGTCGTCAGCCAGTGACCGACGCACGGGTCGCATGAGGGGCCCGCCAGAGAGGTTGACGGCATTGGCAGGATTCGGGGCCGGCGCGGTCAGCCACGGCCGGGATTCGGGGTCGGCGCCCGCAACTG
>JBBQLW010000203.1:0-2961 GCA_038328315.1 Actinomycetales bacterium
AAGCTGGCCTCGATCTTCGCTCTCTCCCAGTCGTTCTTGAGTACTTCTTGAAAGCAGGCAACCACTGCTTCGCGATTGCCGTCGGAAGGTTCCGAAACAAACCTGTCCACTAAGCTTACGATTTCAAAGTCTAAGTACGGATTGAGTCGCAAAAGGATCGAATCACGGAACGTCTCGCGTTCTCGCCGGTCCGATCCACTTACGAGATTTGGGACGACGTCTCGAAGGCTATCTCTCCATCTTTCTCGCTGCTCTATGACGGATTTGTGCCTTATGTTCTGCGAGATGCCCCAGAGGCTAACGATCGCGCTGACAACCGCGGCGACGAGCGCCGAAACCAACACTTCCGTCAAGACGACCCCCCTCTCCATGCCACGGTCGATTCGTGGTCGTCTCTCAAGATACTCAGTCAATGGAAGGCTCGAACAGTCCCCGATGTTGGTTGGGATAGCGAATCAATCCGCCGCGCTATAGAAGCTAGATGTAGTTCCCACTGAGGTTGTGAAGAGCGTGGCGTGAGTTAAGGGCGAGAACCTCCGGTGTCGAATTGGGTTACCACACTCAACTTCGATGCCCCGGAGGTTCTCGTGACTCACATTAATGCGCCGTTGTCGGAGACGGGTCGGCTGCGACTGGCTCGTCTGATTGTCGAGGACGGCTGGGTTCTTCGGCGGGCTGCGGAACGGTTCAGCTGCGCGCCAGCGACGGCGAAGAAATGGGCTGACCGGTATCGGCTTGCTGGCGCGGCTGGGATGCGAGATCTGTCATCGCGGCCGCTGTCGTCACCGAACCAAACCAGCCGCCGGGTCGAGCATCGGATCATCGCGTTACGGTTCGCCCGCCGCTGGGGTCCGCACCGGATCGCATGGCATCTGCGGTTGAACAGGTCAACGGTCGAGAAGGTGCTGCATCGTTACTCGATGCCGCCGCTGGCGCATCTCGACCGCGCGACTGGACTGCCAGTGCGCCGACCGAAACCGGTCCGTTACGAACACGCCGCACCGGGCGATCTTGTGCATGTTGATATCAAGAAACTCGGTCGCATTCCTGACGGCGGCGGCCATCGGGTCATGAGCCGCCAGCAAGGCCAAAGCAACCGGAAGAAGACCCGCCCAGGTTATGCATTCCTGCACCACGCGGTCGACGATCACTCGCGTCTGGCCTATTCCGAAATCCTGGACGACGAGAAGAAGGAGACCGCTGCCGCGTTCTGGAATCGTGCCAGAGCGTTCTTCACCGACCACGGCATCACCGTCCTGAGAGTGCTCACCGACAATGGGTCCTGCTACCGCTCGTTCGCCTTCCGCGACGCGCTCGGCAAGGACGTGAGCCACAAGTTCACCCGGCCTTACCGGCCGCAAACCAACGGGAAAGTTGAACGCTTCAACCGCACCCTCGCCACGGAATGGGCTTACGCCCAGACCTACCGCTCCGAGGCTTCACGCGCGGCTACCTACCAAGCCTGGCTCCACGAATACAATCACCACAGACCCCACGGCGGTATCGGAGGCCTCAACCCCATCGACCGCGTCCGCGTTCACAACCTCAGTGGGAACTACAGCTAGCTAGCGGTCGATGATCGTTCGACGGATATTCGTATCATCGCCTCGAGCACCCCGAGATCGATCGCTTCGAGCTTCTTGACGTAGAGACAGCCCTTGCCCGTCGTGTGCGGGCCGAGTGAATCGAGCAGCGGATGCTCTTCTGGGGCATAGGCGTTCCACAGCCCGTACAGTGACAGCGCCGGCTTGCGGGGTGAGAAGCCGACCACGAAGTACTCCTCGGTCTGACCTGAGCGGGTCTGGTAGGAGTAGGTGCCGAACCCAACCATCGCTGGGCCCCACATCTTTGCTGGCTGCCCTGACACGCGCTCCATCAGCTCGCGGAGGACGACTGCTTCGCTTCGCCGCCGTTCGTCTTCGACACCGGCAATAAACTCGTCGACACTCACATCGGTCGGTTTCGTCAAGTTCTGAGCCACGCAAGAAATCGTGCCACTTGGTACGGCCGAACGCTAGCCATACTTCGCGCTAGCTGAACTCCGTGCTCGGCAGATCCTTCTCGTCGTCTACGATCGCGCGCACGATTCTTGCGGCAACAGCATCTGGATCGAGGCCGGCAGGGAAGGGAGGTGCGCTTCCTTCGATCGGATGCCGCGAGAGCTCAGTCTCGGTGTGCCCTGGCCGAGCATCCAGAATTCGAATACCCGACTTTCGCAGCTCGCGGGTTGCCGCCTTCGTAAACGCGGCGAGCCCGGCTTTCGCCGCCGAGTAGCTGGCGAGGCCTGCGGTCGGTGCGTCGGCGACGATTCCGCTGAACGTCACGATGAAGGGGTCACGGCCGGCACCCGCTGACGCCGCCAAGTGCGGAGTCGCCTCGCGGATCAGACGGATTGGACCGAGGGTGTTGGTTGCGAAGAGTTCGGTGATCGCGGCATCCGACACGGACTCGATCGGGCCAAAGGCAACAACACCGGCGGCGATGACAACGCCGTCGAGCCGTCCGTGACTCGCGATGGCCGCACCAACTGCTCTCGACGGCCCATCAGCGTCTTGCAGATCGGACTCGGTGCGCGCGACGCGAACGACGGAGGCACCGAGGCTCTCAAGCTGGGTTGCGATGCGGGAGCCGAGGCCACCTGTCGCACCGACAACGAGGACAACGGCACCATCAAGATTGCTCATTGCGCCAGCGTAGTCCGGCAAGCTCCGTGCAATGACTCAGCTAATGTCGATGCGCGAACCGACGCCGTATTCCTCTGCACCGGAGTCGCTCACGATTGCGAACACTCCGCTCGGCACCCCCGGTAGCGCGGCAATACTGTACGCAGCCGCGAGGAGGTCGGCCTCAGGCGCATCGCCGAGTGTGAAGACGAAGTGGGCGTCCCACTCTTCGCCGTCATCCCACATTTCGAGCGAGCCTTCGTCTTCGAGGTGCAGCACAAACTCGATGACCTCGTCG
>JBBQLW010000204.1:0-2941 GCA_038328315.1 Actinomycetales bacterium
GGGTGGAGATCTCACCCTCAACAAACCACGCCCACACCGTTGGCAGGCGACGCCGCAGGGTGCTGGCAATGAACGCGTGGGAGCGAACCGTTGACTCGGCAATGTTCAGCCGCACCGCCAGATCAGCTGCCGCCGCCCGCACCGCAAGTTCCACCCCGTCACCACGAAGCATCTGCTCATCAATGAACACCTCCGGGTGCGCCGCCGCCTCACGCAAGGTCACATCAATGGCACTCAACACCGCCGCCGACGACCGCCACTGCGCACGCTGGGCAAACTCCGCCTCAGCCATGCTGAACTCAACACGCGTCTCCGCGTTCGCCGGATCCAACAGCAAGTACATACCAGTATGAAAACACTTGCCACCGACACTGGCGCACAAAGAAGCGAGCCGACGGCTTAGTTAGCGCGAATCCGACTAGAGAGACACTCTCGGGGTCGACACTCCTTGACCTGGATCCCCTGGCCCATAGCGGCCTGCACGGTTTCAGCTAATTCCGGCGAGTCGCTCGAGAGCCGCCCGCATGATCACCTCGGCGGGGTGCGCGATGACGTGGTGGTTCAGGTAGACACCCTCGAGCCAGCCGAGAACTTCGGGGGCGGGCATCCCGACCGCATCCCAATCGACGCTTGGCTCCGCCACTGTGCGCGGTTTCCCGCTGCGTGGATCAAGCCAAGCACGAGCGATGCGGATGCTCGGCGCATCACCATGCGGATCCCAGAGCAGCTCGATCGGATGGTTGTCGCCGTCAATATGGTCGTGCTCGACGCTGCCGCTGCCGAGCCATGGCAGGAGCATGAGCTCGCCCTCAAGCTCGACCTCGATGATCTCGAGCGGCACCGGTCCGGTTTCGCGCGCGAAGACCGACAGACCGGCGGCGTGCCACTCGGCCGCGTCCTCGGCGTCGGCCAGGAGGTTGGGGAGCACGCGCAGCACCTGTGCCGCGAAGCGCTCGGCCCATTCGAGAAGCGCGGCGGTCGGCTTCGTTGGCCAAGGGCTCCCTTCGATGTCGTCACCGTTGGCGCGATGGAAGTGGTACTCGAAACGGTCATCGCTGACATCCAGATGCAGCTGGCCACCGCGGAAATGGATAAACAAGCCAGCTGTCTTGGTCTCGTCATCAAAATCCGCCTCGAGCTCGGGGCGCCCGAACCAGCGTGGAATCGGAGGAAGGGTGCCAACGGCGTCGCCGAGGTCGAGCACGGCGCGGAACCTCCGGTTGGGCATCCTCAGGGTGGGGTCGGTCACCGGATCACCCTACGGGTACAAGCGCACCGGGAGCATCCGTAGCCGTAGCCGATCAGGCCGACAACCTGACGTGGCGACTTATTCTTAACCCATGCTGATTCGACGTCTCCTCGCCCGAACGTTCTGGGCTTTCAGCCGCTGGCGCCTCGTGACGGAGCCCGCTCCGGATCGCCCCACGGTGCTGATCGGCGCCCCGCACACGTCGAACTGGGACTTCGTCTTCATGCTCGCCATCGCGTGGCGACTCGACATGCGCATTCGCTGGCTGGGCAAGAAGAACCTCTTCCGGGGGTGGCGAGGGCCAATCATGAAGGGCCTCGGCGGTATTCCGGTCGATCGGGCGGCGCCGAGCAGCGTCGTCTCCGAGTTGCTGGATCGCATCCGGTCGGGCGATGTTTTCGGCTTGGTCGTCACGCCCGATGGCACCCGCTCCGGGCACACCCATTGGAAGTCGGGCTTCTACCGGATCGCCCGCGAAGCCCAGATACCGGTCACCCTGGGGTACGTCGACCGCACCACGATGACCACCGGACTCGGCCCGACGTTCGAGCTCTCTGGCGACGTATCGCACGACATGGACCGCATCCGTGCTTTCTACGCCGACAAGTCGGGCTTGCGTCCCGAGCACCGTGCCGAACCGCGGCTGCGCGAGGAGCTCGCGCCGGAGTGAATCCTGTCGACTGAGAAGGATTGTTCCGAGCCAGAGTGTCAGGCGGTCGGCCCGAAGTCGAACATCCGCTCCTCCACACAAAGGAAATCGCAACTCGGGTCGACCATTGCCCGCACACTTCGTTACAACTGCTCGAACGAACCCGCGCCTCTTGCACATCGATGACGACTACGACGAGTATCTCTGGAATCTGCGCGAGGACGAGATCGCCGGTAACTCGCGCTGCGACAGCGCAAAGCATGCCCTTGATCTCGACAAATGCTTCGGCGATTTCCAGTCGCTGTGGCACACAGAACCGCCCCTCTATCGGCCGGCCATCGAGCTCGTTCGTGGATGGGTCACCGACACACACCGCGGTTGGAAAGCCCATTACGGAATCATCGACCCTGACCGCGTCAGCACTGTCCGCGATGATGTTCGCGCCACACGTGACGACGACATCGTGGTCTTCGTTGAGTCAGGTGGGGGCCGATACCGAGACGAACCCCAGCTATACATCCGCGGCCTCATTGCATTCCTTGACAGGATTCTGACTTTTCTTGACGAGCGCGTGAATCGTGACGAGGGCGTGCTGTACACAATCGGATAGTCCGCGGTCGTAGGGACACAAAGATCGTCGCCAACCGGGCAGGGAGGAATGTCATACATGTACTACACTTGTCGACGGGAGGCCTCAATGCTGTCTGTGCGATTGACTACCGAGCAAGAAGCAATGCTTGAGCGACTGGCCCGCGAAACGGGGCGGAGCAAGAGTTACTACGTCAAGCGCGCCCTAGACGAGTTTCTCACTGACCGGGCCGACTACCTGCTGGCCCTCTCGGCCATCGAACGCGACGAACGCCGATACTCGGGCGCAGAGGTGAGGCGCGAACTTGGCCTATGAGGTCGAATACTCGCTCACCGCCCTTAGGCAACTCCGCAAGCTTGATCCCCCTACAGCACTGCGCGTCCTTGACTATCTCGACGATGTGTCGCTACTGAGCGACCCGCGCTCGCGCGGCAAGGGGCTCGTCGGCGATCGT
>JBBQLW010000205.1:0-2914 GCA_038328315.1 Actinomycetales bacterium
TTTTGGCGATCGCAATGAAGGAAGACCGCGAACGATGACCACAAGCTATGCCGCGACGGTAACGCGGGAAGGCAAGTGGTGGATGGTGCGCATCCCCGAAGTCGCCGGTCTAACTCAGGCTCGACGCTTGGGCGAAGCCGAACTCATGGCACGAGAGTAGATTGCAGTCACGCTGGATGTTCCGCTTGTGTCTATTGCGGTCGCCCTCACGATCGAGCGCGTCGGTGGGGTCGATGTTGCCGCGCGGATCAGCTCGTTCGGTCGTGACCGCCTAGAGGTCGGGTCACGTCCACTCCTCCACTGGCACGGCCCCGAACCACGCCCGCCCAGAATCGTCGCGCGGGTCCATGTCGAGAAAGTGACGCACGACCATAGCTCCATGCCCACACCTCGCTACGAAGACATCCGCACCATTCCGCTCCCGACCGACCGCGAGCTGATTCCTCACCTCGAGAGCATGCTTGATTGTGCTCTACGGCGCCAGATCTGGCTCATCATGCTTGACCGGCAGAATTGCCCGCTACCCATCGTCATGCCGAGTGACGTCGATGCGGAGCCGCATCCGGATGATGTGACCGGGTTCGCTGAGATGCTGAACTGCATCTCGATGGACTTCGACACCCCGACTGTTGTGCTCACGCTGGAACGGCCGGGCCCGGCCGAACTTGTGGACCGCGACCGTCGATGGATGCGTGTGCTGCGTGAAGCGTGCGTCGCGTTGGGTTCCCCGTTTCGTGGCCCGTATCTGCTGCTGGGCGACCGCGTGCAGCAAGTGCCACCCGATGATTACGTCGGTATACCGTTGGTATACTCCGACGATGACGAGTACGACGATCAAGGTCCCCTCTGAACTGCGCGACCGACTCAACGCCGAAGCCCGCAAGGAGGGTCGCACCGTGGCCGAGGTGATCGAGAAGCTGCTGCAGGAGCGCGGCCGCGCCGAGCGGTTCAGGGCCATTCGCGAGTTTCGGGCGACCCAGACCCCCGAGCAGATGGCCGACTATTTGGCAGAACACGACGAGTTCGCCTCGCTTGACGCACCACTCCCCGAATGGTGATCCTCACCGGCGACATTGTGTGGGCGGACCTCGGAGAAGGGGTCGGCCGCGAACAGGGTGGTCGCAGGCCGGTGGTCGTGGTGTCGTCCAACGAGTACCAGTACGCCGTCAACAGTCTGATGCTTGCGGTGCCGGTCACCTCTCGAGATCGGGGATGGCCGAACCATATTCAGCTGAGCGGACCCACGGCACTCACGGCCTCGAGCTACGCCATGACCGAACAGGTTCGCAGCATCTCCTGCGACCGGATCGTCGGCGCTGCTGGCAGCATCGACCAGGACTGCCTCGATCGCATCCGCGTCTATCTTCGCGACTTTTTCGACCTGTGGTGACCGAGTTCGCCCGCCGCATCCCGAGCGAGCAGAACACTTCAGAAAACTATCTGAAAGAAAATTGAGGTGCTGCGGGCGGTACTCCAGTAGCCTCGCGCCTATGGGATTCTTTGATTCGCTTGGAAAGGCCGTCGGTGCCGTTGTCGGCATCCGGGGAGGCTACGACACTGCTCCCCAGAACGAAGCGGAGGTGGCCGAGCGCCAGACTCCGCTCACCATCATCAACCCGAGCCCACAGTCTGAGATCGATGCCGGCGCGCAGCGCGGGGTGATCAACGGCGTCAAGTATCACCTCTCGAGCGGTGACGACGTGATGAGCATGGAGGTGTGGCTCTTCGTGCGGGCCCGCCTGGTTGGCGGCGAGCTCGGGCCTGAAACCGCGATGAGCATGCGCACCAGCAGCAAAGTCGCCAGGCAGTTGAAGCGCGGCTGGGAGATCCCGCTCGAGTTCGACCCGGCAACCGGCATTCCCGAAACGCTTGACGCGAGAGGGATTGCCTCGAGCCTGAAGGGCTAGTTCGAAACTGCGCCGCCGAGAAACTTCCGCACGGCTTCTTCGACGGCGGCCGGCTCATTGAGCCACGCCGCGTGCCCGCCCGGCAGCACCACGAGCGTCGAGTTCGGGATGCTCGACAGCGAGCCGCGCGCATCCTCGGGCGACAGAAACACATCGTCTTCACCCCAGACAAAGAGTGTCGGAACGGTGATCGTCGCAAGCTCCTCGTGTGGGATCGTTGCGCTGCGCCGCACTCCGAACGGAGTCGCGATCGCCGAGAAGAGTCCTGGCAGGGTCGCGATGAACGCCTCACGCTGGGACGCGTACCAACCGACCTCGACCAGCTCAGTCGGCCACGGCGCGATAGCGCCTGCACCGAGGGTCGCGGCACTGTTCTCCCCGTACTGTTCAAGCGTTACCGCGCGACGGAGCGCACGACTGCCAAGCCCCGGCAGCGCGACGAGGCGCATCGCCGCCGGCGGCTTCAGCTCGACGAAGGCGGCACCAGGCGCCCCGGGCAACACCAGCCGCCGCACTCTGGCAGCCCGCATCAGACAGTAATACAACGCGAACTGTCCGCCGAGCGAGTGCGCGACGATGTCGAAGCTGTCGAGCCCGAAGGCGTCCGCGACGGCCTCGATCACCTCGACCGCGAAGGCGCGCAGGTCGGTGCGGGAGGTGAACGGGTACGGCCCAGACAGCCCGTGGCCCGGCCAGTCGATGGCCAAGACCCGTGCGCCGTCGAATGCTGCGATCAGCGGAATCGCCGCCGCCGTGACCGAGGCAATGCCGTGCAAGAGCAACACCGGCGGCCGCCCGCCAGCGTGCGCCGGGTCTCCAGCGATCTCCACCACGCGGATGCTCGTGCCGGCCACCTCAACAAACTGCTCGGTGTGGCTCAGCTCGAAGTGCTCGTACAGGCGCGTTTCCGCCGCGCGCAGCTCGAATGCGAGGGTTGCCTCATCCGCCATGGCTGGACCCGCTAGCGCCTCGCGCCGCTACTATCCCTTCACGGACCCAGCAAGCAG
>JBBQLW010000206.1:0-2895 GCA_038328315.1 Actinomycetales bacterium
CAAGGACCGTGTTGTACTGTACGAAGCCGTGCAGGAGTTCCGGGTCGCCGAGAACGACGATGGCACGATTATCGGCTGCGGCGCACTGCACGTTATGTGGGAAGACCTGGGTGAGGTGCGAACGCTTGCCGCGGCATCCGACTGGTTAGGTCGCGGCGTCGGTCACGCCATCTTCGGACGCATCGAAGCGGATGCCCGCACCCTCGGCCTCAGCCGCCTGTTCTGTCTGACCTTCGAGACGGGATTCTTCTCGCGGCAGGGTTTCGAGCCGATCGATGAGGCAGTGGTGGCCCCGGAGGTGTTCGCTCAACTAGCGCTGTCGCCAGACGAGGGTGTCGCGGAGTTTCTCGACCTCTCGCGAGTAAAGCAGAACACGCTCGGCAATACGCGAATGCTCAAGGTGCTCACATCGCTGTCGCTGTTGTAGCCGCTGTACCTGCGGTAACCGCTGCGGTCGCTGCGAACGGGCCACCACTGGCACTTCGCCGCACACGCCGCAGAATCGAAGCCCCTTCGCGCGAACCTCGGCTTACCCTTGCGGTATGTCGACGTTCCGCAATCCGGTCGGCCCTCAGCCGAGCAGCGTGTACTGGCGCCGCCGACTCGTCGTGGCCCTTGGACTTGTTGCGGTGATTATCGCCATCGTGCTTATCGTCGTGCGACCCGGCACTGGCGCGGCAACCCCGGCACCCGCCCGCACCCCGACACCGTCGGCGACCCCCGGCGTTGTAGAGGCCTGTGATCCGGCGAAGATCACGGTCGAGGGCGTCGTGGATGCGACCGGCTACGACCCTGGCGTGAACCCGATGATGTCACTCGTCGTGAAGAGCACCGCGGTCGAACCGTGCACGATCAACGCCGGGTCTGACGTTCAGGAGTTTCGGATCACGAGCGGCGACGAACTAATCTGGACGTCCAAAGACTGCGTGGTCTCGACTGAACCAAGGGTGCAGGTGCTCAGGCCGGGCGTCCCGGTCTCCACGACACCGATCCCATGGGACCGTACGCGCTCATCCGCAGACACGTGCGGTGTCGAGCGGCCGCAGGTTATCGCTGAAGGGGCGACCTATCGGTTCGGTGTTTCACTTGGCGAGATCTCGTCGGTCGAGACAACCCCCTTCCTCCTGTACTGATTACGCCGACGTGCTGCGCTCATCGTCCCTGGTTCTGGTCAACCAACCGTCACGGGATGCCGCCGCTCACGACGTCGTCGGGCCCGCGCACCGCGTGGTCGATGTCGCCGCGCCGCACCTGAGCGTCATGGACCTCGCAGCAACACGAGGGGATGGCATCTTCGAGACCATGACCGTCGGCCACGGGCATCCGCAGGCCTTCGACCACCACTTGCGGCGATTCGCCGCATCGGCGGCGGCGCTCGAGCTGCCGCCCCCAGACGCTGAGGTCTGGCGCTCGGCAATTGCTGCGGCCATCGCCGCGGTCGATCCGATTGCCGAGAGCTTCGTGAAGATCGTGATGACTCGTGGAATTGAGGGCGACGGCCGTCCGACCGGCTGGGCGTACTGCGCGCACTCACCGGATTACACGCTAGAGCGCACCGTCGGGGTGCGCGTTGCGTTCCTCGACCGTGGGCTCCGTCACGACGTCGCGGCCACCTCGCCGTGGTTGCTCGCGGGCGCGAAAACGTTGAGCTATGCGGTCAATCGAGCGGCTGTGCGCGAAGCGGTCCGCCGCGACGCTGACGATGTCATCTTCGTTTCGAGCGACGGGTTCGTGCTCGAAGGCCCGACCTCGACCCTGCTGTACCGGCGGGGCACGACGCTCCTGACCCCTGGCCCTGGGCTCGGTATTCTCGACGGCACGACTCAGGCGAGTATTTTCGCGTGGGCGCCACTCCACGGATTTAAAACCCAATTCGAGTTAGCAACACCCGAAATGTTCAAGAACGCGGATGCCGCGTGGCTCGTCTCAAGCGTTCGGCTCGTCGCTCCCATCCGCTCCCTCGACGGCACCGCGATGAGCCCTGATCGTGACTTGACAGAGCAACTCAACAGCTATTTGCTCGCCCAGCGAAGCTGAGAATCCAGAGACCGACTGTTCAGGATCTGGGCCAAGGAACCGCCCTTCCCGAAGGGGGGGTATCCATAACGAGGATTCGGACTTTCCCTCGCGTGCCCGAGGCGTTATTCTTTCAGGGTGAACGAAGACGGCTTTGGCATACCTGCGGGCTGGTATCCCGACCCCTTGGGCCTGCCGCAATTGCGGTGGTGGGACTCCAACGCTTGGACCGAACACACGTCGGACGCTCGGGCTCCGATTGTCGTGCAGCCAGCCACGAGGCTTGCCTTCGCCGACGAAGAGCTGCCGTCTCGGCGTGAACAGCGTGATCGCGAACGCCGCGAGGACTCGCCGCAGTTCGAAGCGCTGTCGCAGCTTGACCGGCTGACTGACCTCGAGGTCGAGTACGAAACCGATCCAGACATCGTTCGCGAGGAACTCAGCGCACAACCTTTGCTCGCCATGACGCTCAAGGAGCTCGAGCCGCCTCTTGCCGACACCGAGGATCAGGCAACGTCAGGTCCGCTCCGGGCGAGCCAACATACCAACTCCAGCTCGCGGGCATCGACCCTCACTGAGCTCGCCGGTGAAGCTGCGCCGGAACGGGTGCCGAAACGTCAGAAGACCTTCACGGCGGCTGCGTGGTCGATCGCACTGATGCCGTTGTTCCAGCTCGCAGCGAGCATCATCATCGTTGTGGTTCTTGGACTCGGAACCAACCTTCCCTTGCTGATTGTTGTCTGGGCGGTACCGTATCTTGCCGTCTTGGGCTTTGCGGCGTACGACAAGCTTCTCCTGCAGACGTGGGGCCACTCGCGTCCGGCGAGCGCGTTGTGGGCAACGCTAACCAGTCCGTTCTATCTCGCCGTGCGCGCCATC
>JBBQLW010000207.1:0-2884 GCA_038328315.1 Actinomycetales bacterium
AGATTCTTGCCGATCGTAATAGTCAATGCCGCTAGACATTTCTAGCGTTTTCGGGGTCGGCGATTCTCTGATTTTCTCTTCGATGAACGACCGCGAGCTGGACGACAGAAGCACAACGGTGAAATCGAAGACTGTGCGACCCTCGCGAAACACCGAGCGGATGAGCGCGAAACCCTGAGTTGCGGGTCGCGAAACACCGGCTTGATGAGCGCAAAACACCCAATCCGATCATGATTGCTGCTGCTTTTCTCGGTGGTGCACTGATCATCGATGCCCTGATGGGCGGCCGCCGCGATCGCTGGCGTGCGGCTGCGCAAGGTGACGATTCTCGTGCGCTTCTCCGAGATCGGATACCCGCTACTTCAAGGCGTCACGGGCGATCGGGCCCCAGCGCCGTTCCGCTAGGGCAGCATGCCGCCGAGCAACTCCTTCGCCCAAGCGGCAAGTCGACCCTGTATCGCTGCCAGTTGCGCCCGATTAATCTCGTACTGGGCGACCTGCTCTGGAGTGACGCGGTCGGCCAAGCGAAGCTGGCCCGCGAAGGTAGCGACCTCGAATCCGGGGTCTCGTTCGATGGCTGAAAGGATCAATCGTTCGTCAGTGAACCTTCCGGATCGTCGGATCGCGTCCACATCGATAAAGTCGCGAGCATAGGCGCGGCTATAGAGTGCGCTGATCTTGTTCCCGACGGCGTCCTGAACGCTCAACACGTGGCCGATTGACAGCATCACCGACTCGGACTCGCGCCAGTCGACACCCATGTCGATGTCCACTTGCCGGCCGTCGGTCGCCGCTACCTCGATACGTGCGAATTGTTCGACCTGCCGAAGCGTGACGGCGGTGTACCCGCGCGCACGCACTGCGCCCACCACAACCTCGACCGCATTGGCGAAACGCGCAACGTCGGTATCAGATGTGAAGAGGTCAACATCCTCAGTTGGCCGATCCACGATCCCGTGCTCACGAATCGCCCCCGATCCGGCAAGCGCAAAGCGCGTACCCTCAAGCGCCCGCAGCGCAATCCGAGTGATCTCCCGCTGAAGCTCTTCCGACTCGCTCAACCGGCGACATTCAGTTCGGGGAACCGCAGCTCCCACAACTCACGGACGCGACGAGCCAACACGAGTTGCGGCCATAATTCGACAAGAAGCGACTTGTTGAGCAATGCCACCTGATCGACCGCGAATCCTTCTGAGATAATCGCTTGATAAGCCGCGAGTGCATCGCCTGCCCGCTCAAGCTTCGCCACCCGCTGAGGTCCCCAGTGCACGTGATGCGGCAGGAGCACTTGGCCCGTTCTCGGGCCGCGAAGATCATCGAGGCTCGCGGGAGCATCGTAAGGCTTCACATCCCGAAAACGAACGCGCACGGGTTGATCCGAAACAGACATGCTGACCACCTCCCGTCCCACGCGATTTTACGCGAGGTTTGGCAGATCACGCCCGCCCCGGCAAATACGCAACCGTCGCCGCCCAGTCACCGAACTGGCCCGCGCCGAACTGCAGCCACTCCCCCGCGAATTCGCGAGCGCCGCGGGCATCCCGACTATCAGCCAGAAAATCGCCGCGGTTCAGGTGCTTGTGATGCGAGAGGATAAGCCGCTTGTACGCCGGAGTTCCCTCCTTGAGCCCAATGTGCTGCTGCACCCAGAGCAGCTTGTCGCTCCACGCCGTGGGGTTCTCGCGCGGCCCCGTCGAGAGAGTAGTCGCCAGGTCATGATTGCGCCTTACCCACCCGTTGCTGCACTGGTGGGCGGATGCCGCGGCTCACGATCTCGCGGAACTCGGCGTTGAGGTGGTTGCCGGGCAGCGCTGCGAGCACCTCGTCGAGGGGCGCGTGACGCCAGCACCTTCAAGAACGAACGTGCGGTCACGCTATCGGGTACCGACGACGGCTGCGGAACCGGCGCCTCGGGCCGTTACGGAAACCGGAGTCGAACTGTGTCGATCCGATCGCGCCCAATGCTGAAGACGAACGGGCCCGTGGCATCCATCAGTGCTTGAATGCGCTCGCGGTGTTGCAGAATCCTGGCCAGCGTTTGCTGGCCGGTGATGTTGGCAGACCCGACGACAAGAACCCGAGCAGCGTTGACGGAGATGGCTTCAGCCTCAAGTGATCGCTTCGAAACTGCACGGTCTTTGGTGAGAATGAGCTCTCCCTGCGTGCACGCGTCCGCAATCCATTGGGTGTCAGGGATGCTTTGAGATACGTCTTTGCCGTACCGCTCGTCCATCGTGACAACCCGCCAACCAATGCTGCGTAGACCTTCAGGGACTATCCGCGAACCAACGCCACGGTCGGTGAAGAACCTGGCGGGACCGCTCATTAGGCCATCAGGCGGCGATGCGGTTGAGCATCATGACGTCGCCGCGATCGAGGTCATAGTCATAAGCGACGGAGCTCGGCTCTTCGCCAGCACGGATGCGTCCAAGCACGTCGTCGATCGCGATCCCGCGCCCGGCAAGCGTCGGGCGACCACCATTGATCGTCGGATCCACCCGCACATCGAGGGAAGGGTACTGCGGCAGACGCAGTGCCTTGGCGTAGCCGCTGTTCGCGAAGTCGATGCTCTTGAGGTAGTCGGTGACAACTTCGTTGAACACCGCTTGCCCGCTTCTGAGGACGACAAGCCGACGATCTAGGTCGTCTCCGTCGCGGTAGAGAATCTCGCTGCCATCGGTGAGCAACAGATTGTTTGTCAATGCGTGCTCAATGCCCATACCGTGCTTCAGTATTTCGACTGCCGGCCGGATGCGCTGCATGGGGAGCCCAGCCTTGCGAAACGCGTTGAGTACGAATGCCTCGGCCAAGCCAACGAACGGGACTGTGAATCCTTGCCCGCTGCTCGTCACAGTAATCAGCGGCGGATGACTCGCATCGCCGA
>JBBQLW010000208.1:0-2821 GCA_038328315.1 Actinomycetales bacterium
GCCTCGCTCGGCAGTTGCGAGCCGGTCGCGATCCAGCCGGGGGCTACCGCATTGGCGGTGATTCCGCTGCGGGCCTCGTCGACCGCGAGGGCGCGGGTGAGACCGGCGAGTCCGGCCTTGGCTGCCGCGTATGCAACATCCCCGCGGCTAGCCATGACTGTGCCGCTCACGCTGGTCACGGTGACGATGCGACCCCAGCTGGCCGCACGCATGAAACCGATGACGGCGCGAGTCGCGTAGAAGGCAGTCGACAGGTTGATGGCGATGCCGCGGTCCCACTCGGCGGCGCTCGATGTGACGTCTCCGTGCAGCATCTCCGCGTCGCCGACCGCGACCATACCCGCGTTATTGACGAGGATGGTGGGCTCGTGCCTGTTGGCTTCGAGGGCCATGATTAAGGCTGCCGCGCCTCGATCGGTATCGAGGGTGCAGACGATTCCGGAGGCCTGAACCCCCTGCCCGACCAACTCGGCGACGCGGTCATGTACGCGGTCGGTCGTCGCCGTCAGGATCACCGCGGCGCCGAGCTGACCGAGCATCCGGGCCGCGGCGAAACCGATGCCGCTGGGGCTACCTGCGCCGGTGACCAGAGCGGTGCGGCCGGAGAGTTCGAATGCGGTCGGAATGGTCGCCGGGACAACGTGCGGTGCGGATGCCATGGCGCAACGGTAGCGGAGGCCGCGGCATCCGTCGCTGACGCTACGATTGCGTGGTGATCGCCGCGGACAGGCCCAACTGTCGGCCGGATCACCGTGAAGCAACCCGAGAAGCTTCCCGCAAACCGAACCGCAAGGCCGTTCTTGCCCACCACCCGAAGGCCGACTGATGACAGATAGCGGGCCCGTCCGATCACTCGGAGCCGTATCGACGACTCGACTTGAAGCGTTCAGCGACGGCGTTTTCGCGATTGCGACGACGCTGCTGGTACTCGAGATCACGGTGCCCCGAGTCGGTGAAGACGGCGACCTGTTCCAGTCGCTCTTCGACCTGTGGCCCTCGTACCTGTCGTACCTTGTCAGCTTTCTGACGATCGGGGTGATGTGGGTCAACCACCACTTCTTGATCGGTCTCTACCAACGCGTCGATCGCCCGTTGCTCTTCTTGAACCTCGGTCTGCTCGCCGTTGTGGCATTCATTCCGTTCCCGACCGCGGTGCTCGCCGAATACCTCGTCGAGGGTACCCAGTCGCAACTTTCAGCGGCGGCGGTGCTCTACGGCGTCGTAATGATCGCACTCACGGCGATGTTCACGCTGCTGTGGTTGCACACCCGCAGCGCAGTTGACTCGATGCGTGACGCGGACGCATCGGCTGGCGTCATCGCCAAAGCAATCAAGTTCTGCTTCGTCGCGCTCGGCCTGTACGCTGCCGCGATCCTGCTCGCGTTGGTGGTTCCCGTGGCCGCGCTGGCAGTGTTCGTCTTGGTCGTGGCGGTCTTCTCCTTCTGGCGACTTTCTCGCTAGGGCAGTGGGGAGCGAGCCGACGCGCCTAGGGTGAAGTCATGTCGCACACACAGCGCGTGCCCAAGGAGCCGTACGAGCGGGAGCTGAAGCGACTCCAGATCGAACTTGTCACCATGCAGCGGTGGATTGTCGAATCGGGCGCGCGCGTGCTCGTGATCTTCGAGGGACGGGATGCCGCGGGCAAGGGTGGAGCGATCAAGCGCGTCTCCCAGTATCTGAACCCCCGGTCGACCCGAGTGGTGGCCCTCCCGCAGCCGACCGAGCGGGAGAAGGGCCAGTGGTACTTCCAGCGATACGTTCAACACTTGCCGACGCACGGCGAGATTGTGCTCATGGATCGCAGTTGGTACAACCGCGCGGGCGTCGAGCGAGTGATGGGCTACTGCACCGACGAGGAGTACGAGAGGTTTCTTCTCCAGGCGCCGGTCTTCGAGCGGATGCTCGTTGACGACGGCATCGTGCTGATCAAGTATTGGTTCTCCGTGTCAGACAAGGAGCAGCAGCGACGGTTCAAGTCCCGCCTGCACGACCCCATGCGCCGCTGGAAACTCTCCGACTCCGACTTGCAGTCGATCACTCGCTGGGAAGAATACTCCCGCGCGAAAGACGCGATGTTCGCCGCCACCGATTCGGACTACGCCCCCTGGTGGACGATCGGCAGCGACGACAAGAGGGCCGCGCGGGTCAATGTGATGAGTCACTTGGTCTCGCAGATCAAGTTCGAACGAACAGAGCCGGAACCGGTGCAAATTCCGAAGCGACCGGCGTCTGCGAGCTATGTCCGTCCACCCCTCGAGACCCGACACTTCGTTCCGGATGTTGCTGCGCAGTTATCGCGGTAGTTTGGCCGGGTTTACGATCCCGCGATCGTCCCGACCTGCAGCCAAGTGATCCAGGGTCGAACGCAGTTCCCTGCGGAATACGTGCGCCTTGTTCAGTAGTGGTCGCGGGCCTGCAGAACAACGATGTGGTCATCCGTGACGTAGTAGACCAAGCGGTTCACGTCGTCGATGCGGCGGGACCACGCGCCGGAAAGGATGTGCTTGAGGGGCTCAGGTTTGCCGACTCCGGCGAACGGATCGCGCACTGCGTCGGTGATCAGCTGGTTGATTCGCCTGAGGGTCTTTCGGTCCTGAGTTTGCCAGTAGACGTAATCCTCCCACCCACTTTGGTCGAAGGCGATCGTCCTAGTCACGCCTCTAGGAGGTCGTGCTGCTCTAACTCGCCACGCCGCGCCCGCTCGATCGCCGCGAGCAGCCGCTCGGCGTTGGCGGGGTTTCGTAGCAGATACGCTGTCTCCGTGATTGCGTCATAATCCTGCTTTGAAAGGATGACCACGTTTCCGTGCCGGGACACGACC
>JBBQLW010000209.1:0-2805 GCA_038328315.1 Actinomycetales bacterium
CGCCGATGTTTACGGCACTCGGATGCACGAGTGTGAGGAGCGATTCGCCGAGGCTCTGCGTCTTTCGCCAGCCGAGCGGTCCGAGGTTACGATCCAGACAAAAGCGGGCATCGTGCGCGAGGGGCCATACTTCGACTTTTCGTACGAACGAATCGTGTCGAGCGTCGAGGGCTCACTGCGGGCGCTGCAGACCGACTACATCGACATCCTCTTGCTTCACCGGCCGGATGCTCTGGTCGAGCCCGAAGAGGTTGCCCGCGCATTCGACGAACTCGAGGCCGCAGGCAAAGTGCGCTCATTCGGCGTGTCGAACCACACCCCGCGCCAGATCGACCTGCTGAAGACCGCCGTGACCCAGCCAGTCGTTGCCAATCAGGTTCAGCTGTCGATCACCCACGCGCCCATTGTGGCGCAGGGCGTGGCCACCAATATGCATGGACTCGATCAATCGGTCACCCTCGATGGCGGCGGCATCCTCGACTACTGCCGCATCAACGACATCACGGTGCAAGCATGGTCACCGTTTCAGGCTGGGTTCTTCACGGGTGTGTTTCTCGACGACCCCCACTACCAAGAACTTAATGCCGTGATCGATCGACTGGCAGCCCATTATGACGTGAAGCCAATCGCAATCGCGACCGCATGGATCACCCGCCACCCCGCGCAGATGCAGGTCGTTCTCGGCACCACCACGCCGCAGCGAGTCACCGACGCTGCGGCGGGATCGGATATCCCGCTCACTCGCGCCGAGTGGTACGAACTGTTCCGCGCGGCCGGGTACACCGTTCCGTAGCGGTCGCGAAAACGGTCAGCGCCGCTCAACATCCTGCGGTTCAAAAGTGCCAGCTTTGGCTGATACTGTGGCGTTTACTCTTGGGAGCTGGCACACAATGCTGCATCAAGGTTCCCCGCCAAATTGGCCTCAACGGCCAGCCCAATGGAGCAATGACGCCACCTGACATCCGGTCAATCGTCGATCGCTCATGACCGAATGGATTTGCTTTGGAACAGTTGCACATTAAGCCCGGCACCGGCTGGTCAGAGACCTACGCGCGCTGTCAAGCAGAAGCGCCCGAAGCGTTTGGTGCCGACAGCCTTCGCAACCTCATCGGCGGCGAGTGGGTCTCTGCCGATGAATCAGGCGCCCACAGTTCGCCGAACGACGGAACGGTGATGTTCGGGCCTCCCCGGATCGATCACCAAACCGCCGTCGATTCGGTCGCTCTGGCCGCTGAACAACACAGGGCATGGGTCGCAGTACCGCTCACTGAGCGAGTTGCGCGTGTCACGCACGCGGTCGAGTTGCTGCAGTCCCAACGAGAATTGATCGCCATGCTGCTGGTCTGGGAGATCGGCAAGCCCTGGCACATTGCTCAGGCTGACGTCGACCGTTGCATCGACGGCGTTCGCTGGTACCTCGAGCAGATTCCACGCCAGCTTCGGGTTGATTCTTCGGATGAGCGCAAGCCTTTGTCAGGACCAGTCTCGAACATCGCGTCATGGAACTACCCGCTGAGCGTGCAAGTTCACGCCGAGCTGGTGCAGATCCTCGCCGGAAACGCCGTCATTGCGAAAACCCCATCGCAGGGCGGGTTTCACGCACTCACGCTCGCACACGCGATGATGCAGCGCGCGGGCCTGCCGGTGACCCTTGTTTCTGGAGTCGGCTCCGAACTCGGCGACGCCCTCATCCAATCGCCTCAGCTCGGAGCGCTCGCCTTCGTTGGCGGTCGGTCGAACGGGCGCAAGGCCGCAGTCACGCTTGCCGACACGAGCAGGCGCCACATCCTTGAGCAAGAAGGTTTGAACGCGTGGGGAATCTGGGATTTCGCTCAGTGGGAGATGCTTGCGGCTCATCTGCGCAAGGGGTTCGAGTACGCCAAGCAGCGCTGCACCGCCTACCCGCGTTATGTGATCCAGCGGCGGCTCTTGCCCGACTTTCTCGAGGTGTACTTGCCGATGGTGCGCGATCTCAAGTTCGGGCATCCGCTCGCAGTGGCCAACGATGATGACGCGCTTCCGGTGCTCGACTTCGGTCCGGTCATCCATTCGACAAAGGCAGCCGCTCTAGCAAGCCAGTACGAGGAAGCCCTCGACAAGGGAGCCGCGCCGATCTACCACGGAGCGCTCGACAGTGGCCGATTCATCGCGGGCCAAGATGTCAGCGCCTACAGCGCGCCAGCCACGGTTCTCGATCCGGCGTCATCGTGGTCGCTGCACCACGCCGAGCCGTTCGGGCCCCTCGACTCCATCGTGCTGGTGGACACCGAGGCAGAACTCCTCGCCGCGATGAACGTCAGCAACGGCAACCTTGTCGCCTCTGTCGCCACTGACGACGCGGATTTCGCCGCGCGCGTCGGCGAGGAATTGCGATCGTTCAAAGTCGGTGTCAACAAGCCGCGCAGCCGAGGAGACCGAGAAGAAGTGTTCGGCGGACTCGGGGCGTCGTGGACTGGCGCGTTCGTCGGGGGCGACTTGCTGGTCGAGGCCGTCACGGTGGGTCCAACTGGCGACGCTGAACACCTGTTCGGGAACTTCCCAAGCTATTCGAGGCTGCCAGCTCGCTGACGGCAACGAACACGCAGATTCGACTAGCGGCGCCGGCGCTCCGTTTGGCGGAACAAGAATCCGGCCAGAATTAGAGCCGCGCCGAACAGCACGGTAAGAATGGTGCCGAAGGTGCCGAGTGACACCAGCCCCAAGCCGCCGAGCAAATACAGCGCTCCAAGCACGTTGGCGACAATGAACACGATCGCCGATCGGTTCACGATCTCCCGACCCGTGTACAGCAGGATCGCACCAACG
>JBBQLW010000210.1:0-2803 GCA_038328315.1 Actinomycetales bacterium
GCTCGCCCTAGACTTCAACACGATCAAGACCACAAGGAGAACTACGACATGACCGATGTATTTCACGACGCGGACGCCGATCTGGCGATCATCCAGGGCAAGAAAGTCGCCGTCATCGGCTACGGGTCACAAGGCCACGCGCACGCGCTGAACCTTCGAGACTCCGGCGTCGAGGTCAAGATCGGTCTGAAGCCGGACTCCAAGAGTGTGCAGAAGGCCCTCGAGGCTGGCTTCGAGGTGTTGCCATCGGCTGAGGCCGCCAAGTGGGCAGACGTGATCGTGATTCTCGCGCCAGACCAGCACCAGCGTGGCCTGTACGCTGCCGACATCAAGGACAACCTCGAGCCAGGCAACGCGATTCTTTTCGGTCACGGCTTCAACATTCGTTTCGGCTACATACAGGCGCCAGAGGGTGTCGACGTCATCATGGTCGCCCCAAAGGGCCCCGGCCACACGGTGCGCCGCGAGTACGAGGCCGGCCGCGGTGTACCCGTGATCGTCGCTGTCGAGCAGGATGCCACTGGCGGCGCGTGGCCGCTCGCCTGGAGCTACGCCAAGGGCCTCGGCGGCCTGCGCGCCGGCGGCATCAAGACCACCTTCACCGAAGAGACCGAGACCGACCTGTTCGGTGAGCAGAGTGTGCTCTGCGGCGGAACCTCGCAACTCGTCATGTACGGCTTCGAGACCCTGATCGAGGCGGGCTACCAGCCAGAGATCGCCTACTTCGAAGTGCTGCACGAGCTCAAACTCATCGTCGACCTGATGTGGGAGGGTGGCATCGCCAAGCAGCGCTGGAGCATCTCAGACACCGCCGAGTACGGCGATTACGTCTCGGGCCCGCGGGTCATCGACCCTTCGGTCAAGGTACACATGCAGGAGGTGCTCGCTGACATTCAGTCGGGTGCGTTCGCCGCTCGCTTCATTGCCGACCAGGATGCCGGAGCGCCCGAGTTCCTCGCGCTCCGCGAGAAGGGTGCAGCCCACCCGATCGAGGCCACCGGCAAGAAGCTCCGCGCGCTGTTCGCGTGGAAGCAGCAGGACGCTGACTACGTGGACGGCAGCGCTGCCCGCTAGCTTGGTGCGCTCACCGCGTGGGATGGTGCCATCTTCCCGGTTCGTTGCGCGATGATGCACGGCAGAACGCACAAAGTGTACAATCTGTGCATGGACGATTCTGTGACCGCGGCCGAAGCGCGACGGCATTGGAGCGAGACGATCGATTTCGCGAGGAAACAACCCGTTTCAATTACTAGAAACGGGCGGGATGCCGTTGTTCTCATGGATGCGGACCTCGCAGCCCGAGCGCTCGAGGCCCTCGAAGACGCGGAGGATCTCGCGGCGGCGCAGGCTGCGCTCGATGAGGGCGGCACTGTTCCCTGGGAACAAGTCAAGGCCGATCTCGGACTCGAGTGAGCACCGCCTACACCGTCGATCTGACGACTGCGGCGGCCCGACAACTGCGCAAACTCGACCCAGTCGTCCGTAAGCGCGTTGCCGCCGCGATTGGACTCCTCGCCGGGGACCCTCGCCCACCGGCCGCGAAGAAGCTCGTCGGTGGTGACGGCGAACTCAGGGTTCGCACTGGCGACTATCGCATTGTCTACCGCAGCGACGATGGGCGACTCCTCGTGCTCGTTATCGCGCTCGGTCATCGGCGGCAGGTCTACCAATAGACTCCGCTCGTGGCCGCTCGCCGCTCGCCCTGCTAGCTCAGGATGTCCTTGGTCGCGAAGCGGCCGTAGGCCAGGGCTCCGAAGACGGCGATGTAGCCGAGCTGCAAAAGCGCGTTGGCGCCGAAGGATGCGAACGAGATCGGCTGGGTGATGAGCTCCGAGAATCCGAGCCAGTAGTTCGTCAGCAACCACGGATGCAACCACTCGAGCTGGGGCAGAGTGCCCATGATCTGGGCGGCGGTCGAGACAACCACGGTCGCGGCCATTGCCCCGACGGGCACGGTCGTGAGGGTCGAGATGAACAGGCCGACCGCGCTGAGGCCGAGCAGCGATACCGTGACGTAGGCGGCGAGCAGCACGCACCGCCACAGGTACTCGGCGATGCTGATGGTGTCGCCCGACAGGAGCGTGACGGGTCCGATCGGGAAGAGCGCCGCACCGATCGCGATGCCGGCGATCACGACGACGACCGTGGCCACGACGCAGAACGCGGCCGCGCCGACGTACTTGACGGCGAGCAGTCGCATCCGCCCGGCTGGAGAAATGAGCAGGTAGCGGAGGGTGCCGAGGCTCGCCTCGCCCGCGATCGTGTCGCCAGCGACGACGCCGACGGTCAGCGGCAGGAACAGCGGGATCGCGAGGGTGAGCCCGGTCAGCGCGACGAACAGCCCGTTCTGCGTGATCGTGTCAAGGAATGCGGGCCCGCGACCAGTGGTGCCGTCCGCCGTCGACACGCGAATGGCGACCGCGACCAGGATCGGGATGAGCGCGAGCGCTCCCAGCATCGCCCAGGTGCGGGTGCGGCGAAAGAGCACGGAGAGTTCGGAGAGGAACAGCGCGATGCCGAGGGAGGGGCGTTCTCGGGTGGCAGATGCGGCGAGCTCGGCGGGCTCGGTCGCCGCGGCGGGTACGGCGGCCGCGGCATCCGTCGCTGACAAGTCTCTACTGGACGACATCGAAACCCTCCCCGGTGAGCGCGACGAAGCGATCCTCGAGCGTCTCGCGCAGAACGGCAAAACCGCGCACGCGAACCCCGGCCGCGACGAGCGCGGCGACGACAGTCTCAGGATGCAGCTCGGCGGCGTCAGCGACGGCGGTGACCGTGGCGTCCCCCGATTGCTCGTCGATCG
>JBBQLW010000211.1:0-2760 GCA_038328315.1 Actinomycetales bacterium
ATCTGCGTCGATGCGCTCGGCGGTGCCCCCGGCATCCACTCGGCTCGGTACGCCGGCACTCGGGATGACGCCGACAATGTGGCAAAGCTGCTCCTGGAGCTCGGGACCGAGGCGAACCGATCCGCGCAGTTCGTGTGTGCCGCTGCGCTGGTGATTCCCGGCGAGGGAGGCATCCCCGGCGAGTCAGGCACTACAGAGTTCGTCGAGCGAGGCACCTGGCACGGCACGGTGCTCTACGAACGCACCGGTGCCAACGGCTTCGGCTACGACCCGATCTTTCAGCCGGCCGGGCTGTCAGTAAGTTCGGCCGAGTTGCGTTCCGAGGAGAAGAACGCCATCAGTCATCGAAAACTCGCCTTCGTTGCGTTGCTTGCCGCACGGGGCGGATTGCTGCGCTGAGGAGGGTGTCGCGTCAGAACCCGAGCCCCTTCAGTGAAGTTCGAAGCGCAGCGGCGGATGCGTCGAGCAGCTTCATCTCGTGGTCGGAGTACGGCACATCAATCACCCGCGAGACACCCACCGCGTTGACGACGCTCGGGACCGAGAGCGCAACCCCGGATATTCCACGGTAGTTGTCGAGCACCGAGCTCACCGGGAGGATGCGATTCTCGTCGCGCAGGATCGCCTCGACGATCCGCGTTCCGGACAGTCCGATCGCGTAATTGGTTGCGCCCTTTCCAGCAATGACGCGGTACGCCGCCGTCTTCACATTCTCCGCGATGCGAGCGAGTTCTTCGCGGTCGAGCGGCTTGCCGGTGTCGAGGGCCCACTCGAGAATTGGCACCGGTCCGATGCGTGCTTGCGACCACATGGCGAATTCGGAGTCGCCGTGCTCGCCAACAATCATGGCGTGAACGCTCGAGGTGGCCACACCCACGCGCTCGGCGAGCAACCAGCGCAGGCGGGAGGAGTCGAGCACGGTGCCAGAGGCGAAGACGCGCGAGCTCGGAAGTCCACTAATCTGCTGCGCGGCAACGGCGAGCACGTCGCACGGATTCGAGACGATGATGTAGACCGCGTCTGGAGCGTGCTCGAGGAGTTTGGGCAGCAGATCCCGCAGGATCGCAACGTTTTCGCCCGCAAGGTCGAGTCGGGTTTGCCCCGGATTCTGTTTTGCTCCAGCGGTGATGACAACCACGTTCGCGTCGGTCACGACATCAATGTCAGCTGAACCGATCACGCGCGATACGCCCGTGAACTGGGACCCGTGTGCGAGATCGAGCACCTCGGCCTGGACCTTCTCGGCGCGGATGTCATACAACGCTACTTCGCGGGCTGATTCTCGAATCATTGCAGCGTAGGCGAGGGATGTTCCGACAGCGCCGGCACCGATGATGGCCAGCTTGGACTGCTCAATGACGTTCATACATTGAGCATGGCGGGTCGTAGCGCCATTCGGAAGTGACTTTCGTCCTGAGCCTCGACCGGGCTAAAGTTTTGGAGTGCCGAAAAATCTGCGGGCGGGGGCTCCCAACACTGACCAGCCGGTGCGCGCGAGGGCAACACTGCTCATGCTCGGTCCAGCCATATCGATGTGCTGCTCATCGTGCTCGTGATTGCCTGCTGAGCAATGGCTACCACCCCGACCGCCATCGAGGACTACGTCAAGGTCATCTACTCGCACACAGAGTGGCAGCCTGCCAAGATCAGCACCTCGGTACTCGCGGCGCGCTTGGGCCTGGCCGCCTCGTCAGTGACCGAGATGGTCAAAAAGCTCGTCGCGCAAGGCCTCGTGATCCATGAACCGTACGGTGCGGTTGAACTCACTGCTGCTGGCAACGAGCTTGCGCTTCGCATGATTCGTCGGCACCGCCTGATCGAAACTTGGCTCGTCGATAGGTACGGCTACAGCTGGGATGAGGTGCACGACGAAGCCGAGGTACTCGAGCACGCGGTGAGCGATCGGCTACTCGATGCGATCGATGCAGAGCTTGGGCATCCGACGCGTGATCCGCACGGCGACCTGATTCCGCGGGTCGACGGCACGATTGTGCGCCCGGCGGCGGCCTCCCTCAGTGATATTGATGCTGGAGTCGTCGTGAGAATCAGCGATCGTGATCCGACTGTGTTGCGCCAGCTCGAGACCGAAGGTGTTGTGCTCGATGCGCACGTTCGCGTTGTCGAGCGCGACGCGCTCGGGGCGACCGTGTCGATTGGTGAGGTCGCGGTCAAGCTCAGCGCGGAGGCGCTCGCCTCGATCTGGGTCAAGCTCGACTGATGCCGCTGCGTAGAGTGGCATTGTGAATACAAGTGGCATTGTGAATACAAGTGGCGGTGTGAATCCGGATGCCACAGCCGATGCGACGGGTTCGGTAGCGATCGACGACTCAACCGAAGACCGGCTCGCGGCGGCCATCGCGAAATGGGGTACAGCCGAGGTGGTGCAGCGAGCCGTCGCACTTGTCGGCGGGTTTAACTCCGGCGAGGAGTTTCTCCTCGTTGTCGGTGGGCGCCATGCGCAAGGGATCCTCGGAGGTGCGCCTCCCCTGTACTGGCCGGAGCTGTGGGGCACGAGGGCGCTGCTGTACGTCTGGGACGACTCCGCTGCCCCCGCGGTGGCCGCTGCGCTCACCAATCAGGCATGGCGAGTGAGAGAAATGGCGACTCGTGTCGTGGCGGCACGCTCTCTGCCGGTCTCCGCGGCCGTCGCCGAACTGCTGCGGGACGAGGTCGCGCGGGTGCGCGCATCCGCCGCTCGAGCGCTTGGGGCTGTTGGCGATGCATCCGCTGTTGAAGCCTTGCGGCCGCTGCTCAAAGACC
>JBBQLW010000212.1:0-2736 GCA_038328315.1 Actinomycetales bacterium
GACGCTTCAGGCCGGCGTGCTGGCAGTGACTGAGGCCGCGGCTTCTGGCGACGTGGCGGGCGCGCTTGATCGGTTGGACGAGCTGCAGGCGTCACTGCTCGGGGAGTACGAGATGGGCACTGTTAGCGAAGCACGATTCGCCAGCGTCAGTGCTGCTATTGCTCTGGTGCGGGCTGATCTCGAGCGCCTGATGAGCGAACTGGACGAGGAGGGCCGTCCTGACAACTCCGATGAACCCGGAAAGCCAGATAAACCGGACAAGCCAGATAAACCAGACAAGCCAGACAAGCCGGACAAGCAGGACTAACCCCGCTAGACGAGCAGGCTGTCGGCCTGAGCGCGCGCCCAACGTTCTGCCTCGTAGATAGCTTCGAGACTCGAGCCGAGCGGTTCGTGAGCGTCGACAACAGCAGACACGGTATCGAGAATGTCAAGAAACGCGATCGCGCCAGCGTGAAACGCGAGCACGGCCTGTTCGTTCGCGGCGTTGAAGACAGCCGGGTAGGTCGAACCCGCGGTTCCAACAGATTTAGCAAGTTCGACCGCTAGGAACACCGTTGAGTCAAGCGGTTCGAACGTCCATTGGCTCGAAGTCCTCCAGTTGAGCGGAGCACCGACGCTTGGCACTCTCTCAGGCCAACCTAGGGCGAGGGAGATCGGCAGCCGCATGTCTGGAGGGCTCGCCTGGGCAATGGTTGACCCGTCGACGAACTCGACCATCGAGTGCACGATCGACTGCGGATGCACGGTCACTTCGATGCGCTCGTACGGCACGCCGAACAGCACGTGCGCCTCGATCACCTCGAGTCCCTTGTTGACCAGCGTCGCTGAGTTCGTGGTGACGACGAGCCCCATATCCCAGGTCGGATGCGCGAGGGCCTCCTGCGGCGTGACATCGCGCAGCGACTCGCGCGACCGACCGCGGAACGGGCCCCCCGAGGCGGTCAGGATCAATCGCGCAACCTCAGTCTCCGATCCGGAGCGCAACGCTTGGGCGATCGCGGAATGTTCGGAGTCGACCGGAACGATTTGGCCGGGCGTCGCTCGGTTCATGACGAGCGAGCCGCCGGCAACGAGGCTCTCCTTGTTCGCGAGCGCGAGAATGACGCCCTTGTCGAGCGCTGCCAAGGTCGGCCCGAGTCCAACTGAACCGGTGATCCCGTTGAGCACGATGTCACACTCGACGTCACGAACGAGAGCGGATGCCTCCTCTGCACCGAACGCGAGGTGCTCGACCCCGAAGGCCGCAGCCTGCTGCGCCGCGGCATCCCGATTGCTGCCTGCGGCAAGCCCAACGACCTCGAAGCGCTCCGGATTGGCAGCAACAACCTCCAGCGCCTGAGTTCCGATGGAACCGGTGGAACCCAGAATGATGACTCGACGCATGGTGATTAGGCTATGCGATGCCCAGAATGTCGATCACAAACACGAGGGTGTCGGTGCCGCCGATGTCAGGACCGCTGCCGGCTTCGCCGTAGCCCTGGTCTGGCGGGATGATCACGATCACTTGCGAGCCGACCTGCTGACCCTCGAGTGCGGCGGTGAAGCCAGCAATGACACCAGCGGTGTTGAACGTCGCTGGCTCACCGCGGGCCCAACTCTCGTCGAAGATCACGCCGGTGTTCCAGTTGATGCCCAGGTAGTGCACCGTGACGTCGGCGCCGGGCTCGACGGTCGCACCGCTGCCCTGTTTGAGCACAGCAATCTGCAGGTCGGCTGGGGGCGTGGCGTCGGGAATTGTGACAGTCGGCCGACCGTCAGCATCGAGAACGACCGCCGGGAACCCCTCGGTGGCCGGCTGGTCTTCGCCGTCGGCGCGGGCGAGCGGCGGCTCGACTGGCGGGTTGATCGAAACAACATCCACGACGAAGATCAGGTCATCGGCAGGACCGATACCGAGCTGCGGGGATCCGGCCTCTCCGAAGCCCGACACCGGGGGAATCACTCCGACAACCCGAGATCCAGCTTGTGTGCACTGGATGGTCTCGACGATTCCGATGATGATCGTGTCATCGAGGGCAAACGGCAGCGGATTTCCGTCGTAGGTTGTCGCGTCGACTTCGTCACCTGTTGTCGCGTTGAACAGGGTGTAGTCAACGTTCACAGTCGCACCGGGCTGCGCCACTTCGCCATCACTTGAGCTCACCACAGTGCGCTCGGTCGCCGCGGGACTCGACAAGGTGCCGATCTCGATCGTCGGCTTCGTGCCGAACACACCGCCCACCGACACCGCGTTCGAGGCTGAGCCAGCCGGAGACGCGTCACAATCGGCAACCTGAGGGGTCGCGGGCGCACACGCTGCGAGACTCGCAACAAGGCCTGCGACGATAATGATTGATGGGAATGCGCGCACGGCGGCACCTTTCAGTACTAGGGAGTCGGTCAACAATACTTCCCAGAGTTGCTGAATGTGCCGTGTGGGAACGCTATGTGCGGGGTGCCCGCAAGATGCACCGCCGGTCTCGAGGCTCAGTCGGTGAGCGTCTCGACCTCGTGATGGACAGGAAAGTTCACGGATGCCGCGATGAAGCACTTCGCGGAGGCCTCCGCGTGCAGGCTGCTCGCGAGCTCGGCGTTATCGCTGGCGATCGTCACCCGCGGGCGCAGCGTAGCCGAGGTGAAGTGCCCACCGCCGTTCGAGGTCTGCCGCATCGTGCCGACCGCGGCATCCGTGTAAGCAATGACAATCACGCCGTGACTCGCCGCGACATGCAGGTAGCTCAGCATGTGGCACTG
>JBBQLW010000213.1:0-2731 GCA_038328315.1 Actinomycetales bacterium
GCCGCGCTCGGCGAGCCAGCCACGGGCATCCGGGGTCACCGCCAACTCGAGGCGGCGATCACTGAGTCGCTTTGCGAGTCGGTCAATGTACAGCTCAACGATTTGACTCAAGTCATCCGTCGAGAGCGGTGAGAACACGACGATGTCGTCGAGACGGTTTACGAACTCTGGCTTGAAGGCCTGTCGAACGAGGTCGTTGACCGCGGCCTTACGCTGCTCCCAGGGGAGAGTCTGGTCAGTGATGTACTGGCTCCCGAGGTTCGAGGTGAGAATCAGGATCACATTTCGAAAGTCGACGGTGCGCCCTTGGCCGTCGGTAAGCCGACCGTCGTCGAGTACCTGAAGCAGAATGTCGAAGACCTCCGGATGCGCCTTCTCGACCTCGTCAAGCAGGATCACCGAGTACGGCCGCCTTCGCACCGCCTCCGTGAGTTGCCCACCCTGCTCGTACCCGATGTACCCGGGGGGCGCACCGACGAGCCGCGAGACAGAGAACTTCTCGCCATATTCGCTCATGTCGATGCGCACGAGCGCCTTCTCGTTATCGAAGAGATACTCGGCTAGCGCTTTCGCGAGCTCCGTCTTGCCGACCCCGGTCGGACCGAGAAAGAGGAACGAGCCGGTCGGTCGGTCGGGATCCGAAATGCCTGCCCGGGTGCGTCGCACGGCTTCTGAGACGGCGGCGACAGCATCCTTCTGGCCGATAAGTCGCTTGCCAAGCTCGGCTTCGAGTTGCAACAGCTTCTGGGTTTCGCCCTGTGTCAGTCGATCGACCGGCACTCCAGTCCACGCGGCGACAACCGACGCGATGTCCTCCTCGGTCACTTGATCGTTGACCATGCGCGGTCCGACCGGTTGTGCGGATTCCGCCGCAGCCACTGCCGTTTCGATGCCGGGAATGGTTTCGTAGTTGAGTTTGGATGCCTTCTGGTAGTCGCCCGCTCGCATGGCTCGATCGAGCTCGATGCGAGCCTCATTGAGTCGTGTCTTCAGTTCTCCCACCCCGGTCAGGGCGGCCTTCTCGATCTTCCAACGCTTCTCGAGCTCACCGAGTTGCTTCTCCTGAGCGGAGAGGTCTTCGCGAAGCTTCTCGAGCCGGGCCTTGGATGCCTCGTCCTTCTCCTTCTTGAGTGCGAGCTCCTCGATGCGCAGTCGGTCGACCGCGCGCTTGAGCTGGTCGATCTCCACGGGACTGGAATCGATCTCCATCTTGAGCCTGGATGCCGCCTCGTCGATGAGGTCGATGGCTTTGTCTGGCAGCTTTCGGCCCGAAATGTACCGGTTGCTGAGGGATGCCGCTGCCACGAGTGCCGAGTCGGCAATCGCCACCTTGTGGTGGGCCTCATAGCGCTCCTTGAGCCCGCGGAGGATGGCGACCGTGTCTTCGACACTCGGTTCGCCGACGAAGACCTGCTGGAAGCGGCGCTCGAGCGCGGCATCCTTCTCGATGTATTGGCGGTACTCGTCGAGCGTCGTCGCCCCGATGAGACGTAACTCGCCCCGCGCGAGCATCGGCTTGAGCATGTTGGCCGCAGCGACCGACCCCTCGCCTCCGCCAGCGCCCATGAGCGTGTGAAGTTCGTCAATGAACGTAATGATCTTGCCGTCGGAATCGTTGATCTCTTTGAGCACGGCCTTGAGACGCTCTTCGAACTCGCCCCGGTACTTGGCGCCTGCGACAAGCGCCGCGAGGTCGAGTGCGACCAGTTCCTTGTCCTTGAGGGAGTCGGCGACATCGCCCGCGACGATGCGCTGCGCAAGGCCTTCGACGACCGCGGTCTTGCCGACCCCGGGTTCGCCGATCAGCACCGGATTGTTCTTGGTGCGGCGCGTCAGCACCTGACTGACCCGGCGAATTTCGGCATCCCGACCGATCACGGGGTCGAGTTTGCCAGCGCGCGCGATGTCGGTGAGGTTCACTCCGTACTGTTGCAGCGCAGTCTTCTGTTCTTCGTCTGTGCCAGGAGCACCCTGCATGTTGGCCATCGTGTGCCCTCCTGGCCCCCAGAACCTCTCAGACTCAACAGTAGGCCGCGACGTTCGGGAATGCGAACGGCTCGGAGGTGCTTGACCTCCCCATGACTCCCTCGAAACAGACCATTGGCATCATCGGATCCGGCAACATCGGCGGCGCCCTGGCTCGGGCGTTCACCCGGGCAGGCCACCGTGTGGTGATCGCCAACTCTCGTGGGCCAGCATCGCTGGACGCTCTCGTCACAGGGCTCGGTGAGCTCGCCTCGGCAGGCACCGTCGAGCGAGCGGCACAGGCCAGCGACCTGGTCGTGGTGACGATACCGCTGAAGGCAGTGGCGAGCATCCCGAGCGACCTGCTGACGGGGCGCGTGGTGATCGACACGAACAACTACTACCCAGACCGCGATGGGCACATCCCTGAGCTCGACGACGAGGTGCTCACGACGAGCGAGTTCGTAGCTCAGCACTTTGCAGGTGCAACAGTCGTCAAGGCGTTCAACCACATTCCGGCGCTGCACATTGCTGAACATGCCCAGCCAGCCGGGACACCCGAGCGGCGCGCCCTGATGATCTATGGCGAGGATGCCGCGGCGGTCGAGCGCGTTCAAGCACTTATCGAGGAAATCGGGTTTGACGCCGTCAGCGGTGGCGGCCTCGCCGAAAGCTGGCGCATCCAACGAGATACTCCGGGCTACGGACCCCGCTTCAGCGCCGGGGAACTCGCCGAGAAACTCTCAGTTGCTCGGCGATACAGCGA
>JBBQLW010000214.1:0-2727 GCA_038328315.1 Actinomycetales bacterium
ATGACTCGGAAGGAGTCGGCTCGTTCGACCGTGCGCACGGTGTGGTCGAGAACGTCTCGAACGTGACGCCTCAGCTCGAGATCCACGTTGTACTTGTCGAAGCCCGCCTCGATCGCGTGCAGCATGCCGATGAGCGGACTCGTCGCTCGTTGGAAGGCCATCGCCTCGCTGGCAAGTTCGTAGATTCTGCGCGAGACTGCCGGGTCTCCGTTGAATAGCTGGTCTTCGATCTCGTCGATATCGTTCTGGAGCCCTTCGACAACCGGAGCGAACCCGTCGACAACTTCATCGAAGACGGCCCACAGCACAGCTTCAGGACCGAGCGCCAGCAGGCCTGGCCGCGCCTCAAGGCGCTTGCGCACCCGACCGAGGTCCGGAGATTCTGCGTGCCGGACCGTGATCGCGAAGTTCTTTCCGATAAAGAAGTGCACTTCGCCAAACTCGACCTCTTCCGGTGCGTCCAGATAGCGCGCCGAGCGCAGCACCACAAACAGGGTGTCCCCGTACCGCTCGAGCTTCGGTCGCTGGTGACCCTTGAGCGCGTCCTCTACCGCAAGTGGGTGCAGGGCGAACTCTTGAGCAACCGCAAGCACCTCCGCTTCGGTTGGTTGGAAGAGTCCGATCCACGCGAAACCACCATCGTCTCGAAGCTTCTCAAAGGTCTGCTCGAGCGACACTGACTCGCTCGATCGCACGCCGTCTCGGTAGATCGCGTGGTCAACAATCGGCATTGGAGCGCCTTCTGGGAATGCAGCTAGAGAAGCTCAGGTTGCGTAGTTAGGGTATGCCCGAATCGGGTAGGACTGGTCATCACGAGTGGAGGCAGTAATGGAACAGAATGCAAAAATGGTGCTGCGGCGTCGACTCATCGTCGCGGTCGGTATCACCGGTGTTGTCGGGCTCGTGATCATTCTGGCCATCACTCGTCCGTGGCTCGCCTTCATCGACATTCGGGTGGACGAAACCCTTCCGAGCCAAGCGCCGGTCGTTCAAGCGTCCGCGGAGCCGGAGGACGTCACGGAATCCCCGACCGCGAGCCCAGCGCCTGTGCCGGTGGACCTTGCATCCGGATCCTTCATCAGCCACGAGTATGAGACCACCGGAACGGTCCGCATTGTCCAGCAAGCCGACGGCACTCGAGTGCTGGCTATCGAGAACCTTTCGACGACCAACGGGCCAGACGTGCGCGTATGGCTCAGCGCATCCGAGGTCGTTGAGGGGAGAGACGGCTGGTTCCTTGCCGGAGATGCCGCATACTTCGACCTCGGCCCGATCAAAGGCAACCTTGGCAATCAGCTCTACGAGATTCCAGCGGAGGTTGACTTGAGCTTGTACCAGAACGTCACACTGTGGTGCCTACCGTTCAGCGTTTCGTTTGGCGCGGCCCAGTTAGCTAGTTGACGCGGGCCGTGCGGTTCTTCCTGGCGCGCTTGCCCGCCTTGAGCTGCGCGACCGCGAAGTCACGGGTTTCGCGCAGCATGGCAAGGCGTTCATCGTCTGAGTTGCACGAACGCGTGTTGACCTCCGCGATGAGCGAGCCTTTCCACTTGCGAGTCGCGAGGTATTGGAGCACCTCGGCGACCGGTTGCGTTCCGCGGCCGGGCACGAGGTGCTCGTCGTTGAGCACGCCCCCCTCACCCATTGCGACAGTACCGTCGGTCAGGTGAACGTGCCGGAGTCGATCGCCCATCGCCATTGCGAATTCCAGCGAGTCGCGGCCGGCGAGGGCTGCGTGTGAGAAGTCCAGCGTTATCGCGTCACAGTCGATGAAGACGGGGTCGGAACTCGGCGACTGCGCGCGCACAGTGAGCCCGCCGAATCGCAACGGGAACATATTCTCGACAGCCAGCTCGACCCCGTACTTCGCGGCGAGCTCGCGAATGGTCGATTCGAAGACGCGGGCGTAGCGGGGTTCCCAGCGAAACGGCGGATGCACCACGACTGTCTTCGCCCCAACGGCAACGGCTAATTCCGCAGACTTTTCGAGCTTGCGCCGCGGATCCACTCCCCAGACAAGCTGGCTGAATACGAGTACGGGAGCGTGCACCGACAGGATCGGGAGGTCGTAGCGGGCTGACATGGCAAGGAGAGCCGCGGCATCCTGCGTCACCGGATCGGCGGTGACCATGATCTCCATGCCGTCGAAGCGCGCTGCCTTCGCGAGGCGAAACGCGGTCTCCGTCGAGAGCGGGTAGACGCTCGAGGTGCTCATGCCGATCGTGATCATCGGTGTTTACGGTACGCACCGCGCTCAAAGCGCGACTCGCACGACACCCGAGCCGCGGTGAACGCTCGATGAAGCCTCGGGGTACAGAAACTGACGGCGCGCGCCGCTGGTACCGTGGGAGGACGATGGTTTCTGAGACGCACGCTGCGAAGTCCGACTCCGCGCGGTTCGACTTCGTGGTCGTCTCGAATCGGCTTCCGGTCGATCGAGTGATTCATGCCGATGGCACCGCGAGTTGGTCAAAATCCCCCGGTGGCCTGGTCACAGCGCTCGAGCCGGTGATGCGGGCGTCGGGCGGTGCGTGGGTCGGCTGGGCAGGGCAGCCCGGGCTGGAGTTCGAGCCGTTCGTCAGCGACGATATCCAACTCGTGCCGATTTCTCTGACCGCCGAAGAGGTCGAGCGCTACTACGAGGGCTTCAGCAACGACACGATCTGGCCGCTGTACCACGACGTTATCTCGGCCCCGAGCTACCACCGCATCTGGTGGGAAAGTTACGTC
>JBBQLW010000215.1:0-2717 GCA_038328315.1 Actinomycetales bacterium
AGTTCGCTGTCGGCGATGAGTCGCTCGGCGCTGCGCTCCGGCAGACGAAGCGCACAGGCGAGCGACGATGCGAGCACGCGTTGCGCCCGCACGGCCGTATTCCAACCGCCGTCAGCGGCGCGCTCGGAGACCGATTCGGTCGCCTCGGACCACTGCCGCGCCTGGTCGATCATGAGCGTACGCGCAGCGTGAGCGGCGGCGATCACGCGATCCACGTCGGCGATCGCCCCGACAAGGTCGCCGAGACTGCGCGCCATCGCGCCGTAGAGCGAGCCCGTCGAGTTCGTCGACAGAGCAGGGCCCGCGGATGAGACATCGACCCCGGCCGGGGAACTCTCGGAGACCTCGACGAACTTCATACTCTGAGTAGACACCAAGCCACCGACATTCCATTCGAACTGGTGTACTACCAGTGGATCAATCAACCAGCGCTGGGCGAATTCGCAACTGACCCAGTCATCCATCGGTCGACATCCTCCAACGGCGGCCGGATGCGCAAACACCGGCGCACTACCGGCGGGTGGGGCCGCGACCCCGCAAGCCTGCCGCCTTACGCTTGCCGGCTAACGCCCGCCGCCTGCCGCCCGCCACCTGCCGCCTGCCCACCTCTTGACACGGTTGGATCATTGGAGGATGGTGAATCACCGGAGGTCGCCGTGCGCAGTGTCCATGCCATAAAGCTCAGTGGAATTCCGATTGCACTGGCGTTGCTTGCTGGGTGCGCCATTTCACCGGTGCCGGAGGACGATACCGATCCGGTGCTCAATGATCCGGGCACTGTCGACAGCGAAGACTGCATCGTCGGCACTTGGAACCTCGATGTCCCCGCGTACTCCAGCGAGTCTGAAGGATACGTGCTCGGGCTCGGTATTCCCATCGAGGGGTTTGACATGTCCGGTGCTGGCAAGCTGACCTTCACGGCTGACGGCTTGGTTGCAGCCGATGTCGCACTGACCACAACCGGTACGATCGTCGCGGGCGAAACGAGAGTTCCCCTGAGCGTTCCATCTACGTACACCGCGACCGGCGACTGGAGCCGGACCGGCCTTGAGGTACTTCAATTCGACAACTGGGCCAAGGTCGACGAGACGGATGACATCCCGCCCGAGGTCGACATTCCATCACTCGATGTGACGCAACTCAGCAATGTCGAAGCGACATGCTCGGCTGATCAGCTCTTTCTCCAGGCACCGGGAGCACCCGTCGGTTCCACTTGGCTACGCTGACTCGTTGCGGTGCTTTGATGCGAGATGGCTATTCGCGAAACGCGACAGCGCCCTTACCCCGCGCCAGCAGTTTCTCGAGCACCTCGGGGCTCGTGGTGTGTTCGGCCAGCCGGTTGGGCTTGCCAGCGCCGTGGTAGTCGCTTGATCCGGTCACCTCGAGGCCGAGCTTCCTGGCGAGCACGTGCAGCCGACGCTTGCCGTCTTCGGTGTTATCTCGGTGGTCGATCTCGAGACCAAACAACCCGTTGTCTGCGAGTTCGCCGATGACACGGTCATCCATCGGTCGGTATTTCCCATAGGTTGCCGGATGCGCCAACACCGGCACGCCGCCGGCCGCGACGATCATGCGCACGCCCTCGAGCGGACTCGGCGCGTAGTACTTCTCGTAATAGCCACCGCGCCAGTGCAGGATGCTCTCGAACGCCGCACTACGGTTCGGCACGTGCCCTTTGCGCACGAGGGCGTCGGCGATGTGTGGTCGACCAAGCGTCGTACCGTCCGAGGACTCGGCGAGCACGTCATCCCACGACAGGTCAAAATCTTTGGCGATTCGCTGCACGATTCGCTCCGCGCGGTGGAGCCGACCATCACGAATGCGGGCGGTCTCGGCAACGATGTCGGCGTTCAGCGGGTCGAACAGGTACGCGAGCACGTGCACGCTCGCCTGACCGAAGTTGGTGCTCAACTCCATGCCGGGTACGACGGTCAGCCCGGTTCCGGATGCCGCGGCGAAGGCTTCCTGCCACCCTGCGGTCGAGTCGTGGTCAGTGAGCGCCACCGTCGATAGCCCGGCGTCGATGGCCGCCCGAACCAGTTGGCTCGGAGTCTCCGTGCCGTCAGAGACCGAACTGTGGGTGTGCAGGTCAATCGGCGCTTCGGGCATCCGGCAAGCCTATTGGTCTAGGCTCAGCGAGCTATGTTTGCCCGTTTCCTCGCGTTCGTGTTCGTCATCGTGGCGGCAGCGGCGCTTGCAGTCCTCGCGTGGCCGCAAGTCTTCGGTCTCGCGACCGCTCCGATCGTCGCGCAGGTCGTCTCGCTTCGCGGCCTCGCTGTCGGGGTGGGAATCGTTCTGGTGTTTGCGATGACGCTCATCGCACTCGTCGCGATGCCGACTCGCCGGTTTGCTGCGTCGCTCGCGATCCTGTTGCTCGCATTCTGCGCCGTGAACGCCGTCGTGCTCGCTACCCGTGGCTTCGGCAATCTGGGGTTCGAGTCCGCAACCGACAGCTCGGTCACTGTGCTCGCTTGGAACACCCTCGGGGATGCGCCAGGCCCCGACGTCATCGCAGAACTTGCTATCGACACTGGTGCCGAAGTCGTCGCCCTCTCAGAGACCACGTTCGAGACCGGCACGGCTGTCGCCGACTTGATGGCGGCTTCGGGCGCACCGATGTCAGTGTTCACCGTGCCGTACGACCAAATCTCAAAGGCGCGCTCAACCACGCTACTGATCAGCGAATCGCTCGGTGAATACACCGTGGACGTGAGCGA
>JBBQLW010000216.1:0-2713 GCA_038328315.1 Actinomycetales bacterium
AAAGAGGGCGAAGAACCACGCCACAAGAATCGCGCCAAGGCGCGGGTCGGGGTGCAGCACCGAGAGCGCCTGACGCAGCCGAGCCGCCGCGCCCGTACTGCGTTGCAGATAGTGGATGCCCAGAGCCGGGCCGATGATGCCCACCACGGTCAGCGCAATGAATCCCGCTTCGGCGAGCACGCCCGCGATTCCCTCAACGACGCCGTATGACGCACTGTCGCCACCAAACCCGAATGCGACCACCGCGAGCACCAGGGTGAACCCCGCCGTGACGATGCCGGCGCGCGCAGCAGACCAACCCGCGACCGTCATGAGCACGAGCACGATGATCACTGGCGTGACGGCAAGCAGGCTGAGCATTATCCCCAGCGTAGGCGAGGGCCACTCAGGGCGACACGGGCATCGGGCGAGTAGCCTCAGCCGGTACCTATTCACGTCGACTGCAGGAACCCGCCATGATGCCGATCGAGTTGAGACTGTTTGACGTTCAGGCGAGCCATCTCCGAAATCAGCAGGGTCACGTCCCGCTGAGTGGTGGAGTTTCTGAACACCGTGCAGGTCTGTGGTTCGAGCTCAGGCGGCGGCGAGTTCCGTGAGGATCATCACCTCGTCTATGGTTTCGGTGGGGTTGTTCATCGTGGTCAGTTCGAGCATGGAGGCTTGGGAGAAGTAGCGGCGTTCGCCGTTTGATCTCTTTATTGACGCGTTCCAGCGGGTTCGTGGACCAGATCTGTCGCCAGTGGCGCTGAGGGAATTCGGCGAACGCGAGCAGATCAAGCTCGGCGTCGGTGAGCACCGCAGCGACCTTCGGATGGGAGCGGTCGAGCATCGTGGTCACCTCGGCGAACTCCTCGGCGATGTGCTTCGCGGCGGGTTGAGCAAAGATGCTGCGAGCGATACGGAGCCAAACGACTAGGGCAATCAACTAACGACTCTGAGCCCTCACCTCGACATCGACGTGCTCTCCCCCCGAGCTGCGCTGAGGGAGTCGTGCGCGTGAGGCACCGATAGGGCGCTTTGATCCGATAGCGCGGCGCGAAGCAAGACCGACACATCGCCAAACCTGTGGGTCGGCGGATACTCAGAGAATTCGTGTTCGTATTCACCCAGGCTCACCTCGAACCATGTGAATGCCTCCGGTACATCCTTCACATCGATTTGAACACAGTGAACAGTGACCACCTTTATGGACGTTCTGTTAAGGCTCGCAATAGTGGGGTACTGAGCCTCGGGCGGCCAGCCGATAAACAGCCACCTGGTGTCGGTCAGGATGACCATGTTGTATGTCACAGTCAGTGGGGCTGAGGGTTCATCCTTGTGGCTGAATGTCCATGAGGAGATCTCTTCACCATTGAGACTTGCGACGACTACAGACAGGAATTGGTTTCGGTGTGTCCGGTCGCCGAATCGATCCGCGAGGCCGAATGCTGGGTAGTCCTTCTCAAGACGTGCCCTGAGTTGTTCGTGCTCTTGGCGCGTGGTCAAGGGTTGACCTCCAATCTTCTAGAACTAGAGCTGCGATCGTGTCTGGGGACGTTCCGCGACTGTTTGATCTGTGCGCTCGGCGTACCGTTTATTCGTGCCCATGATGGTCCATGTTGGGCAGTTCGGCCAACTGTGATTCTGGGCTCGAGTCTAAGGTCTGAGGTCGGTTGCGTCATTCTCGGCGTCGCGCAGCTTAACCCTCGATGAGTTCCAGTTCATCCATGCCCAGCTTACGGATAACTCGATCCCTACCCCAAGAAAAGGGCGACTACCGCGACGACCACCGCGACGACCGCCAGAGCAGTGCCCGCGACTGTGAGCCAGTTTGCGCGGTGCGCGAGATTGTCGGCTGCGTCGATCGCCCGGGCCGAACTGCGCGAGCGCGCAGTTCGCCTAAGTAATAGTCATGGCCCGCAGCGCGTCTAGTAGCGACCTCGTCTTGCCATTGGATCAACTGATCGTCGGTAGCTTCGCGCATCTGCTCTAACGTCATTGTCATGCCGGAAGGGTAGCAGTGCCGAGATTAGCTATTGCACGTGTATCGGACGGGCGAAAGTCGGCCTATTGGTCGGGCGTCGAATTATGCCTCTGACCGGGGCTTGCTGGTACACCCCCCGGGACTTGAACCCGGAACCCACTGATTAAGAGTCAGTTGCTCTGCCAATTGAGCTAGAGGTGCGCGGCCGGCTGGCTATCTGGACCGACTGACAAGGCTAGCATAGGGGCATCCAGAGCAAGGAGAGAGCATGGCCGAGACCGCTGAACGTCTTCAGGCAGGTGCCGTGGCACCCGCATTCACGCTCAGCGATCAGGACGGGAAGCCGGTCTCGCTCGCGGACTTCGCCGGGCAGAAGGTGATCCTCTACTTCTACCCCGCGGCATCCACCCCCGGTTGCACGACGCAAGCCTGCGACTTTCGCGACAACCTGAATTCCCTCAAATCTGCGGGCTATCAGGTCATCGGAGTATCCAAGGACAACCTCGCTGCGCTCGAGAAGTTCAAGTCGGAGCAGGCGGTGAACTTTCCGCTGCTGAGCGACCAAGACCTTGCGGTACACAACGCCTACGGTACGTTCGGCGAGAAGTCCATGTACGGCAAGACCGTCATGGGAGTCATCCGCTCGACATTTGTCATCGACGAAACCGGGCACATCGAGATGCCGCTCTACAACGTGAAGGCCACCGGCCACGTCGCAAGTCTGCGCAACAAGCTCGGGCTCGACTGAGG
>JBBQLW010000217.1:0-2710 GCA_038328315.1 Actinomycetales bacterium
TGGTTGAGGCGAACGCGCTGCTGTCTGCAAGCATCCTCAACTGGACCGGCGCGATCGCTGCGGTCGGGTTACTGTTCACCGCGCTTGGCTGGCTCGCCTCGGGGCGCGATGCTGTTCGAACGCTGTTTGGCCTACCGGGCCAAGCGACCAACCCGGTGTTGCTCAAACTCAAGGACCTCGGTCTCGCGGTCGCGTTCGGGGCGACTGTCCTGCTTTCTGCGACCCTCAGCGTGCTCAGTACGATCGCCGTGAGTTCTGCGCTCGACCTGCTCGGCTTCCGCGAGGACTCGGCCGCTGCAAGGCTCACGGCGCGCATCGTCGGTCTGCTCTTGGTGCTGATCATCGACATCCTCGTACTCGCCGCCTTCTACCGGATCGTGTCCGGAATCGAGATACCGGCGCGACTGCTCGCCCAAGGCACGGTGATCGCGGCGGTGGCACTTGGGGCGCTTAAAGCGCTCGGGAGCACGCTGCTCGGCGGGGCAAGTACTAACCCGCTGTTGGCCTCGTTCGCGGTCATCATCGGTCTGCTGATTTGGTTCAATCTGATCTGTCAGGTAATCCTGCTCGGGTGCGCCTGGATCGCCGTGAGCGCCAACGACGCTGGAGTCGAACTGACCGGCGTGCGCCGAGCCAAACCGGGCAAGCGCACGGCCGCGCACGACGTCGGCACCGCTCTATAGGCTGGCTCGGGTGACTACTCCCGCTACCCGAATCCGCATTGCCAGCGTCAACGTCAACGGCGTTCGCGCCTCGTTTCGCAAAGGTATGGGTGCGTGGCTCGAGGGCCGCGGCATCGACATTCTTGCCATGCAGGAGGTACGAGCATCCACCGAAGACCTTGAAGGGCTCTTTGGGCCTCAGTGGAGCATTGTGCATGATGCAGCCACCGCCAAGGGGCGTGCTGGCGTTGCTATCGCATCGCGCGTGCCTGCGACAGTGCAGCGCGTCGCGCTCGGGCTCGACGAGTTCGACAGCGCTGGCCGCTGGCTCGAGGCGGACTTTGCGATCGGCGGGCGCACCCTCACGGTAGTGAGTTGCTACGTCCACTCCGGCGAGGTCGGCACTGTGAAGCAGGTCGAGAAGTACAAGTTTCTGGATGCCATGACCGAGCGGATGCCTCAGCTCGCCGCCCACACGGAGCTCGCTCTGATCGTCGGCGACCTCAACGTCGGGCACCGTGAGCTCGACATCAAGAACTGGCGCGGCAATCGCAAGAACGCCGGATTTCTGCCCGACGAGCGCGCCTATTTCGACCGCTACTTTGGGCCGCTTGGGGAGCAGGTCGAGGGGGTCGATGGCTCGGTGGGGCCCGGCCACGGCTGGGTCGATGTCGGCCGACGCGCTGCTGGCGAAGTACCCGGACCGTACACGTGGTGGTCACAGCGAGGGCAAGCCTTCGACACCGACACCGGGTGGCGCCTCGACTACCACGTCGCGACGCCTGCGCTCGCGGCATCCGCCCACAACTACACGGTCGACCGCGCCGCTGCATGGGATCAGCGCTGGAGCGATCATGCGCCGGTCGTCGTCGACTACAGCATTTAGGCTCAAGGAGTGACCAAGCCCCGCCTTTTCTCCGGCATGCAGCCATCCGCCGCCTCCCTCCAGATCGGTAACTACATCGGAGCGCTCCTGCAGTGGAAGCAGATGCAGGAGACGCACGATGCGGTGTTCTGTGTCGTCGACCTGCACGCGATCACGGTGCAGCAGGATCCAGCGGAGTTGCGGGAAGCCACCAGGCGCACGGCCGCCCAATACATCGCGGCGGGGATCGACCCGGGCAAGTCGATCTTGTTCGTTCAGTCGCATGTCGCTGCACACGCGCAGCTCGCGTGGGTGCTGAACACGATCACCAGCTTCGGCGAGGCGAGCCGCATGATCCAGTTCAAAGAGAAGTCGCAGAAGCAGGGGTCAGACGGCACCAACGTCGGACTCTTCACCTACCCGGTGCTGCAGGCGGCGGATGTGCTGCTGTACAACGCAACGGTCGTGCCGGTTGGCGAAGACCAGCGCCAACACGTCGAGCTCATGCGCGACCTCGCGATGCGCTTCAACCAGCGGTTCGGCGAGACGCTGACCGCTCCGGAAGCGAGCATCCAGAAAGACACCGCCAAGGTCTACGACCTGCAGGAGCCGACGAACAAGATGAGCAAGTCGGCTTCCTCTGAGAAGGGTGTCGTCTGGCTGCTGGATGACCCTGCTGCGAGCGCGAAGAAGATCAAGTCGGCCACGACCGATAGCGATGGCAGCGTGCGGTACGACGTTGCCGAGAAGCCGGGAATTTCGAACCTGCTGACGATTTACTCGGTGTTGTCTGGGCGCTCGATTGAGTCATTGGAGACCGAGTACTCGGGCCGCGGCTACGGCGACTTCAAGTCTGGGCTTGCCGACGTTGTGGTCGAGACGTTCGGTCCGATTCGGGCGCGCGCCCTCGAGCTCCTGGATGACCGGGCCGAACTCGACCGCATCCTCGCCGGTAACGCCGACCGGGCGGCCGAGATTGCGGATGCCACGCTGGCCCGCGTCTACGACCGCGTCGGGTTCTTGCCGCGCGCATGATCTCGGTCGCACTCTTCGATCTCGACGACACGCTCTTTGCCCACCGACTGGCGGTGCGCCAAGGCATTGGGACGCACCTCAGCACGACAGTGCCAGGGGTGGATGCCGCGGCTCACCTCGACCGCTGGGATGAGCTTGAGGAGCTGCA
>JBBQLW010000218.1:0-2705 GCA_038328315.1 Actinomycetales bacterium
ACTCCCGCACGCGTCGCACCCACCGTGCCGAGCCGCTTCGCCGCCATGGGCATTGTGGATGCCGCAACCACTGCGGTACCTGACCTTGACGCCGTGCTCGCTCGCCGTCGCGCCGCCGGATAGCATGCCAGCGAACGCGAAGCACTGGGACCTCGTCATCGTTGGGGCAGGCCCCGCGGGCAGTGCGGCTGCGATCGCCGCTATGCAAGCTCGCCCGGAGGCTCGCGTTTTGTTGCTCGACCGTTCCCCGCGCGGTCGCGACAAAGTGTGTGGAGACGGCATTGCGCCGCACGTCGTGCGAGAACTCGACCTGCTCGGTGTCAGCGCAACCGACCCGAGTGAGTATGTCGGCACGGTGCGGCTCATCGGCCCCGGCGGTGACAGGGCTGGCGCCGTCACCACCGACCCCGGGTACGTCGTGCCGCGAGCAGAGTTTGACGCGCGACTGTTGGATGCGGCGGTCGCAGCGGGTGCTGAGTTCGAGGTCGCGAAAGTGGCACGGATAACTCATGCAGCGGCATCCGTCACGATCGATGACCGGTTCACCGCACCCATCGTGATCGGAGCCGACGGCAGCAACTCGATTGTGCGCCGCCAGCTCGGTGAGCCCGCAAACCGTGGTCGCTCGCTCGCGGTCGCGATCAGAGGCTACGCGCCAACTCCCGCTGGCGACCCGCGCGAATTGGTGATCCGTTGGGACAGCCAGCGCGCCGGCGGGCTGTGTTACGCGTGGGCGTTTCCGACGGCGCACGGCACCACCAACGTCGGCTATGGCATGTCGGCTGGCGCCCCCGATCACAGCCGCGCCAACCTTGAGCAGCGGCTTCGTATGCTGCTGCCCGAGTTTGATCTTGACGGCGTCGCCCTGACCGGCCACACCCTCCCGCTGACAGTCTCGCGCCCGCGGGCCGCGGTCGGTCGCGCACTGCTGGTCGGCGACGCGGCGAGCCTCATCAACCCGTTCACCGGGGAGGGGATCTTCAGCGCGATCGTCTCCGGCGCCCTAGCCGGTCGGGCCGCAATCGAAGCTCCGGATGCCGCGGCCACCGCCTACCCGAAGGCTCTCGCCGCGCGCTTCGGCCGTCAGTATCGGCAGTCCCGCGCGCTGTACCGGATCATCGACTGGCCGGTCGTGCTCGACACCGTCGTGCGTGGTGCCCAGCGCGACCGCCGCCTGTTCGACCGTCTGCTCGAGGTCGGTCTCGGCGACGCCGCGTTCACGGTCGGCGATCTCGCGCGCTTCGGGCTGCACGTGCGCCGCCCCGCTCGAGCGAGCTGAAGTCAGGCGTTCAGCCGTGCCGGTGCCGGTGCCGGTGCCGCATGTGCCGCACCTGCTGGTGCGCTTGGCGCTGAACCGGCGGCCACGGTCAGCTGTCGGCCAGCAACCGCCAGCCCAGTCGCTCCGCGGCATCCCGATCAAACGTCACCGTCTCGGTCGTACCAAAAAGCTCCATCGTGCCCTGAATGAGCGCGTCCGCAAAGTCACCGCCGTCCTCAGCAAGGGTGAGGGCGCGCACGACGGTTTCACCGTCTTCAAACTCCAAGACCTCGGTTTCGATGAGGCCGCGAATCACGGCCAGGCACGTCTCACGCGCGAGTCGCTTCGCGCGATTCAGCACCCAGTACGTCTCGGCGAGGGTGAGCTGGGTGATGAAGCCGCGATGTGTGGGCGTCAAGTCTCTGAAGAGCCGCGCTGCCATCGCTGATTGAACAAGGTCGTCGCCCAGTATCGCTCTTAAAACGACGTTCGTGTCTATACCGGTAAGCGTGGGCCCGGCCGCCGTTGCGGCCGCTGTTGCCGTTGCCACCATCATTGTTCGGAGTGCCCGAACCCGCGCAATCCGCTTGCCGCACCGCCCTCGGCGATCGCGTCATTCATCTCTGCGATACTCAGGGCCCGGTCCGTTGGATCGTGCAGCACCCCGATGAAATCCTCGACAGTCCCGGTCCGCGCGATCAGCCGATACTGGTTGCCTCGCAGCTTCACGAACATCACCTTCGAGCCCGTCACCAGTCCAAGCTCGTCGCGCACTTCTTTGGGCACAGTGATTTGGCCCTTGCTCGTCATGGTTGCAGTTGCCATCGTCATTCCTTTCGATCGTCTAACCCAGCTTACAGAAGGGCCGTACGTAAGGGAACCCGGGCACCGAATCTCCCATCACCGCCGGACCTTCGCTCCTGATCGACCCCGGCCGCTTCCCCTACTCTTGCCGCGGGACCACCCCAGGAGGACCAGTTGACCGACAATAACCGCGGCAGGATGGTGGAGCGCAACCGAGCCGCAGGATTCTCCTTCCTGCTGGCTTAGATCGGCGCTGCGATCTACTTCATTTCGGTATCCGACGGCAGCCTCTTGGCCGTCGTGCTGGGTTTGCTTCAGGCGATCGTCTGGCCCGTGTACCTGGTGTACCAGGTGCTGGTGGTGCTCGGCGCCTAGGCGGAGTCGTCAGCGTCAGCGAGGTACTCGCTCATCGGCTCGAAGTTGTAGGTGGTCGTGGATGCTAACGTTGCTAACGGTTACACGGGCCCTTGGCGCAGTTGGTAGCGCGCCTCGTTCGCATCGAGGAGGTCAGGAGTTCAAATCTCCTAGGGTCCACCACCAAAAATCTCACCCGAACCGTTGTGAGCCTCAGGAACTGTACGGCGATCAACGGAAGGCCCCGACAGGGCTCCGGGTCCTCAGTTCGTTTGGCCTATCGCTAGGT
>JBBQLW010000219.1:0-2701 GCA_038328315.1 Actinomycetales bacterium
CTGGCGCGTGTCACGTTCAACAAGGCCGCGCTCGCGGCGCTTTCGCGCCTCCTCGCTGACCAACTGCGGTCGCACGGGAACACGATTGAAGAGTCCGATCAGTCCTGGCTGCGCGAAGACCTTCGCACCTCCCACGATGTCAAAGTTGCACTCAATACCGCGTGGTTGCCGCTCACGCCCGAGAAGCTGCTGCGAGATCTCTATTCGCGGCCCAAGTGGCGCGCGTCGCTCACTCCAGATTGGTCGGATGAGCGCCGTGCGCTCCTCCATCGCGATCGCGCCGCCCCGTTCACGGTGAGCGATGTGGCACTACTCGACGAAGTGGCCGAGCTTGTCGGGGAGCCAGATACCGAGAGCGCAACGGAGAAGGGGGAGCGCAAGCGCGAGCGTCGGCGGGATTTGGAGAATGCCGAGCAAGCCATTCGCAACATGGATGTCGAGGGCCTGGTCGACGCTCGAACCCTCGCGGAAGGGTTCCAAGCGAAGGCGTACCGAGGCACAACGGCGGAGCTTGCGGCGGCCGATCGAAGCTGGACGTACGGCCACATCGTGGTCGACGAAGCCCAAGAGCTCTCGGCGATGCAGTGGCGAGTGCTCGTGCGGCGAAACCCCATGCAGTCCTTCACGATCGTGGGCGACGTTGCGCAGTCGTCCACGGCCGGTGGGGCCAGCAGTTGGGCTTCGGCCCTTGACCCGCACCTCGGCGACCGTTGGCGCCTCGAAGAACTCACCGTCAATTACCGAACGCCAGCGCTCATCACCGAGGTGGCGGAACGCATGGCCATCGCGCACGGTGTGCACATCACTCGCTCACGCGCGGTGCGCACCGGTGAACGGCCAGTTCAGGTAGTCATGAGCGGTGATCCAATGGCGGATGCGACGGCTCTCGTCGCCCGGGACGCAGCAATCTCGGGGCGCGGCACGATCGCTGTCATCGCCGCGGCGTCGCGGATCGATGAGCTCGCGGCATCCCTCGCAGCAGCGTTTGGTCCCGCGGTCGGTCGCGGCGCTGCTGGACTCAATCGGACGATCGCCGTGCTTACCCCGCTCGAGTCGAAAGGGCTCGAGTTTGACTCAGTGGTTATTGTCGAGCCCCAGGAGATCGTCGAGGAAGTCGCCAGGGGAGCCGCAAACCTGTATGTCGCGATGACCAGGCCAACTCACCGGCTTGCGATTGTTGCCGCTCGCGACCTCCCGGCTGGAATCGTTGAGTCCATCGTTCGGTAGCTGTCCCGGCGGTTTGTGTGCTCGATGAACTGTGAATTGCCCAGAATGGGGGGTTTCAGGTCGCGTGATCGATCGGCACACTGGTCAGGGGACTGAAGCTCGGGGAGTGCCATGAGCGATGATCGCGTGCTGCGTCAGAGGGTGCCGGGGCAGTCAGCCATGTCCAATGTGGTTCACGCCCAAGCCGCACGGCCGCCACGCGGTCCGATGGCGCAGCTGCTCGGGGTGAGTCCATTGACCGTCACAGCCAGAGCGCACTACCGCGACGCAATCGCAGAGCTCGAAGTTGGCGAAACACTCGCAACCCTTGGAGCACACTGGGACGTACTGCATGACGTCCCGGTCGGTCCAGACGGGCTCGACCATCTCGTGATTGGACCGGCGGGGGTCTACGCCGTGCGCACAGTCATGGCCCGGGGGCTTCAGGTCGTCGTGACTGGAGACTCGGTGTCAGTGGGCGGTTCAGTCGCGGAACTCGCGAGCATCGTGCGCGACGATGCCCGCGACGTTGAGGAAGCACTCGGTCTCGCAAGTGCATCGCAGCTGACGGTCAAACCCGTTCTTGTCATGGTTGGGCCTCGTCGGCTTACGATCGCGACGCCGCCACACCATGTCGCAGTCGTGCAGTCTGCCATCCTTCGCTCAACCATCGTTAACGCAGCCAATGCACTGACTGGGAGCGAAGTGGCTGCGCTCTCCGACCTCGCTGAGCTTTCGAGCACGTGGTCGGTCGCGTCGCCCGTTCGACAAGACCTGCCGCAATTGTTCCTTGACTTCGGAGCGATTCGCGGCGAAGTGTCGGCAGCGTACCGCCGGCGACTTGTCCTGATCGCGGTTGCCATCGCTGCGGCGTACATAGCTATGGTCGTTGCGGTTGCCCAGTTGAGCTCGCTGGTTACGAGCGGGTGAATCTCGTGCCGACGGTTCGGACGTGGTCTATCCGATGCACTCGCCGGTGCTAACTTGATCCACCAGAAGGGCCGACTGGGCTGCCACCGGTGCAAGCACGGTCATCGTCATTGCATAGCCGATCGTTGGGCTTGCGGCATCCCTCGCAAAGATCACTCCTGCGATTGAACCATCGAGTGTGAGCAACGGTCCGCCAGAGTTTCCCTCTCGTACTTCGGCTGCAAGTGTGTAGATTTCGCGGGGTGATGACCCGTCCGAATAGATGTCGTCGACGTTGGCCGTTGAGACCCCGAGTACCGAGGCGGCTCCGGAGGCAAACGGCCCGCCGAACGGATAGCCAAGGACCGCGGCATCCGAGTCGATAGGTAGCGTCGGTGACAGCGGGAGGGCTTCGATGTTCAGTTGCTCGACCGCGATGACAGCAAGGTCATTGACGAAGTCGAAGTAGACGACGGTGCCAGTCACAGTCTGGCCGTTGAGTGCTTCGATGACCGGCTCGACAACACCCGCAACAACGTGCGCGTTGGTGACGACCCGATTCGGCGCAACGATAAAGCCGGTGCCC
>JBBQLW010000220.1:0-2695 GCA_038328315.1 Actinomycetales bacterium
GTCTGGTCTGCCGCTGCCGGCATCCGATTGAATGCTCGATTGCACATCGAAGTCGACCCGTTCGATGAGGCCTGCCGCCTCAACGACATTGCGCAACTGGGTTTCGCCCCACACGCCGCGCACGCTGTTGGACCGAAGGGCGGAAGCGAGGGACTCTGCGGTAGCGCGCAATTGCTCTTCCGACTGTCGCGCTGACAGCAGTTGTTGGTTGAGCGCTCCAAACTGGCTCGTGCGCTCGCGCTCCAGCTCGGTGACCTTCGACTGCATTGTGCGTAGGGTCTCCTGCACGGGCGTGAGGGCTTGCAGCACGCGGTTATCTTGCTCGTTCTTCTCCTGTTGAACCCGCTGTTGAGCGAGCAATTGCTCCACTTGTTGCCGTAGCTCGGTTGCTGTCGCGTCGGATGCCGCGGCTCGCGCCATGAGCTCCGAGAGTGTTCTGGCGGCCTCGTGCGCTGCCAGCTCGGCTGCTGCACCGTGCGCGCCGCGCGATCGTGCGAGGAGCCACCCAATGAGCGCCCCAAGCGTGAGCCCGACGGCGAGGCCGGCAACAAGAGCCAGAAGGAGTGACGTGTTCGAGTCCATGCGGTCAGTCTGGCAGCGGCCACGGACAGCTGCCTGCTGAGCCTGCCGCGGCATCCGCAACAAAATGTTCGAGAAATGTCCATCGCTAGAGTTGTCTCATGGAAATTCTCGATCACTGGGTGAACGGCGCACCGTTCGCTGGCGCCTCATCACGCACTGCCCCGGTCTACAACCCGGCAGAAGGTACCGTCTCGCGTGAGGTTCGCTTGGCGACCACGGCAGACGTCGACGTCGCAGTACAGGCCGCACAGGCAGCCTTTCCGGCCTGGTCGAGTGCCTCGCTCTCAAAGCGCCAGGGAGTGCTGTTCAACTTCCGCGAGCTGCTCAACGCCCGCAAAGCCGACGTGGCTGCGATCCTGACCAACGAGCACGGCAAGGTCACCTCCGACGCGCTCGGCGAGGTGGCGCGCGGGCTCGAGGTCGTCGAGTTCGCGACTTCCATCCCGCAGCTCATGAAGGGCGAGTACTCTGAGAACGTCTCGACCGGTGTCGACGTCTATTCGTTGCGGCAGCCGCTCGGCGTTGTCGGCATCATCAGCCCGTTCAACTTTCCGGCGATGGTGCCGCTGTGGTTCTTCCCGATCGCGATCGCGGCCGGCAATACGGTCGTGCTCAAGCCGTCCGAGAAAGACCCGTCCGCCGCGATCTTCATGGCCAAGCTTTTTAAGGAGGCTGGGCTGCCAGACGGCGTATTCAACGTCGTGCACGGCGATAAAGAGTCGGTGGATGCTCTGCTCGAGCACCCAACAGTGCAGTCGATCTCGTTCGTCGGGTCGACTCCCATCGCGAAGTACATCTACGAAACCGCATCGCGAGCCGGCAAGCGGGTTCAGGCGCTCGGTGGAGCAAAGAACCACATGCTCGTGCTGCCGGACGCCGACCTCGAGCTCGTCGCGGACTCGGCCATCAACGCGGGATTCGGTTCGGCTGGCGAGCGCTGCATGGCGATCTCGGTGGTCGTCGCCGTTGAGCCGGTCGCAGACGACCTCATCGCCAAGATTGAATCGCGGATGTCCGGGCTGAAGGTCGGCGACGGAACGCGCGGCTGCGATATGGGCCCGCTCATTACCCGCGAGCACCGCGACAAGGTCGCAAGCTATATCGACGTCGCGATCGCCGATGGGGCATCCGTCGTGGTTGACGGTCGCGGGATCGAGGTCGACGGTGGTGCCGACGGATTCTGGCTCGGACCGACCCTCATCGACAAGGTCTCGACAGACTCAGACGTCTACCGCCACGAGATCTTCGGGCCGGTGCTCTCGATTGTTCGGGTCGCGAGTTACCAGGAAGGTCTCGACCTGATTAATGCGAGCCAATACGGCAACGGCACGGCCATCTTCACCAACGATGGCGGCGCTGCTCGACGCTTCCAGCACGAAGTGCAGGTCGGCATGATCGGCATCAACGTGCCGATTCCGGTGCCGGTCGGGTACTACTCGTTCGGCGGCTGGAAGGATTCGCTGTTCGGCGACACGAAGGCATACGGTCCGCAGGCCGTGCACTTCTTCACGAGGGAGAAGGCGATCACGAGCCGCTGGCTCGACCCGTCGCACGGCGGCATCAACCTCGGGTTCCCGCAGAACGGGTAGCCGCCTCGGTCGGGCCGCTTTCAGCCGAGCAGCTTCAGCCGAGTCGTGCACTGGCCGAACCCCAGCCGCGCAGCACTTCCGCGACATCTGCCAGCCGTTCGTTCGCGACCGCGTCCCCATAGCCGTCCCCGAGCACCTCGGCGATCGTGATGCGGTCGCCGGTCTCAGCCGACCGTGCGGCGGCCTCGACCATCGCGAGACTGATGATGTTCGAGCGCACTTCACCGGACGGAGTGACTCCGGTTCGCAGCGCCGTGATGAACTCGGCAAGGGCACCCGCGATCTCCTCCGGCGCGGTGGTATCGATCTCCGTTGGCACTCCGGTTGAGACCACCGGTGCGCTCTCGCCGTCCCACCGCGCGGTGCCGAGTGGGCCGCTCGCTCGCCACTCGCCATTCCACGTTGTCTCTAGGCCGGCGCTGACGAGACTCCCGGTGTACGCAAAGTGCACGCCGCCCTCGAACTCGAACATGGCGGATGCCGCGGGCGCCGCGTTCGGCGCGAACTCGCTCCAACTCGGCTGA
>JBBQLW010000221.1:0-2693 GCA_038328315.1 Actinomycetales bacterium
GTGACCTCGACGCACTCGTCTTCGCGCGCGAACTCGAGGCACTCCTCGAGCGTGAGCTTGCGAGACGGTGTCATGCGCTCGAACACGTCAGAGGTGGACTGACGCATGTTGGTCAGCTGCTTCTCTTTGGTGATGTTGACGTCCATGTCGTCTGCGCGCGAGTTCTCGCCGACCACCATGCCCTCGTACACCTCTTGCGTCGGCTCGACGAAGAACGACATGCGCTCCTGCAGCGCGGTCATCGCGAACGGCGTCGCAACGCCCGAGCGGTCGGCAACGATCGAACCATTCGTGCGTGTCTCGATCGCTCCGGCCCATGGCTCATAGCCGTGCGAGATCGCGTTGGCGATACCGGTACCGCGCGTGATCGTCAAGAACTCGGTGCGGAACCCGATGAGCCCGCGCGACGGGACGATGAACTCCATGCGCACCCACCCGGTGCCGTGGTTCGTCATGGTCGACATGAGCCCCTTGCGCGCAGCCAGCAACTGGGTGATCGCACCGAGGTGCTCCTCCGGGGCGTCGATCGTGAGGTGCTCGAACGGCTCGTGCAGCTTGCCGTCGATGTGCCGCGTCACAACCTGCGGCTTGCCGACGGTGAGCTCGTACCCTTCGCGACGCATTTGCTCGACGAGGATGGCCAGCGCCAGTTCTCCGCGGCCCTGCACCTCCCAGGCATCCGGGCGCCCGATGTCGACGAGCTTGATCGAGACGTTTCCGACGAGTTCGCGGTCCAGGCGATCCTTGACCATACGCCCGGTGAGCTTATGTCCCTTGACCTTGCCGATGAGCGGGCTGGTGTTGGTGCCGACCGTCATCGAGATGGCTGGATCGTCGACCTTGATGGTCGGTAGCGGGCGAACATCGTCTGGGTCTGCCAGGGTCTCACCGATCGTGATGTCCTCGAAGCCGGCCACTGCGACGATGTCGCCGGGGCCGGCGGATTCGGCCGGGAACCGGTCGAGCGCCTTGGTGACGAGCAACTCGGTCACGCGCACGTTCGCGACAGAACCGTCGTGCTTGACCCACGCGACGGTCTGACCCTTCTTGATGGTGCCGTGGAAGACGCGCAACAGTGCGAGCCGACCGAGGAAGGGTGAGGCATCCAAGTTGGTGACGTGCGCCTGCAGTGGGTGCTCATCGTCGTAGGTTGGCGCCGGGATGTGCTTGAGGATCGCCTCGAAGAGCGGCTCAAGATCAGCGTTGTCCGGCAACGAGCCGTTCTCCGGCTTGTTCCAGCTCGCTGCCCCATTGCGGCCGGACGCGTAGACGACCGGGACATCGAGCACCGCGTCGAGGTCGAGGTCTGGCATGTCGTCGTGCATGTCGCTCGCGAGCCCAAGCAGCAAGTCCTGGCTCTCGGTCACAACTTCGTCGATGCGGGCATCCGGTCGGTCGGTCTTATTGACCAAGAGCACGACCGGAAGTTTCGCCTCGAGCGCCTTGCGAAGTACGAAGCGCGTTTGCGGCAGGGGTCCCTCTGATGCGTCAACGAGGAGCACGACGCCATCCACCATCGACAGTCCGCGCTCCACCTCGCCACCGAAGTCAGCGTGGCCGGGGGTGTCGATCACGTTGATCGTGACCGGGCTGCCATCGCCGTTCGCGGCAGCGTGAATGCCCTTGTACGAGATCGCCGTGTTCTTGGCGAGGATCGTGATGCCCTTTTCGCGCTCGAGGTCGTTCGAGTCCATCGCGCGCTCTTCGAGGTGAGCGTGCTCGGCGAAGGAGTTGGTTTGGCGAAGCATGGCGTCGACGAGGGTCGTCTTGCCGTGGTCGACGTGGGCGACAATTGCGACGTTGCGCAAATCGGTGCGGGTGGCGATTGCCATGTGAGGGGTGTCCTTAACGTGTGATGCCATGGCTGCACCGTCGAAGCCTGCCCGAAGAGTCTACCGGCTGGGGATAACAGCTTGCCGAGAGCCGGATCGACTGGGTAGTTTCACTCAGGCAACACTGGCTTCCACGCCCAGATGTTCCAATACGGGCCGGTTGCCGTTGGTGACGGCAGAATCCCCGTGACCTCGTCTTTGTCGAACAGTGTCAGGCGCGGATAGTTAAACAGCGGCAACCCGGAGTGGTCGGCCCAAATGAGGGCATCCGCCCTCAGCCGAAGGGCGCGACGTTGAACAGTGCTGCTCGATGCCGCGATCTCGGCGAACAGCGCATCGAGGGCAGGATTGGAGTAGCCGGTGAGATTGTCGAACCCCTCGGTTGCAAAGATCTGCTCAAGCTCGGAGATACCAGAGGTCGCCGGCTCCCACGAGAACAGGGCTGCGTCGTACTCGCCAGCCGCTCCGAGCCGATCCTGCCAGTCGGCCGACGAACAGTCCGTCACCACGAAGCCGGCTGGTGCGGCAGCGGCTTGTATCTCGAGAAACTCTCTCGCGCGAATCGGGTCGTCGCTCGGGTAGAGAATGCAGACCTCCGGCGCGGTCACCCCGGCCTCACCGAGCAATGCGATCGCGGCATCGACGGCCGGCTCGGCGACCAGGTACCTCTTGGCAGCAGCGGAGGCCGACACGTAGCCATCTTGACCCGGCTGGAACAGGAACGAGTCGCGAAACCCAACCGGAACATCCGCGTCTTCGATGAGCGCGTCGGCGATCAGCTGCCGAGGTACAACCTTGAGGAACGCTTCGCGGACCAGCGAATTGTCGAACACCCCGCTCTTCGACTCCGAGACGCGCAGA
>JBBQLW010000222.1:0-2682 GCA_038328315.1 Actinomycetales bacterium
AGGTCATTGACGAAGTCGAAGTAGACGACGGTGCCAGTCACAGTCTGGCCGTTGAGTGCTTCGATGACCGGCTCGACAACACCCGCAACAACGTGCGCGTTGGTGACGACCCGATTCGGCGCAACGATAAAGCCGGTGCCCGATTGCGCGGTGCCACAGGCGTAGGCGTTGCCCGTAATGCGAACGACCGCTTGGGCCGCGGCGTTGAGAACCTCGCTGCCAGTGTCTATGTCCGGAATCAGCGGGTCAGGCCCGCCCGGAACGACGCCGGCAATAATGGGCAGGCCCTCTTCGATGATGGCACCGCGAACTTGGGCGACCCACGCCTCAACGGGGTCTGGAGTCAGAAACGAGATCGCTCGGAGCACGCCGGAGTCTGCAACCGCGCGGGTTAGCGATGGAAATCCGAGTTGGGCGACGCTTGACGCGACAACGCTGGCAACGAGGGCCGCGACGACACCTGCGACGATCGCTCCGAGGAGCCGATCGAGGCCGCTCAAGGGCCCCTTTTCAACTCCGCTTCGCGCGAGCCGACCGAGCGCAAGCCCGATGACCTGTCCCAATACGATGAGACCGATTGCAACCAGAATCGTTGTAATCGGGCGCAGACCTGGAAACGGCACCCACGACGATGCCATGGGAGCGAGAAAGTACGCGCCGACGATGCCAGCTGCGGTTCCAGCAATGACGAACCCGGTCCTCGACAAACCGTTTCCAAAACCCCAGCCGAGGTACGCGATGAGCGTCACGACGAGAATTACGTCGAGAACGCTCGCTTCGGTCATGGGGAGAGCATACGCCGTGGACGGGTCGTTCTTGAAGTAATGTCGGATATTGCGCGCCGCTCAGTGGATTGGCGGTGCGCACCTACCGGGCCCTCGTTGGGGTGCGCCCCGTTCTGGGGACTGCCCGGGCAGAAATCCTCGGCTTATGCTCTGCCCAACCGAGTTGGGAGGGTTGCCATGACGACAGTGCTGGGGAATGCGTACATCCCCCCGGTCGGATCTGTGCCTCAGCGCGAGCTGAGCGTCGTTCGTGGGCCAGCGTTCAGAGTGATCGCCGAATCGTTGCGGCTCGCCGCGGCATCCCCTCGACCAACTTGGCTTGCCACACTGTTGGGAACACACCCGCTACCGCCGGACGCATACGGCTGGTATTTGAGCGCGATCGGGGAGTTAGAGACCGCTCACGTACTCAACGATCTTGGCAGCGAGTGGGCTCTGCTGCACCCGCTGCGCGGCGTTGAATCATACGGCGGGGTTGACTATCTTTTGGTCGGTCCTCCCGGAGTGTTCACCGTCTCGATCAAGGATCACACCGACCAGCGCGTGCGCGTCGAGGGAGACGGACTGACCGTGAACGGGCGCAGGACCGACCACCTCAAGGAAGCCAAGCTTGACGCTGCCAGATTGGCGCGCGAACTCGGCGTCGATGCGGTGTCGCCGATCGTGGTCGTCATCAACCCTCGCTCGCTCGACCGTGCCGTGGCCCCGTCGAAAGAGTCACTGCTCAACGAGCCGATCGTCGTCGGCTCCTCACACTTGGCCGCGCTTCTTTCAGGGTTCGGCAAGAAGAACGCCAGCCGTCTCGATCGGGCCTTGATCTTCGACCTCGTGCGAGCCGCGGAACGCACTGGCGCTTGGAAGTCCGCGGCGGCCGTGCACGACCAGACGCTCATGCACGAAGACGGAATCAAGCACCTTCGGCTTGACGTCGAGCGGGCATCCCGCCGCCGCGTGATGTGGCTCGCAGTTGCCGCAGTAGCAACGGCTGCAGCGATCGCGATGCTCGTCCTCCTGTAGGGCGCACGCGTCTCGAACTCCATCCTCCAGTGCGCAACCGAGGAGAGCTAGCCAGCGACGGCCTCGATGGGGGCCTGTACCGGCGGTGTCTCCGGAATACTCGGTTCTGCCAGCCGCACAATCAGCACGATCAGGCCGGCGATTGGCAGCAGGATCCAGAGCAACTCGGTCCACTCGCGGCCGGTGTCGCGAAGTCGGCGAACGGCTACGGCCAAGCTGGGGAGTAACACGGCGATGCTCCAAGCGCCCGCAAAGCTCACGAAGCCGGTGAATGAACTTGCTGTCGTGGTGACCTCGAACATCCGCGGATTGATTGCGGTGAAGGTAAGGCTGTTCAACGCTGCACTGACGAGCACGGTGAACAGGGTGAACCACCAGAACTCGGGGCGGGATGCCCGACCGCCGAACTCGGCGTACTTGCGAAACACGGTCTTGATGGATTCGAAGAATGTCATGGTGCGACGGTATACCCGACTGGCGGTGCGCAGTAGGGCCGAAAGACCCTCGACGGCACGCTGCTGCAGTCCAGTAGGGCGTGGAGATGAAAGGTGTTCATGCTACGCGTGCGGCCGGTGCCGCGGCTTTCTCCCTAGCGCTTGCGCCGACGGGACCGGTCGCGCTGTTCGGCGAAGCGAAGGTCACGGAGCTCATTGCAGTGTTGCAACAAATTCGCGAGACCGCGGAGGTGGTCTAGCCCCGCTAGTCCAACAGGCTCCGCACCCTCAATGCGGTGAATCGTCCGAAGTCGCGGTCGACGGTGATGAATTCGCTGACACCGTGATCAAGACAGATCGCGGCGATCTTCGCGTCGTGAATAAGCGGCCCGGTGATACCGGCGCTCCCGATCAAGCCCACGAGGGTCTGCCAGTGGTTTCGAGAC
>JBBQLW010000223.1:0-2604 GCA_038328315.1 Actinomycetales bacterium
GCGCGCCTTCTCAACGAGACGCAGCACGCGCCAGTCGCGAGCGGGAGTCGACTTCAGCCCCGCGCCGCGCGACGCACGAAGGAATGGAGTGCGACATGACGGTTCACGACACGGTTTCAGCGCCAACATCCGCTGGCCTTCAAGAGACTCTGTTTGTGCTTGATCCGGCGGATGCCGCGGCCATCCAGGCGGCAGCGCGCACGATCACGGCGGATGCGAACGAGAACCCCGACGAGTTCTGCCGTCAGGCGCTCGCCGCATCCTTCGAGCTGCCGAAGTCGCTGCGCAGCGCGGTGCTGAACTTCTCGGATGTCGGCTCCGACACCGGCATCATGGTTGTACGCGGCCTGTACGTCGACGACGACCTGATCGACACCCCGCTCGACAATAAGGGCGGCTTCGGCGCTCGCACCGTCTTTGCCCGCGAGATGGCGATCATTGCCCAGTTGCTCGGCACGATGGTGGCGTACGAGGCCGAGGGCAACGGCCACCTCATTCAGGACATGGTGCCGAACCCGAAGCTTGCGGCCACCCAACAGTCGCAGGGCTCGAAGGTCGAGCTCGAGGCACACACCGAGCAGTGCTTTTCGCCCTATAAGCCCGACTACGTGATTCTCGGTGCGCTTCGCGGTGACCCGGGTGCGCTCACGTACGCCTTCAGCGGCCGCAATATCACCAGCCAGTTCAGCGAAGCAGAGCTCGCGAAACTGCGCCAGCCGCTCTGGGCGACGATGATCGACGAGTCGTTCCGGCCGTACATTCCGAACCCCGAGGCGGTGCGCGGCCCGTACCCCATTCTGAGCGGGCCGGTCAACGACCCTTACGTACTCGTCGACCAGGACCTCATGCACGGCATCACCGCCGAGGCGCAGGAGCTGCTGCAGAAGGTGGTCAAGGTCTACATCGAGCACCGCGACGCCCACAACCTCCAGGCCGGCGACCTGCTCATGCTCGACAACCTTCGGGCCATGCACGGACGTTCGATGTACGCGCCACGCTTCGACGGCAAGGACCGCTTCATTGCTCGAGGCTTTGTCGTTCGCGACCGTCGTCGCTTGTGGCCGCAACTGCTCGGTGACCGTCGCACGGTCGCTGCGGTCTACAGCTAACGCGAGCCGTGCAAGTGCAGCCGGCGAGCTAGTGGGAAACTCGGAGCTACTCTGAGCCGGGCAACTGCGGCGGCCCGAGCGCCAGCAGTACGACGAACAGCACGACGACAGCCGCAGCGATTGCTACAATCAGCAGCACCGGGTGCCGGATGAACCACCTGATCAAACGGTCGAACCAATTCTTGTCGCGCGGATCATCCGTTGCTTCACGTCGCCAATCACCCTCGAGGCGGCCGGAGCGAGCCAGCCAGCGTTCGACAGGGATCGTGGCGTACGGGATGATCGCACTGGTGACCGCGACCACGGCAACCCCGGGGTTCCAGCGCTGGTTCACGGCAAGCAGTACAGCGGTAGCACCGTAGGCCAGAAACACGAAACCGTGGATGCCGCCACCAATAGACACCGCGATGTCGAGGCCGATCGTTGCCCGCAATATCAGGCCGGAGATCAGGAGCGTCCAAGTGATCGTTTCGGCAATGGCGAGCGTGCGAAAGAGGCGTTTCGGAGTCATGGGTTGCTTTCAGGTGGCGGACTGGGCGAAGGAGGCGACGGCGCTGGTAAAGAACGTGAGGCCGTCGGTCCCTGAACGCATCGCATCCGGAGTGTCTGGGCCAAAGCCTGCCTCGACGGCGTGCTCGGGGTGCGGCATGAGCCCGACGACGTTGCCTCGGTCGTTCACGATGCCGGCGATGTCGTTGAGCGAGCCGTTCGGGTTCACGTCGAGGTAGCGCACGACTACGCGGTCGTCGCCTTCGAGTCGCTCGATGGTCGCGGCATCTGCAATGAAGCAGCCCTCGCCGTTCTTGAGTGGGATCGTGATCTCTTGGCCTTGGGCGAAGCCGTTCGTGAAGGCCGTGTTGGTTTGCTCGACGCGGAGACGCTGGTCGCGGCAAATGAAGTCGCCGTGGTCGTTGCGCACAAGGCCGCCGGGCAGCAAGTGGGCTTCGACGAGAACCTGGAAGCCGTTGCAGATGCCTAGCACGGGCATGCCGCTATTTGCAGCATCGATCACTTCGCTCATGATCGGGGATCGCGCGGCGATCGCGCCGCAGCGCAAGTAGTCGCCGTAGCTGAAGCCGCCTGGCAGCACGATGGCGTCGACGCCGCGCAGGTCGTGCTCTCCGTGCCAGAGAGCGACGGCCTCGGCGCCGGCGAGGCGTACGGCACGCTGGGCGTCGCGATCGTCGAGGGAGCCGGGGAAGGTGATGACGCCGATGCGCACTAGGCGGTGTCCTCTGCGGCGCGCACGCTCACGACATCCTCAATGACAGTATTCGCGAGCATTGTCTCCGCGAGGTCGCGGGCTTCGGCGATGGCGGCGTCATCGATCGGACCGTCGACGGTGAGCTCGAAGCGCTTGCCGATGCGCACGGACTGGAAGCGGCTCTTGCCGAGGCGGCTGAGGGCCCCGGCGACGGCCTTGCCTTGCGGATCGAGGAGCTCGGCCTTCGGCATGACCTCGACGATGATGGTGGGCATTGGGGGCTCCGGGGGT
>JBBQLW010000224.1:0-2603 GCA_038328315.1 Actinomycetales bacterium
GATGCCACTGCTGACGCCACTCCCGGCACCGAGTCTTCGACAGCGACGCAGTCAATAATCTCGACCCCGAGGAGCTTTGCGGCCTGCAGGTATGGCGCAGGGTGTGGTTTTGGGTGCTCGACATCCTCACCTGACACAATCAAGTCGAAACCCGGGAAGCCAAGTTGCGCGACAATATGTTCGGCCATTCGCCTGACCGACATTGTGACGAGCGCAGTGGGGATGCCGGCATCACGAACTTCCCGTAGCAGCGTGATTGCGCCCGGTCGCCACGGTGCTCCAAACTCGCCGAGTTGCTCGAGCACCCGATCGGTCAGGTGGTCGACGATTTCGTCTTCGGTCAAGTGCACACCACGCTCCTGGATGACGCGCGCTGAGTTCCAGAGACCGGAGCCGACCAGGCTTAACGCGTCGTCGTGGGACCACTCACCACCCCAGGCGTCGACGAGTTCCGCCTGGGCGAGTATCCAGTACGGTTCGGTGTCGATGAGGGTGCCGTCCATGTCCCAGAGAACGGCAGCGGGAGTGGTGTGGGTCACAAGCGACAATCGTAGTTCTATCCTTGAGTCAAGCCACTCAACGCTATTGACGGCGCAGAATCGCAGCGGCGAGTAGTCCCAATCAAGGAGTTGCGTGTCCAAGTCCCCTTTCGTGCAAGGTCGGCTGCTCGTCGTCGCCTTCGAGGGCTGGAATGACGCTGGCGAGGCCGCGACCGGTGCTGTGCGGGCACTCAAGGAATTGCTCGAGCTGTACGCGATCGCCGAGGTCGACCCGGAGGACTATTTCGACTATCAGTTCAACCGACCGACGATCGCCAACGACGATGACGGCAACCGGGAACTGGTCTGGCCCGGCGTCACAATCTACGGGCCGACGACACCAAACACACTCGACGCTGCCGCTCTTCGTACCGCTGAAGGCGGCGCTGACCGGTCCAATGTCTACCTGTTGCTCGGCACTGAACCCTCGAGGGGCTGGAAGAGTTTCACCCGCGAGATTCTCGACGTGATCGAAGACAACCAGATCCAGTCCATCGTTTTTCTCGGTGCCATGCTCGCCGACGTACCGCACTCTCGACCGATCTCGATCTTCACCAGCAGCGAGAATCCGCTCGTTCGTTCAGTGCTTGGGATCGAACGCAGCGGCTACGAAGGTCCGGTCGGCATCCTCTCTGTTCTGGCGGATGCCGCGGAGAAGTCGGGGGTCGCGACGATGTCGATTTGGGCATCCGTACCGCACTACGTACACAACGCGCCTTCGCCGAAAGCGACACTCTCGCTGCTCGACAAGCTCGAGGAAATTCTCGACGTTGTCATCCCTCGCGGCGACCTTATCGAGGAAGCGGCCGCGTGGGAGAGCGGCATCGACGCGCTCGCTGGAGACGACGAAGACATGGCCTCGTACATCGAGCAACTTGAGCAAGCGCGCGACACAGTCGACTCCCCCGAGGCCAGCGGGGACGCGATCGCGGAAGAGTTCGAGCGCTATCTGAGGCGCGGTGGCGACAAGCCGGATGGTGCGGCTGCGGGAGACGACCCGCGGCGTCAGTAGCGTCGCCCATGCTGGTCTGCTAAGACTGGGCCATGAGCAATTCAGATTTGAGCATGTTGCACGGCGACACGTATGTGGTGTTCTATACCGGGGGTCCATACGATGGCCGCACCGACTCTCGCATCAGCACCGATGGCACCTGGGACGAAGAGCTTACGGTCCTCGCGGCGGTAAACGGCAAGGAAACACAACTGGTCTATGTTTCGCCCGTTGCGAAGCGCTTTGGCGACGAGATTCATGTCACTTACACGTGGGATCGGCGCGACAGCGACCCGCTCGAAGCCCTTGACGAGCGCGCCGAGCTGAATGGCGCAGACAGCTAGAGCGGCTGTAGCGCGCCGATCGATAGCAGCACGATCAGGGTGCTACCGAGCAGAACTCGGTAGACAACGAACGGCAGGAACGATCCGCGCTGGAGATAGCGCATGAGGAACGCGATCACCGCGAAGCCAACACCGAAGGCAACGAGCGTTGCGACTGCCGTCTCGGCTAAGCCGTAACCGGCGCCACAGCCCTCCGCGGCATCCAGAACGGGATCGCAAGTGACGGCGGTGACCAACTCATACAGGCCGCTGCCGAAGACCGCTGGTATTGCGAGCAGAAACCCGAAGCGCGCGGCCGCCGTGCGGGTATAACCGAGCGCAAGACCGGCGGTCATTGTTGCACCTGATCTGGAAACCCCTGGCACCAACGCGAGCATCTGAGCCAAGCCGATGAGGATGCCGTGGCGGTAGCTCATCTCGGTGATCTCACGTACCCGACGCCCGAGAATGTCCGCAACCCCGAGAATGATGCCGAAAACGATGAGTACGATCGCAACGAGCCACAGCGAGCGGAACGTCGAGCGGATGTAGTCCTGCGCGAAGAAGCCGACAAGCACGATCGGAATGGTACCGATGATGATGAGCCAGCCGAGCCGAACATCCGGATCATTTTTGTCAATGGTGCCGGCGTGTGCGCCCTTCGACGACCGGAACTGACCGAACCACTTTCCAAGGATGCGCGCGATGTCTTCGCGGAAGTAGAGGATGACCGCGAGCTCTGTGCCGATC
>JBBQLW010000225.1:0-2596 GCA_038328315.1 Actinomycetales bacterium
GGTCGAGTCCGACGAATTGTGTGTCGTGCTCGTTGAGGGATCCGACGGGCGACACCGGCTGCCCGGCACCTTCCTTCACGAGGGCGAGAAGCTCTCCGACGCAGTCACTCGTTCGCTGCGCGAGAAGGCGGGAGTTGTTGGGGGGTCACCTCGCCAATTGCAGGTCTTCGACGACCCGAATCGGGATGAGCGTGGCTGGGTTCTCTCGGTCGCCCACGCCATGGCGCTCGACGGTGAACTTGCACCATTAGGCCGCCTCGTACCCATCGATCTTGCCGACTCGCTTGACTTCGACCACGCGCTTATCTTGGCTGTCGCGGTCGAGCGCATCCGTGCTGAGTACGCGACGATGCCCGACCCGTGGGGCCTCATGCCGGAAAAGTTCACGCTCCGTGAACTGTTGGTCATGCACCGCGCTGTTGATCCGTCGACTCCTCAACGTGACACGTTCCGCAGAATGATGGAGCCGCTTCTCATCGAGACGGGGCAGTTCAGTTCAGGCTCCGTGGGCAAACCTTCGCGGTACTTTCGCAAGCCAACCGCGCAGGAACAGCAGGCCCGTCGAGTGGTTCACGAGCAGGCGGTGCTCGGCGGTTCTCGCCGCACCTCACGATCGCGGCTTGACGAGGTTCCCTCCGACCGCACCGTGACGCTATCGAGCCGTACGAGAGCGCGCGTCGATTGGATGCCGCTCGAAGAACTGCCGCGCGATGCCAGTTACGTCGTGCGGCTCGACCGTGGCCAAGCGGGCATCGTCGGCCGAGTATTCGCCGATGAGCGCGCCGCGATGTGGGTATTCCGCGCCCTCATCAGCACTTACGAGCGAGCTGAGAACCGGGTGGGTGACGACGCAACGCTTCGCGAGATCACGTTCGTGGGGCCCGAGGGACGAGAACTTGGTCGCTCTCGCTTCGGGTGATGAAGAACGGTCGCTCGGGTTATTTCTCGAGCTTGTCCGCGTCTTCGGCCCCGCGGCTGGGAGCCGCCATCAACCGCTCGGCCCGTACAAACTCCTTCTTCGACCCGCCGCGCACATCGTTGATGTAACGGTTGAGTGACTCGTTGCTGGACCCAACAGCGTCAGACGAGGCATCCCAGGCCATCGAGCTGCCGGGATCGAAACCGAGACCGCGGCCAACCTCGATCGCATCCTGGCCGGCACCGAGGTAGACGAAGTCCCAGCCGAGTTCAGCCGTGAGTTCGGTGACGAGCCGATTGACACGCGGCAACGTCCACGTCTTGCTGGCGTTCTCTTGCCCGTCGGTGACGACAACGACCTGCACGGTATCTGGGCGGGCGTGCTCTGGCATGGCGTTGAGCGCCGAGCGAAAACCTTCGAGCGACTCGCCGAGGGCATCCAGCAGGGCCGTCATGCCGCGAGGCTCGAGCTCGACGCGCACGGTCGCCGGGTCGGCAAAAGTCGCCTGGTGCTCAACGCGGTCGTCGAACGCGACGATGTCGACGGTCAGCTGGCCGGGCTGCTGCGCTTGCTTGGCGAGCAGGGTTTCGAGCCCGCCGACCATGTCGTCGCGGATGCTGCCCATCGAGCCGCTGCGGTCAACGATGAGCAGCAGTGCGGTGTAGTCGGGGTTCGTCATGGTGAGTCTCCTTTGGTCAGGTTCTGCGGGTGGTGGCACGAAGGACTCTGCGGAATCGTTAATCGGTCGAGACGCTACCCTCGACAATTCGGATGAACGCGCTCAGCTCGGCGACGCCAGCGGGCGTGTGGGGTAGCGAGTCGAGTAGCCCTGGCGAGTGAACGAGGTACGCAGCCCACTGCGCGCGCGAGATGGCGACGTTGAGGCGGTTGCGGTTGAGCAAAAACTCCATGCCGCGGGGCGCATCACGGGAGCTCGATGCGGCAAGCGAGACGATCGCCACGGCAGCCTCTTGCCCCTGAAACTTATCGACTGTGCCGACTCGCGTTCCGAGCATCCCGGCGGCGATGAGGTGCTCTTGGATCACTTGCTGTTGTGCGTTATATGGCGTTACCACGATGACATCGTCATCGCGCAGGGGGCGGCCGGCGCGCGCAGCTCCGTCTGGCCCAGCGCCCGGCAGCCACGTGGTGCCGATGATGCTCTGGATGATCCGCACCACTTCAGCCGCCTCTTCGACCGACTCGGTCGCGTTGCCGTGGTGATCGACGGGCACGGAGTGCAGCCCCGGCGCTACTCCCTCGAGCCGACGCTCGGCAGTACTCGGGTGCGCGCGCAGCTTGCCCTCATAGCTGAGCCGCGAGACGGTCTTTGCAAGCGCGGGGTGGAGCCGACGGGTCTCGGCAAGAAAGTAGCCGAGCTCGGCAGGAAGCACGTCGTGGCCGGCGCTGAGATAGCCCAGCGCAGAGCCGTCGATTGGCTCGGGGTGCGTACCCTGACTGACCTGCGGCAACTGTTGCGGGTCGCCGAGCAGGAGAAGGTTCGTCGCGCTCATGCTCGCCGCGATGGTTGCAGCAAGCGAGAACTGGCCGGCCTCGTCGATGACGAGCAGATCGAGGCTGCGGCGTTCGATGCGCTTGGGGTTGGCGAAGTCCCACGCCGTGCCACCGATGACGTAGCCACCCGGGCGCGCCGCGCTGAAGCTGGCAACGTCGTCG
>JBBQLW010000226.1:0-2580 GCA_038328315.1 Actinomycetales bacterium
AACGCGGCCCAGCAGATCGTCGCAACCCTCACCGGCTTCGGCGCTCTGCAGCCCTACTTCGACGACGCCGAGGTCGAAGAGATCTGGATCAATGCACCGGATGCGATCTTTATCGCCCGCGACGGCATCCCAGAACTCACCGGCATCACACTGACCGATGCCGATGTGCGCGACTTGGTGGAGCGGATGCTGCAGCATTCCGGACGCCGCGTCGACCTGTCGAGCCCGTTTGTGGATGCCTCGCTGCCGGACGGTTCTCGCCTACACGTGGTCATTCCCGATGTCACCCGCAGACACTGGTCGGTGAACATACGCAAGTTCACCCAGCGCATCCGAGATTTGCAGCGCTTGGTCGCACTCGGCAGTCTCACGCGGCAGGCGGCCGAGTTCTTGCGAATGGGCGTGCTTGCCGGCCAGAACATCATCGTCTCGGGTGCGACCCAGAGCGGCAAGACCACCATGCTCAACGCGCTGCTTGCTGGATGCCGCCCGAGCGAACGCATCATCACCGTTGAGGAGACCTTCGAACTCTCGCTCTTCTCGCGCGACGTAATCGGAATGCAGTGCAGACAGCCGAGTCTCGAGGGAACCGGTGAGATCACGCTCCGTCGACTGATCAAAGAGTCGTTGCGGATGCGCCCAGACCGACTCGTGGTCGGCGAAGTGCGCGAGGCTGAGTCGCTTGACCTGCTGATCGCCCTCAACAGCGGCTTGCCCGGGATGTCGAGTATCCATGCCAACAACGCGCGGGATGCGCTCATCAAACTGTCAACCTTGCCGTTGCTGGCCGGACGCAATATTGATTCCGGCTTCGTCGTGCCAACCGTTGCCGGGTGCATCGACCTTGTTGTGCACTGCGAATTGGGTCGCCAGGGCCGTCGACGCGTCGTCGAGATTCTTGCTCCCACCGGCAATGTCACTGCCGGTGTTATCGAAGCGAGTTCGATCTTCGCGATCAGTGACGGACAGTTGCAGCCAACCGGCAGCTATCCATCGCGAACGGCCAAGTTCTCGGCTGCAGGTCTCGATCCTGCGGTCGTGCTCGGGGTGCGAAGGTGAGCATCGCGATCGGGCTGCTGCTCGGTGCCGGACTCGTGCTGGCCGCTTCGCCGTGGTTGTGGCCGCGGCGCACAGTACCCGCGCCCCGATCGGGCGAGACCGATGCCTTTGGAGTGAAGGAACTCTTGGTTCAGGCGGGTCTGCCGACCATCTCGCCCGCGACGTTCGGAGCCGGTGCTGCACTTGTTGGTATCGCGGTGGCAGCGCTGACCTTCGCGCTGCTGCCGGTGGCGGCGCTTGCGCTCGCCGCGGGCACAGCGGCAACTGCAGCCCCTGTGCTCATCGTGACCTGGCGAGCGCGTCGGCGGCGCTTGGCCCTCCGGATGGTGTGGCCAGATGTGGTCGACCAGCTCGTATCGGCCGTTCGTTCCGGACTCGCGCTTCCGGACGGTCTTGCGACTCTGTCGCGCAGCGGACCCGCTGCGACACGCGAGCCATTTCGCCAGTTCGAGGCGGAGTATCGCCTCACTGGCAACTTCTCCCTGTGTCTGGATGATCTCAAGACCCGCTTGGCCGATCCGGTCGCCGATCGCATTCTCGAAACGCTCAGAATGTCGCGAGAGGTCGGCGGCAGCGAACTCACAACCGTGCTGCGCAACCTCAGTGCCTACCTCCGCCAAGAGGCCGCAATGCGTGCCGAACTCGAAGCAAGACAGTCGTGGGTCATGAACGCGGCCAAGCTCGGCGTCGCGGCGCCGTGGGTTGTGCTGCTCTTGTTGGCAACCCGACCGGAGGCGGCTGCGGCATACAACTCAAGCGGTGGGGTCGCGCTCATTATCGGCGGACTCGTGGTCTCGATCGCCGCCTACCGCGTGATGATCGGCATCGGTCGATTGCCAGAAGAGCGGCGGTGGTTCGCGTGACGCCGACGCTTGCGTGGGCCGTACTGGCGGGTGTCGTTCTCGGCTTCGGGCTGTGGAGCATTATCAGCTTGGCTCCAAGAATGAGCGGTCCGCGGCTTGCGCGACGAATCGCGCCGTATCTGGCGGATGTCTCGGCCGGCGCCCGCGAGTCACTTGCGCCGCCAGCATCCGGACCATTGCCGGTCGTTGCCGTGCTTATCGAACCGCTCGTCATGGTGGGCCGCGACGCCCTCGCGGCGGTTCTCGGCGGTGACGAGTTGCTCGCTCGCAGACTGCGCCAGTCGGGTTGGGGCCAGACTGTCTCCGCGTTCCGGTCACGTCAGTTGTTGTGGGGTGCGGTCGGGGCCGCGTCAGGCATCGTCATCGCAATCGCGGCCGCCCGTCTCGCAGGTATCAACGGTGTACTCCAACTCGGAGTGATCATGCTCGCGACCGTGACCGGGGTGCTCGCGCCCGACTATCTTCTCCAACGCAGGGCAAAGCAACGACTTGCACGGCTCTCTGACGAACTCCCGATCGTGCTCGAGTTTCTGACGCTCAGTCTCTCGGCCGGCGAGGGAATCGTAGACGCGGTTCGCCGCATCTCCCGAGTGAGCGCCGGAGAACTTTCGAAAGAACTGGCGGCGGTCGTTGCAGATGTTGGTACTGGGCTTCCGTT
>JBBQLW010000227.1:0-2556 GCA_038328315.1 Actinomycetales bacterium
CCCTGCAGGGGTCGCTCGGCGTGAGCACGGCCGAGATCGGCTTTCTCGCTGCCGCTGGCTTCGCCGCTGCCCTCGTCGCCGAACTGCTCGTGGCACCCCTCGCCGACCGCGGGCACGCCCGGCTTATGGCGATCGCCGGAGTGCTGCTCGTCGCTAGTTCGCTCGCCCTCAGCGCCTTTGCCGGCGAGGGCTGGCAACTCATTGCGGCCCGCGGAGTGGGCGGCTTCGGGTTTGGCATCTTCGTCATCGCGGGAAGCGCGCTCCTGATTCGCAGTGACCCGCGCCGGAGCGGCGAACTGCTCGGGCGTCTCGGCGCGGCCGAGCTTTCGGGCATCGCGATCGGCCCCCTTGCCTCGGGTGCGGCACTGTCATTTGCGGCGCCCGCCGCCATCCTCGCCACCGCGGCGATCATCGTGCTGCTCGCGCTGATCCCGGTGTTCATGGGGTTCCGCGAAGCACAGCCGTCGTCGCGTATCAATGACCCGCATTCTGCAACCGGCGGGATCGCGGCGGGCGTCATCGGCTTCGATGGCACGGATGCCGATCGCGGCCTGCGCCTCGGTGCGGCACCGCGTTCGAGTCTCGACCTCTTGCGCTCAAAGCGCCTGATCGGCATCGTGCTGCTCTATGCCGCGGTCATGGTGCCGACCGGAGCCTACGACGGCATCTGGCCGCGCTACATGGCCGATATCGGCGCGGGTCCACTGCTCACCGCGGCGAGCTATGCGGTATTCGCCGTCCCGTACGTTATTGTCGCGGGCTGGGCGGGTCGCCTCGCCGACCGTCGCGGCGGCGTCTCGGCATTCGCGCGCGGTCTCGCGATTTTGCTCCCGATCGTCGGGATCTACGCGTTCGTCGGCAACCCTTGGGTGGCGACCGGGATGGGCTTCGTTGAGTCGACCGGGCAAGCTCTGGCCTTCATCGGCGCGGCGGCGGCGATGGCGCACGCGGTCGACCCGGCCCGCGCTGGCTCGGCGCAGGGTTTACTTCGCGGTATTGGCCTCGTTGCGGCGACTATCGCGGCCGCCGTTTCGGGGCTTGCCTACGAGGCTGGCGGTCAGCTGCTGCTGTTCGGCGGTACGGCCATTGCGGTCGCCGTGATAGCCGTTCTCGGGTTGCTGCTGGCCCGGGCTCGGCCAGACCAGAGGCGCGCAACGAGCTAGCGCTCTCGCGCCCGCGCGCCGATAGAGCAGTGCCGACATGGCTTGACTGCTAGGCACCGACCGAGGTCCCGATGCCCCAGCATTACCGGGGGTGATGGCGTTGCCGCCAGCGCGCCGGACCGGCCGCTGAGTGCACGTGCTGCGCACCACCACGCGGGCCGATGGCGAATACCGTGCAGCGACGTGTTATCTCGCTTGGGTAGCATTACTGGGTGACTGAGCCAGGAAACGTGCAGCCGGAGGAGCCCGTGACGCGGCGTTCGCTTCGGCAGGGCGCTGACCGGCCCGCAGCCCGTCCGCCCGCACAGTACGCAGCGGGCCAGATTGAGCGAGTGCCGTTCGACTCGCAAGCGCATGGTGGGAAACCCGCTCCCGCCGAGAAGCGCGGACTCGCGGGACTCATCGCGCGTCATCCGACCGCATGGCTCGCATCCGCTCTTTCGCTGGCTTTTCTCATTCTTGCCACGAGCGCCTTCTTCGTCGGCGTCTCGTCCGGCTCACAAGCGGCCGTCGTGCCAGTGCCGACCGAAAGTGCGATTGCACCCAGAGCGCAGCCGGGTTTGATCCCGGCTGCAACAAGACTTCGCACCTGCAGCATCTCGGGGATCGCTGCCGACCCACGGTTGAGTGACTTCACCGGCTACGTCGTGAACGCCGCAACCGGTGAGGTCCTGTTCGATCGCGGCGGTGCCGCGCCGAATCGCACGGCAGATGTTCTGCAGTTGATCACAGCCTCGGCAGCCGTTTCCGTGCTCGGCGCTGACACCAGGCTCGTGACCAGAGTCGTCGCAGGCACTACCCCCGGTACGATCGTGTTGGTCGGCGGCGGGGATGCCACGCTCGCGACCACCACGTCGACGTTCTACTCTGGCGCCGCTCAGCTTTCTGATCTGGCTGCTCAAGTCAACGCCAACTTCAGCTCCCTCAACGGCCCGGACGCCGAGATCACGAGCATCGTGCTTGACGCGAGCCTGTGGAACCCGTCGGACCGCTGGGATTCGACCTGGCCGGAGAGAGCCCGCACCTCCGGCTCGCAGGCGCAAGTGACGGCACTTATGGTCAATGGCGACCGGGCAGACCCGAGTCAGGACTTGAGCCCGCGCAGCACAGACCCGATCGGCAACGCTGGAGCAGCCTTTGCTGACGCTTTGGGCCTTGAGTCGGTGACGTTCTCCAGCGGTGCCGCAGTCGGCTCAACCGTACTCGGTCAGGTTCAGTCCCAACCGGTCAGCGTGCTCGTTGGGCAAATGCTCCTGACGGGTGACCGCGCGCTCGCCGAAACCCTCGCGCGCCTTGTCTCGAAGTCGTCGGGACTCGGTGGCACCGCGGCATCCTTGAATCAGACGATGACCGCAGCGATGGCCAGCCTTGACCTGACCGTGGCCGGCCTGAC
>JBBQLW010000228.1:0-2556 GCA_038328315.1 Actinomycetales bacterium
CGCTGCGTATCGACCGCGCCGAGCAGGGCGATCGGGTCGTGGCCGGTGTCCGCCCAGATCGCAGGGTCGATCGATTGGAACAACTGCCGGGTTGGTTCATGCCACGACCAGCGCAGATTTGTTGACAGTTCATCGAGGGCCAAAAGCGACTCTGGGAGAACAGTTCGGACGGTAAATCTGCGGATAGCCTTCACGTGGTTAGCCTACGATGCGCAGAACATCGTGGCCGAGCCATCCTCTCCCTGTCTCCCGCTTGAAAGGCCACAAAGCATGTCCGACTCTGCTCCTGTCATCGAGACTGCCGCTGGCAGCATCCGCGGGTCCGCGCTGAACGGCGTGGCGTCATGGAAGGGCATCCGGTACGCCCAGCCGCCGGTCGGCGCGCTCCGATGGCGCGCGCCCCGCGCGACGCGTCCGTGGGACGGCATCATCGATGCGCTCGATTGTGGACCGGCTGCGCCCCAGGCGATCAGTCCAGTGTTGGCCATGGGAGACGCTGCAGTGTTCGACGAAGATTGCCTGAGCCTCAACATCTGGCGCGCAACCGATGCCACCTCCCCTCTGCCGGTGATGGTCTGGATTCACGGCGGTGCTTACGCGTTCGGCTCATCGCGACAACCGCTCTACGACGGTGCGAAGTTCGCATCGACCGGCGAAGTCTTGCTCGTCACGATCAACTACCGCATCGGGGCGCTGGGCTTTCTCGATCTCTCATCATTCTCGACTCCGCACGCCGAGTTCGACTCGAACCTGGCACTCCGTGACGTGCTGCTCGCTCTCACGTGGGTGCGCGAGAACATCGCGGCGTTCGGGGGCGACGCGTCCAACGTGACTGTCTTCGGCGAGTCGGCGGGCGGCGGGCTCGTTACGACATTGCTGGCGGTTCCGGACGCCGCGGGGCTGTTCCATCGTGCGATCGCGCAGAGTTCCCCCGTCTCATCCATGTACGACTCGGCTCGAGCAGCGGGGGTAGCCGAGCGGATGCTTGCCGAACTCGCGATCCCAGCTTCGCAGGTCGCGAGTTTGCGCGACGTGCCCGTTGCCGATCTCGTCGCTGCTGGCACCGCCGTGTACGCCGCGGTGCCGCTCGAGGAGCCGGGCATGCTCGCGTTCGCGCCCGTCATCGACGGTGTGCTGATTCCTGAGCATCCGGTCACTGCGCTAACGGAAGGCCGCGGGCTGGCGGTGCCGTTGATGATCGGCACGAATAAAGACGAGGCGGCTCTCTTCAAGTTCATGAAGTCGCCGCTTATCCCGATCACAGAGCAGGCCATCACGCAGATGCTCACAACTATTGCAGCCGAGCGCCCCGACCTGGAGCTGCCGACACGCGAGCAGCTGCTCGCCGCTTACGTGGGTGTGCGCGCAAACGCGATCGGACTCGGCATCGCGCGCGACATTGGTTTCCGCATGCCAACGCTGTGGGTTGCTGAGGGACACGCGCGGGCCGCGCCGGTGTGGCTTTACCGGTTCGACTACGCCACGCTGATGCTGCGAATCATCGGGCTCGGCGCAACGCACGGGACCGAGCTGCCCTACGTTTGGGGCAACCTGGAGACGGGTCAGAAGGACATCACGTTCAAGCTCGGCGGTCGTTCGTCCGGCCAAGCCATTTCTGAGCGGATGCAACGTCGCTGGCGCAGCTTCGCCGTGACCGGTTCCCCGACCACACCCGACGACGAACTCGAGTGGGCGATGTTCGAACCCGACGGCGACCGAGCCACACTTGTCATCGATCGGCACGATTCGCTCGTACTCGATCTCGACGCTCCTCTGCGTGCAGCGTGGGGGGATGAGGTGCTGAGCTTTCGGTAAAAAAACCCCACGTTGCGCCACTGGCCGGTTGCTCGTGTCGCGCACCAACCATGACACTCCCCCCGCCAAAGACGGTACGGTCGAACGGTGGTCATCGAGTACGAACCAAAGCTGGGTCGAATCCCGATCCGGGCCCTCACGCCCCAACAACCGGAGAACTATTGGCCAGCGTCGGCCTACCGCGGCGAGGTCGTGCCGTTCGGTGCGACCGTGTTTCGCGAGGGGCACGACAAGCTCGGGGTTCGACTCGACCTGACAGACCCGCACGGTCGTCTCGCAAGCTATCGGATGCGACCGGGAGAACCCGGCACTGACCGCTGGAACGCCGAAGTGCTGCTGGCGCTCGAGGGCACCTGGACCTGGCGGGTTCGCGCCTTCTCGGATGACTGGGCAACCTGGCTCCACAACGCCGAAATCAAGATCCCGGCCGGACAAGACACTGAGCTCATGGTCCTCATGGGCGCCGAACTGCTCGCACGTGCGGGCGGTCGAAAGATCATTGCGGATGCTGCTGCCGTCTTCGCCGACCCCGCCATCGCCCCGACCCAGAAACTGGAAATCGCACTCGACCCGAAGCTGAGTCTGGCGATCGAGGCCAAGCCACTCGCGAGCCTCACGACCACGAGCGAATCGCTCGAACTGCGGGTCGAACGCCCGCGTGCCGGAGTCGGCAGCTGGTACGAGTTCTTTCCGCGGAGCGAGGGGGCCAAGCGGGACAAGAACGGCACCTGGGTCAGTGGA
>JBBQLW010000229.1:0-2543 GCA_038328315.1 Actinomycetales bacterium
GATGCCCCGTCGAGCGGCAGCTCAAGTCCCGGGTCGGCGAGGGATGCCCGCAGGCGCTCAAGCGACACGATCGCGGGTGTGCGGCTCTCGTTCACCCCTCAAGCTTGCCCCATCGGCAGCCAACGCGCGGCGGTTTGTTGACCGCGCGCCTACTGCAGCCGCAGCGCGGTCAACGAACGGCCGCGCGCACAACAAACGGCAGCGCGGTTTGGGGGGCGGGGGCGGGGGTCACCTCGGCCGACACGAGTGGGGGCGGCAAGTGACCCGCAGGGCTGCGCCTCCGCCAACTCCCGCGCTCCGCCCGACGCCGCTGCGGTTTGCTGAGTCCGCGCCTACTGCAGCGGGCGCGCACTCAACAAACAAGCGCGCGACCGTGTCGCGTGTCACTCCCACTCGATCGTGCCGGGCGGCTTCGACGTGATGTCGAGCACCACGCGGTTTACCCCGGGCACCTCGTTCGTGATGCGGTTGGAGATGCGAGCGAGCACCTCGTAGGGCACGCGCGTCCAGTCAGCGGTCATCGCATCCTCCGACGAGACCGGACGAAGCACGATCGGATGCCCGTAGGTGCGCCCGTCACCCTGCACACCCACCGAGCGCACGTCGGCCAGCAGCACGACGGGGCACTGCCAGATGGCGGCATCCTGACCGGCCGCAGTCAGTTCTGCGCGGACGATCGCATCCGCCTCGCGGAGCAGCTCGAGACGCTCACGGGTAACCTCACCGACGATGCGGATACCGAGGCCTGGCCCCGGAAACGGCTGGCGCGCCACGATCACCTCCGGCAGGCCGAGCTCGCGGCCGATCGCCCGCACCTCGTCTTTGAATAGTGTGCGCAGAGGTTCAACGAGGTCGAACTTCAGGTCTTCCGGCAGCCCGCCGACGTTGTGGTGGCTCTTGATGTTGGCCGTGCCGGTACCGCCGCCAGACTCAACAACATCCGGGTACAGCGTTCCCTGCACGAGAAACTTGATCGGCTCGCCGCCAGACTGAGCCGAAGCCGACGCCTCGGCCACGAGCGCAGCAGCCGCACCCTCAAACGAGCGGATGAACTCTCGCCCGATGATCTTGCGCTTAGTCTCTGGGTCTGTGACGCCGGCGAGCGCGTCAAGAAACTGGTCGACAGCATCCACCGTGACCAAGCGCACCCCGGTGGATGCCACGTAGTCCTCTTCGACTTGGCGACGCTCATCCTGACGCAGCAGGCCGTGGTCGACGAAGATGCAGGTGAGCTGGTCGCCGACGGCCCTGTGCACGATCGCCGCCGCCACTGCTGAGTCGACGCCGCCGGAGAGCCCGCAGATCACGCGCGCATCGCCTACTTGCTCACGAATGCGCGCGACCTGCTCGGCGATCACATTGCCGCTGTTCCAGTCCGGCGGGATCCCGGCCGCGGTGTGCAAAAAGTTCTCGAGCACTCGCTGGCCGAACTCCGAGTGCTTGACCTCCGGATGCCACTGCACCCCGTAGAGGCGCCGCTCATCGCTCCCGAAGGCTGCCACCGGGGTGGACGGGCTCGAGGCGAGCACCTCGAATCCGGCCGGCGCCCGCGAGACCGAGTCGCCGTGGCTCATCCACACCGTTTGGGCCGATGGCTGCCCGGCAAGCAGTGGGCCGCCATCCCCCGTCATGGTCATGTCGGTCGCGCCGTACTCGCGCAAGCCGGTGTTGGCCACCTCGCCGCCGAGCTGTTTCGCCATGACTTGAAAGCCGTAACAGATGCCGAGCACCGGCACCCCGAGTTCGAGAATCGCCGGGTCGAGCGCTGGAGAACCCGGCTCGTACACGCTCGAAGGGCCACCGCTCAAGACGATTCCGGCCGGATGCTTCGCCGCAACTTCAGCAGCCGTAATCGTGTGCGGCACAATCTCGCTGTAGACGTTCGCTTCACGCACCCGCCGTGCGATGAGTTGCGCGTACTGCGCGCCGAAGTCGACCACGAGCACGGGTCGGGCTGCGGTATCGGTCACGCGGTTGCCCTGAGGGGCCCGGTTGGCCCGGCTTGCCCAACGGGCCCAACGGGCTCGACCGGCTCGACCGGCCCGGTAGGCCCCGCCGTTCCATCCCTTGCATCCAGCTCAAGCTCGGCGATCTGCGCCTCGATCGCCCGCGGCACCGTGCGCTCAAAGTAGAACGACAACAGCGGAACGATCCCACCAAGGGCGATGAAGCCGAACTGCAAAAACGAGAACCGCGCCAAGCGCCACAGCACAAAATCGCATCCGAGATAGAGCACATAGAACCAGCCGTGCACGATCAGGATGACCGACGAAAGGTTGATCCCGTCAATCAGGTCGCGCGGGGTCAGCGCAAGCACGCCGTAGGCCCCAAGAAACTCGATGTCGACGCCGAAGCCGTAGCGCAACACCATCATCAGACACAGCAGCAACAGGAACGTGCCCGTGATGTACGACGAGATTTTGTACACCGCGACAGTGCGCCGAAGTCGAACAACATCAGCTGGCCGGGGTCCGATAGACATGGCTCTATTCTACGGTTTGCGCTTCGAGCTCATCCCGCACGAGCCGCCACCACAGGAAGAT
>JBBQLW010000230.1:0-2496 GCA_038328315.1 Actinomycetales bacterium
CATCGAGTTCGACGACCGGGTCAAAGAGATTCTGCAGTTGGCGACGAGCCGTGGCATCCCGATTCTCGAAGTCATGCGGCCAGAACTCGACCGACTCGCCGGCTTCGATTCTGTGCATCAGGGCGTTGCACTCAAGGTGCCGCCGTACGAGTACGCGCACCCGCTCGAGCTGCTCGACAAGGTCATTTCGCGCGGGCAGGTGCCGCTGCTGGTCGCGCTCGATGGCATTACCGACCCGCGCAACCTGGGCGCGATCATCCGCTCGGTTGCCGCCTTCGGTGGGCACGGGGTAATCGTTCCGCAGCGACGTTCGGTCGGACTCACCGCTTCGGCGTGGAAGACCTCGGCGGGGGCGGCGGCGCGAACGCCGGTCGCGATGGCGACCAACCTGACCCAGACGATCAAGGCATACAAGGAGCGCGGCGTGTTCGTGCTGGGCCTCGACGGCGGGGGAACTGTCTCGCTGCCGCAACTCGCGCTTGCCAAAGAGCCAGTGCTCGTCGTCGTCGGCAGCGAAGGCAAAGGGCTCTCGCGACTGGTGACGGAGAACTGCGACGCGGTCGTGTCGATCCCGATCAGCGCGTCGACCGAATCGCTCAACGCCGGGATCGCGGCGAGCGTGACGCTGTACGAGATCTCGCGGCTCAGGGCGGCGAAGTAACCGCTACCCCACCCACACCGTCTTGAGGTTGCAGAACTCGCGGATGCCTTCTGCCGCCAGTTCGCGACCGAAGCCGGAGTTCTTGATGCCGCCAAACGGCAACTCGGGGTAGGAGATCGTCATGCCGTTGATGAAGACGCCGCCAGCCTGCACTTCGCGGATGCAACGGTCCTGCTCGGCCGGATCGTTCGTCCAGACGGCCGAACTGAGGCCGAAACTCGTGTCGTTTGCGACAGTAATGGCCTCGTCGATGTCGTTCACTCGGTACACCCCGGCGACCGGGCCAAACGTTTCCTCCGCCCATAACCGCATCGCGGGAGTCAGTGCAGCTACGACGGTTGGCGGGTAGAACCAGCCCGGCCCGTCGGGCACGGTGCCGCCGACGAGCACCGCAGCACCCTTGGCGCGAGCATCCTCAACGAGCTCGATTAACTCGTCGCGACCGGATGCCGTCGCCACCGGCCCCACCTGGGTCGCCTCGTCGAGGGGGTCGCCCATCACAAGCGCGCCCATCGCAGCGACGAAGCGCTCAACGAAGGCGTCGTAAATGTCGGTGTGCACGATGAAGCGCTTGGCTGCAATGCAGGATTGCCCGTTGTTCTGCACCCGCGCGGTCACCGCGGTCGCCACAGCCTTTTCAAGGTCTGCGCTCGGCATCACGATAAACGGGTCAGAGCCGCCAAGCTCGAGCACCGACTTCTTGACCTGCGCTGCGGCGATCGACCCGACCGAACGACCCGCTGGTTCCGAGCCGGTGAGCGTCACCGCCATCACCCGGCTGTCTTCGATGACCGCCTTGACTTCGGCTGAGCCGATCAAGAGGGTCGAAAACGCTCCTTCTGGAAAGCCGCCGCGCGTGAACAGCGAGCCCAAGTACATGGCCGAGGCTGGCACGTTGGAGGCGTGCTTGAGCAGGCCGGTGTTGCCTGCCATCAGCGCTGGAGCGGCGAAGCGTACGACCTGCCAGAACGGAAAGTTCCACGGCATGACCGCGAGCACGATGCCGAGTGGCTCGTAGCGCGCCCATGCTCGCGTCGCACCGACGCTGCCGGGAGTGTCGAGAACTTCGTCCGCCATGTACGCCTCTGCATGCTCGGCGTAAAAGCGCATACCCTTTGCGCACTTGAGTGCCTCGTTGCGAGCGGCGCCAATAGGCTTTCCCATCTCGCGGGTCATGGTCTCGGCCACCTCGTTGACGTCAGCTTCGAGGAGGTCCGCGGCAGCGCGCATCCACTCTGCTCGCTGGGCGAAGGTCGTGGCGGCGAGCGCGCGGTGGGCGGCAGCGGCAGCGGCGATGCGCTCTTCGATCTCGGCGGGGGTATGCGGGGTGTACTCGCGCTCGGTGACGCCGGTTGCTGGATTGACGATGGCGATAGCCATGGGCTGCCTCTCTCATGCGGATCTCATGTAGCGGTCGTAGCCGCGACATCTCAACTATTGCTGTTTGTGACACCTTCGCAAGTCAAGCACTACCCGTCGCTCAGTCCGAACCGGGCATGCAGACGTTTCATCCAGCGCGGCGCCCACCACATGATCGGTTCTTGCCACGTCATAAACGCCGGCACCAGCAGCATGCGCACGAGGGTCGCATCCAGCGCCACGGCGACGGCCAGCGCGACGCCCAACTGCTTGATCACCATGAGGTCGCCGGTCGCGAAACCTGCAAACACGACGACGATAATGAGGGCGGCCGAACTGATGATGCGTCCGGAGCGCTGCAGACCGAGCGCGATGGCCTCGCGACCGCTCACCCCGGCATCCACGAATTCTTTGATGCGCGACAGGATGAACATCTCGTAGTCCATCGCGAGTCCGAACCCGAAGACCAGCACGAG
>JBBQLW010000231.1:0-2486 GCA_038328315.1 Actinomycetales bacterium
TGTCATTGCGGACCGCGAGGGCGGCATCTCATCGATCGCAACGGTGATCGGCGCGAAGGCGACCGTGCGGTTCGCCATAATCGCCTACCTGCTCGGCGGCGTGCTGTTACTGTTCAGCGCGTGGCCGGGTCCGCTCGCCGCTCTTCTCGTGCTGCCGTATGTGGCTGTGTGCGCTCCGTTCTGGAACGTGACGGATGACGCGGCCGACACCGCGAACCGCGGCTGGCGCAGGTTTCTGCTGCTCAACTTCATCACGGGGTTCTTCGTGACGATGTTGATGATCTTGTGGGCGCTGAGCTAGCCCGTGTAGCCGAGGTTGCGCGCCATACGTTCGAGCGCTGCCACGGTTTGTTCGTACTGCTCGGGGCTGAGGCCTTCTGACATCTGGGTGCGTTCGGAGGCGACAACCGCGGTGAGGCGCTCGAGCGCGCTGCGACCGCGGTCGGTGAGCGAATACCCGTTTGCAGCGGCATCCACCCATGCGCTCTCGACCAGTTCGGCGAGATGTTCGCTCGAGGTCTCGGCTGCGTCCTCGGCGGTCGCGGCGGACAGAAACGGCGCCACTGCGGCATCCAGTTGCTCCACCGTCGCAGGCCCCTGAGCGAGCACGTTCAGCAGTTGCCACTGGCGTCGGGTGACGCCGTGTTCGTCTAGGGTCGAGGCAAACTTCTCGTCGATAAGCCGGTCTACAGCCTTGAGCCAGAACCCGATCGGTCGAGGTGTGTCCATGATTCGAGGGTACGCCTCGGGACCCTTGGGTGGGGCCTTAAACGAGACGATAATATGCGTCTCTGCACGCATATTTATGCGCGAACTGTAGGCTAAGGGCGTGCGAACAACCGTGGACATCCCCGACGAGCTCTTCTGGCAACTTAAGGCGCGCGCTGCCGAGGAGAACATCTCGCTCAAAGTGCTTGTTGAGAAGTCCGCCCACCACTACCTTCGAAGTCCGCTTCGGAGGATCGACCCGTCAGAGGTGGAGTTTCCGTCTATTGGCGATGGCAAGGGAGCAGTCCTCGTCGACTCCTCGACGTGGTGGGAAGCCATCAACGAGCGCTCGTGAAGGGCGTCGACACCAACATCCTTGTCTATGCCTTTCACGCCGACTTCGAACAGCACGCCAAGGCGAAGGCGGCGCTAGCGCAGCTGGCATCGCAGGGCGAGCCGTGGGGAATCCCCTCACCGTGCATCCACGAGTTTCTTGCCACCGTCACTCGCCGTCAATATCTCTCAAGGCCCGCAACGATCTCCGAAGCGCTCGACTTCATCGCAACACTGACCGGGACTTATGGATGCTTCGTGCTCAATGAGAGCGCTCGGCACTTCGACACCCTCGCTCGCGTTCTGACGGCGAGCGGAGTTACCGGCGCTAAGGTGCACGATGCGAGGATTGCCGCCATCTGCAGCGACCACGGGGTGCAGGAGTTCTTGACCGCGGATCGAGACTTCGGATACTTCCCGTGGTTGAACACAGTGAATCCGCTTGTGAGCTAGCGGCGGCTCTCGGGCGCGACCCAATTGAGCTCGGGATCTAGTACTCGAACCCGAGTTCTGGCGGGTAGTCGCCGAGTGCGGTGAGCTGCGTCGCGGCATCCAGCAGGTGCGAAAGCACGAGGCCGAGTGAGTACGGCCCAAAGCTCACGCGCGACACTCCCAACTCGGCGAGGCGTTGCAACGGCACCGCGCCCGGGCTCGCGATTACCGAGATGCGTCCGCCGATTTGCGCGATAGCGCGGGAAACCTTCTCTTCGTCGCTAAGGCCGAGCACGAAGATGACATCGGCCCCGGCATCAAGGTAGGCGTTCGCGCGCGTGACCATGTCGCTCCAGTCACCGCCGCCGGCGAGGGTGTCGACGCGGGCATTGATCACGAGCGGGATGCCGGTTGCCTCACCAGCAGCGCGAGCCGCTGCTACGCGGGCCGTGGCGGTCGAAACATCGAAGAGTGGCGCCTTGGATGCTCCAACGCTGTCCTCGATGTTGAGCCCGACGGCGCCGGTCGCGATCAGTCGTTCGACGTTGCCCTGCACGCCCGCGGCATCCGGAGCATAGCCTTTCTCAAAGTCGACGCTCACCGGCAGGTCGACGGCACCGACGACGATGGATGCCGCATCCAAGGCCTGCTCGACGGTCAGGCCCTCACCGTCCTCAACTCCGCGGGCATAGCTGATCGAATGGCTGGCCGTCGCTATGGCCTTGACCCCTGGCGCCTTTGCCACCGTTGCTGCCGAAATGGCGTCCCACACGTTTGTGAGTATCAGCGGCGCACCGGGAACATGGAGTGCGTTGAGTAGCTGAGCCCTAGCGAGCTGATCGGTCACGGCTAGCGCACGCGCACGTACTTTGGCAGGCGCACGAAGACGAGCAGCACTGCGCCGACGAGCAACACGAGGCCGATTCCGAGCACCCCGTAGATCGTTGCGCCGAACGCAGCGATGAAGATCGTCCAGAGCGCGGGTGAGATGAAGCTTGCGACTCGACCGGTGG
>JBBQLW010000232.1:0-2484 GCA_038328315.1 Actinomycetales bacterium
ACAGCTCCCGATGACCAGACTCTGGCTACAAACCATGACGTTCTCGCGAACATCTTGAGCCCGGTGATCATCTTGGGCGTCACCCGCGCTCACCTCCAGACCGGTTTGTTGGTCGAGCGGTCATGACGACTGAACTCAGCATCCCTGTGTTGAAAGCCCGGCGGGGATGATCCGGCGCTACAAGTTCATTTGGACGACCCTCGTCATCGCTGCCGTGTCGGGCGCATTGCTCCTGACGCCTTGGGCGGACGCGGCGCGGTGGCTTGCGAGCGTGTACGCGCTCCTGATCGCATCCAGAAGCGGCTGGTCGATGGTGAAGTCGTTGCGAAGCGGAACGTGGGGTATCGACATCCTCGCGGTTGCTGCCATCGTCTCGACAGTTGTGCTCGGCGAGTACTGGGCTGCGCTCGTCGTCGTGCTCATGCTGTTGAGCGGTGAAGCGCTCGAAGACTTCGCCGCCCAGCGCGCCAGAAGTGAACTGACCGCGCTCATGAGTCGGGCCCCTCGCATCGCCCACCTGGAGCGAAACGGCAGCGTCGAAGACGTGCCGGTTGGCTCGGTCGTTCCGGGCGACGTTCTTGAGGTGAAGCCCGGCGAGGCCGTACCGGTCGACTCGGAGTTGCTGTCCGATGGCGCCTCTTTCGACCGATCGTCGATCAGCGGGGAAAGCCTCCCGGTATGGGTCGCTGCCGGTGCGGAGGTACTGAGTGGCGCGGTCAACACCGACGAGGTCATCAGGATCCGGGCCAAGACAACGGCGCAACTCAGTCAGTACCAGACCATTGTGGAGCTCGTGCGCGAAGCCGCCGACAGCAAAGCACCGTTCGTACGGCTAGCCGACCGGGTCGCGATTCCCTTCACGATAGGAGCGATGGCTCTCGGATTGCTCGCATGGGCCGTCTCGGGCGATCCGGTCCGGCTTGCCGAGGTTCTGGTCGTCGCAACCCCGTGTCCGCTGCTGATTGCCACGCCTGTCGCATTCATCGCGGGGATGAGCCGTGCCGCGGCTCGCGGCGTCATCGTCAAGGGTGGCGGAGCGCTCGAGCAGCTGTCGCGGGTGCGAACCGCCGCGTTCGACAAGACCGGCACCATCACGCAAGGCGTGCCGCGCGTCGACCGCATCGAGACGCTCAACAGCGAGGAGGCCGAGGTCTTGGGCATCGCCGCGTCGCTCGAGACGCACTCTGCTCACGTGCTGGCTGGCGCGATCGTCGACGAAGCTGCGCGTCGAGGGCTCGTGCTCCCCGAGGCGACCCGCGTCACTGAGGAGGTCGCTGCTGGCTTGCGCGGCCTCGTCGACGGCACCGAGGTCGCGGTCGGCAAGCGTGAGTTCGCCGAGACCAATGCGCAGTCGAACTGGCCACCGCTGGCGGCGGGAGAAACGGCCGTGTTCGTCTCCCGTGCTGGGGCGCTCATCGGCCGAGTGGTGCTCACCGACAAGGTGCGCGCGGAGTCAGCGAGCACCATGGCGCAGCTTCGAAAGCTCGGCGTTGCGCGAACGCTCATGCTGAGTGGTGACGCCATCGATACGGCGAGAAAAGTCGCGACCGCCGTGGGAATCGACGATGTGCGTGCTGGCCTCCTGCCGATCGACAAGGTCGACGCGGTGCGTGCGCTGCAGCCGAGGCCCGTCATGATGGTCGGCGACGGTGTCAACGATGCCCCCGTGCTGGCCGTCGCCGATGTCGGCGTTGCGATGGGAGCGCGCGGCGCGACCGCGGCGAGCGAATCGGCGGATGTTGTCGTGCTCGTCGACGACCTCGGTCGCGTGCCAGAAATCGTCGCCATCGCCCAACGCACTGTTCGTGTCGCGTACCAGAGCATCGGCATCGGCATCGGCCTGAGCGTCGCCCTCATGCTGGTTGCCTCCTTCGGCGTCTTGCCAGCGATCATCGGCGCGGCTCTGCAAGAACTGGTCGATGTCATCACGATTCTCAACAGCTTGCGCGCCGGGCGCCGCGGCAGCCTCCGAACCACCGGTAGTCGACGCGTCCTATCGCTTCCAACTTTGCGCGCCGAGCGTCACTAGCGCGAGGGCTCCCCGCGCTCCGGGAACTTCCTCAGCTCGGCATCCCATTCCGCCGCCGCGCGTCCGAGTGCAGCGCGCGAGGTGGTCAGGTCGAAGTAGAAGTCCATGTCGTCGGGGTCGAGCCGCCAAACGCTGGGTGGCCCAGACTCAATCCACAAAAAAACTCGGAGCGTGGCGCTGTCCTCTGATGACCGTACGAGCCCCAGCCCGATGTTGGGTTCTAGGTTCTGCGGGTTCGACCAAGTGTGGCGGTTTTCGTCGTCTTCCATCAGAGTTGCACGGCCCGCAGCGACATCGTCAAGCCAAACTCCAAGCGCCACTGCCTCGTGCACCAGCAAGGCTGGATCCTCGAAGGTCCACTCCTCGTCAGCTGTTCGCGCCGATCCACGAATCATCAACCAGTTCGAATCCCACGGATCGTCGATTATGTCGGGAAACTGGTACCCGATCGGGCT
>JBBQLW010000233.1:0-2484 GCA_038328315.1 Actinomycetales bacterium
CTGAGCACCGAAGGAGCAAGCCTCCCCGCCAATCTCTCAGGTTCACGTACCGCACCGACTGGCCACTCTGAAAAGCGCGCTGCAGTCGAGTCATCGACTCAGAGCCGCCGAAGGTGAAAGCAGCAGCGGCCGCACGGCTCATGCAGCGAAACTCTCAGGCCAATGACAGAGGGGGAGTTCAATCCAACGAGCCGAGCGCGTCAGGAGAACTCCGTGAACGATGTGAACGATGTGAACGATGTGACGTACCGCTACTCGCCACTCCACGAAATTCACGTCGCCGCGGGCGCGAGCTTTACTGACTTCGCTGGTTGGCAGATGCCGGTGCGCTACAGCTCCGATCTCGCCGAGCACCACGCCGTTCGCACCGCAGCAGGTATCTTCGACATCTCGCACATGGCAGAGATCCGAGTCACCGGCCCGGATGCCCCGGCATTTCTCGATTTCGCGCTTGCCGGCAAGCTTTCCGCGATCGCAAACGGGCAAGCCAAGTACAGCCTGTTGCTCGCCGCGACCGGCGGAATCATCGATGACGTCGTCGTGTATCGCCTCGCAGACACCGAGTTCCTCATCGTTGCAAACGCTGGCAATCGTTTCGCCGTCGTTGAAGCCCTCACCGAGCGGGCGGGAGAGTTCGCCGTAACGCTGACCGATGAGAGCGACGACATCTCGCTCATCGCGGTGCAGGGCCCGCTGTCCCGCAGCATCCTCGAGGCGACAGCCGGGCTCGGTCACGCTGTCATCCGCCTCGACGAACTCAAGTACTACTGGACGACGAGTGCCAGCTTCGGCGAGGTGCCGCTCCTCATCGGCCGCACCGGCTACACCGGCGAAGACGGCTTCGAGCTGTACATTCAGGCGGATGCCGCGGCCGCGCTTTGGCGAGCACTCACCGCAGCCGGCAGTCCGTTTGGTCTCGTCCCGTGCGGTCTCGCGAGCCGCGACACGCTGCGGCTTGAGGCCGGGATGCCGCTCTATGGTCATGAACTCGGCCTTGAGACCATGCCGGTGCAGGCTGGGCTCGGTCGGGTGGCAGCGCTCAGCAAGCCCGGCGACTTCGTCGGGCGTGCCGCGGTCGAGGCTGGTCCGGCGCCAACCGCGCGCGTGCTTGTTGGGCTGCGAAGCGAAGGCAAGCGCGCTGGTCGTGCGGGGTACGAAGTAACGCACGGCGACGAGACGGTCGGCTACAGCACGGTCGGTGAAGTCACGAGTGGCGCCCTCTCCCCAACCCTCGGGTACCCGATCGCGATGGCGTATGTCGAGCCGCGCTTTGCGGAGACCGGCACCGAGCTCCAGATCGATGTTCGTGGAAGTCGCGTCGCGGCATCCGTTGTACCGGTGCCCTTTTATTCAAGACAGGAGAATCATGGTTGACGAGAACGTGCTTAAGTACACGGCAGAGCACGAATGGGTGCTCATCGACGGTTCGATCGCGACGATCGGCATCACGGCCTATGCCGCCGAGAAGCTCGGCGACATCGTGTTTGTGGATCTTCCCAAGGTCGGAGCGGGCGTCGCAGAAGGCACCGTGGTCGGCGAGATCGAGTCCACGAAGTCGGTCGGCGAGCTCTTCGCTCCGGTCAACGGCACTGTGGTCGCAACCAACGATGCCGTTGTTGCGAGCCCAGAACTTGTCAACAGCGATCCCTTCGGCGATGGCTGGCTCATTCGTGTCGAGTTCGACGCCCTTCCGACCCTCCTGAGCGCCGAGGAATACCGCGCGCTCACCGGCGAATGATGAACGAGCAGTTTCAGGCCCGCCATATCGGCACGGATGCCACGGCGCAAGCCACCATGCTCGCCGCGGTCGGCTACCGCTCGGTCGACGAGTTGCTCGATGCCGCAGTGCCGCCGTCGATTCGGCAGCAGCCGATCGAGCGCTCGAGCATCCCGCCAGCTGTTTCCGAGCGCCAAGCGCTCGCGGAGCTTCGCGCGCTCGCCGCTCGCAACACCGTGCGTCGCTCGATGATCGGCCTCGGCTACTACGACACGATCACGCCAGCCGTCATCAAGCGCAACGTGCTCGAGAACCCGAGTTGGTACACGGCGTACACGCCGTACCAGCCGGAGATCAGTCAGGGCCGACTCGAGGCGCTCATCAACTTCCAGACGATGGTCACCGACCTGACCGGACTCACGACGGCGAACGCCTCGATGCTCGACGAAGGCACGGCCGCAGTTGAGGCAATGCTGTTGGCGCGCCGGGTGTCTGGAGCGAGCTCCAACGTCTTCTTGGTCGACGCGGATGCGTTCCCGCAGACGAAAGCGCTGCTCGCGAACCGTGCGGAGCCGCTTGGTATCGACGTGGTCGAGGTTGACTGGGCGGGCGCGGCGCGCGCTAACGACGCGGCGGGCGCGAACGGCTCAGCGGCAAGCGCGGTGCCACCCGCGTTCGGCGCCTTCATCCAGTACCCCGGGGCATCCGGTCGCATCATCGACCCGACCAACGCGATCGCGGCAGTCAAGGAGCACGGCGCAATCGCA
>JBBQLW010000234.1:0-2482 GCA_038328315.1 Actinomycetales bacterium
TTCCGCTCGATCGCAGACGAGGTCGGGGCCATCCTCTGGGTCGATATGGCGCACTTCTCCGGGCTCGTCGCTGCCGGGGTCTACCCGTCGCCGGTGCCGCACGCACACGTGGTCTCGTCAACCGTGCACAAGACCCTCGGCGGCCCGCGCGCCGGATTCATTCTGACCAACGACCTCGAGCTACAGAAGAAGATCAATTCGAACGTCTTCCCCGGTCAGCAGGGTGGTCCGCTGATGCACGTCATCGCAGCCAAGGCCACCGCCTTCAAGCTCGCAATGACGCCGGAGTTCAAGGATCGTCAAGAGCGCACGATTCGGGGCGCCCAGCTCCTCGCTAAGCGGTTGACGGAACAGGATGCCGTCGAAGCCGGGATGAACGTACTCACCGGAGGCACCGACGTGCATCTCGTGCTCGTCGACCTGCGCACCTCGGCACTCACCGGCCAGGACGGTGAAACGCTGCTCGACGAGGTCGGCATCACGGTCAACCGTAACGCCGTGCCGTTCGACCCGCGCCCGCCGATGGTCACCTCTGGATTGCGCATCGGCACGTCTGCGCTCGCGACGCGTGGCTTCGGCGACGCCGAGTTCACCGAAGTCGCCGACATCATCGCGACCGCCCTTAAGCCTGGGGCGGATGTCGCGGCGCTCCGACTTCGCGTCGACGCCCTGACCGCGGCCTTCCCGCTCTATGCCGGGCTCGTGTCGCCAGGAACCTGGAGCTAGGCCGCTGCAGACTCCTTTACGGATTTCTTGCCGAGCTCGTCGCGGCGGTGCACTACCTCGTCGGCGAGCACAACGGCTGCAAGCACCACGTTCACGAGCCATCCGGCTGCAAGCGTCGTGATGCCCGACGCCGCAGGGGACGCGAACAGGGCAAAGAATCCGACCATCGCGGCGATTCCGATGATGTGCGAGCTCAGCCAGCGGTAGCCGACCGAACGTTTCACGAGGAGGTTTCCGAGAATGTACAACGCTGCGCCGCCACAGAACACCATTGCGGTAGCGACATCGATTGGGTCTTCCGGATGCGCGAGCCCAAGCTCATCCCCGACGGCAACGACCACGATTCCCGCGACAATCATGAGGTGCAAGTAGGAGAACGTGTTGGATGCGGCAAGCCCGGTGTTGCTAGAGGTCTTGACAAACTTGTAGACGTTCTCGGCCGTGTGGTTGAAGTAGAGCAGCCACATAAGCACGGTACCGACGAACGCAGAGACGAGGGCGAGCACCTTCGGTAACTCCGTCCACGACCCGTCAAACGTGGCGCCCGAGATCAGCACCGACTCGCCGAGGGCGATGATGATAAACAGCCGGGTCCGCTCCGAGATGTGACTGGGGGCGACGGCCCAGCTGGCTGAAGTTGCCTGCCCAAGCACCGGAATCCAGAACTTCGCGAGCGGTCCGAGGTAGTCAATCGCGATTGCCGCGAGCCACCACCAAGTGCGGGCGTCCGGAGAACTGACGGCGCCAGCGATCCACAGCGGGGTTGAGACAACGAGCCAGGCGGCAGAACGAACCATTTTCTGGGCCAGTTCCGGCCGCTGGCGGCGCGCGGCCACGATGATGAAGGCAGTGCTGAGATAGTGCGTGGCGAGATAGCCGATGACGAACACAACCGCAAGGTTGTCAAACGCACTCGGAATGGCCGAGCTCATCGCGATTCCAAGGAGCATCACCATGAACAGCATCGACTTCATGGGCCACGTCTCGGGATCGAACCAGTTCGCCAGCCACGTCATCGAATCCCAGTACCACCACAGCGCGAGCAGGATGATCGCGGCTTGGATCGCCCCCATCCAGTCGAGGTGCTCGACCAGAAAGAGCGAGACTCTGGTGAGAGCGAAGACGAACACGACGTCGAAGAACAGTTCGACCGGTGCGACCACTTCTTTCGTTCCGTGCTTGCGAATAGCTGGTTGCGACCATGACATGTCGACAACAGTAGCGAGCTACTGTTAAACCGATGCCCGGGTTGACACCAGCCCGGGAGCCCTACTCAGCTTTCGGCTGCGAGATCGGAACGCTGCATGACCGCTACCAAACTCGACGGCGTTGCGACCGCGACGGCAATCAAGAATGAACTGCGAGTGCGGGTCTCGGTGCTTCGCGAGGAGGGCATCGTTCCCGGCCTCGGCACCCTGCTCGTCGGCAGTGACCCGGGATCGGTGTCGTACGTCGCAGGCAAGCACCGCGACTGCGCGGAGGTGGGGATCGAGTCGATTCGCGTCGAGCTGCCAGCCGAGGCATCCGCCACCGATGTGCGCGACGCGATCGTAGAGCTCAACGCGAACCCGGCGGTGACCGGCTACATCGTGCAGTTGCCGCTACCGGCCGGACTCGACGAGAACGCCATGCTCGAACTCATGGATCCAGACAAGGACGCCGACGGCCTGCACCCGATCAACCTCGGTCGGCTCGTGCTCGGGGTCGGCGGGCCGATCGATTCGCCGCTGCCGTGCACGCCGGCCGGCATCGTCGA
>JBBQLW010000235.1:0-2481 GCA_038328315.1 Actinomycetales bacterium
GTGCTCGTGCGGGTGCGCGCGACCGCGGTGAACGACTGGGACTACAACATCCTCCGCGGCATCCCGCTCACCCGCCTCGGCGAGGGTTTGTTCCGCCCGCGCAAGAAAATTCTTGGGCTGGATGTCGCTGGCGAGGTCGTCAAGGTCGGCTCCGAAGTCACGAAGTTCAGCCCCGGCGATCGCGTGTTCGGCGATCTCTCGTCCGCGGGTTTTGGTGGGTTCGCCGAGTACGTTAACCCCGTCGAGGGCGCCCTCACCCTGCTACCAGACAGCATTAGTTTCGTGGATGCCGCGGCCCTCGCGCACGCCGGAAACCTCGCCGCGCAGGCCATCGAGCTTGCCGGGCTCAAGCCGCAGCACCGGCTCCTGATCAACGGCGCGGGTGGGGGAGTCGGCACCCTCGCGGTGCAGGTGGCCACCGAGCTCGGCGTGACCGACATCGTGGGGGTGGATGCCGCATTCAAACTCGACCTCTTGCGCGAGCTGGGTTTCGCCCGCTCACTCGACTACCGCGAGGTCGACTTCGCGCGGATGGCTTCCGAAGACGGCGACGAGAAGTTCGACGTCATCATCGACGCGCGTTCGACGCGATCGCCCGCCGAGTGTGCGGCAGCGCTGACCGACGGTGGGAGCTATGTGAGCGTCGGTGGCGAGACCTGGCGCGTGCTGAGCATCGGCCTTTCCCGTGAGCGCACGCTCAAGAACACCGGCAAGACCGTCGCCCTCGTCATGTTGAAACCGAACGCCGACAACGAGCGGCTACTCGAGCTTGTCGGTTCGGGCGCGCTCTCCCCGCGCATTGACAGCGTCTGGCCGCTCGCCGAGACCCGACAGGCGATGGACCGCTTCGCTTCGGGGGAACACCGCGGCAAAATCATCGTCAGCGTCGACTGAACACGGCCGGGCAAGACGCCGAGGTCGCCGCTATCGCAGACGGCGCAGCATCCGTATAGCTTGACCATACGTATAGCGTGGGCATACCCGAACTCGGAGTACTCATGACCGCAATGCACAATCCGCCGCACCCCGGTGCGCTTCTTGAGGACTATCTGGGCGACACGAGCCTAGCGGAGGCTGCCCGCCGACTTGGCGTCACGCGAGCCACGCTCTCCCGTATTCGCAACGGCCACGCGGGAGTGACCGCTGCCATGGCGGTCCGTCTCGGTCTGCTGTTCGGTACGAGTGCGGAACTGTGGCTCGGGATGCAGGCGAGCTTCGACCTCTGGATCGAGCGCCAGAAGCCGCGGCCCGGTGTTCGTTCGTTGGTTGGATAGGCCCCCGGCAGCGCCCGGTACACGAATCACCTCACGGCAACCCTGCGCGACTGAACTCGGCCTGCAATCGTGGCCTCCGCCGGTGTGTCTCGCGCAGTTCGGCGATGAGTGCCTCCACGTTCGGCTGCTCATCAGACCCGGCCGCGATCTTTCGCATCTTGGCGAGCCGACGCGCCCCGAGACGATATCGATTGGCATCCGCTTCGGTCAGGTCGCCGCGCACCAACTGCTCGTGGCGCGGCAGCGTGGCGAGCGGGTCGACCCGCTCGTACGCCTTCAGCAAGTCACTCCACGTGCGGGCATCATCGAGCGCGAGCTCGGCGGCAAGTCGCCACGCGAGAGGGATGTCCTTCAATGTGCTCTGCGCGAAGTACACCGCATCGCGGGGCTGGTTGCGTAACGTCGTGAGAACCTCGTCTTGAAACTCGGGCCAACGTGATCCCGCAGCGTCAGAAAGCCCGGCGGCACTGGACGAAGACGGCCATCGCCGGAAAACCAGAATGTTCGCCTCGACGCTCTGCTCAGGATGGTGCTCCGCGAGCATGCTGCACCAGTATTCCGCCGCCTTCAGCGACTGGTGTGACGGACCGATATCCATCCCACGCCGTGCCCATTCGATTGCCAGTTCAGTTTCGTCGATCTCGACGAATGCTTTGGCCGTGTCGACGGCCCATGCGGCGACCCGACCGTCTCGAAAGTGAGTGCGGATAATCGCCTGGACGTCTCGATCGAGCACGGCCAGGCGACGCTCGTTCCAGTCGAGTGTGAACCACTCGTGCGAGTGCGTTGAACTCCACCGCTCGTCCTCCTTCGGCCTGGGTCCGAGCGTCTCCCGCATGTCGGCAAGGTGCTGACGGTAGGTCTGCATTCCGTTCGCACCGAGGGCTGGGGCGTACGCGACCGGGTCGAGCTCGAAATAGTCGATGTCGTTGTTGAACTGGAAGTCGAGCATCCACTTGACCAAGCGGGCGACGGGTGTGCCTGCGCGCCAGGCCAGCTGGGGGTGCAGTTCGATCAATCGCCGGCAGGCGTCACCGATGATTCCGCTCGAGTCATCGGCGTGCGCAATCACGCGCAGCGCGCTCGACAACGCTTTCTGGGCGACGCTGAATGCCTCCGACGGGTCTGTCTCAGGCAGCGCCGCCTCGAGAACGTCGACTGCTTCGTGCATCTGGGTGCCGTGCGCGTTCGCCGCGTGCCAGCGGTG
>JBBQLW010000236.1:0-2463 GCA_038328315.1 Actinomycetales bacterium
TCCCTCATGCTGCAGACCCAGGTCGTGCTCTCCGTCATCGTCTCGGCCGTCGTCTTGCGAGAGCGCCCGACCCGGCGCCAACTGATCGGCATCATCATCGGGATGGCGGGACTCGCACTCGTCATCGTCTCGCACACGCAGTCAGCACCGTGGCTGCCGCTGATCGTCACGCTGCTCTCAGCACTCTCGTGGGCGATCGGCAATGTGTTGGCGCGGCGGGCGGCCGCCGCATCCGGACTCTCGCTGGTCGTGTGGTCTGGACTGGTGGTTCCGCTGCCGAGTTTCGCGCTCGCGTTCGTCTTCGACAGCCCGCAAACCATCATCGACTCGCTCACCGGGATCTCGGTGGTCGCCGTTCTCAGCACCGTGTACACGGCGGTAGCGGCATCCCTCATTGGTTATGGCATTTGGAATTCGCTGTTGGCCAAGTACCCGACGAGTTCGGTCGTGCCATTCACCCTGCTGGTACCGGTGGTCGGGATTATCGCCGCGTGGCTTGCGCAGGGGGAGCAGCCGAGTGTGCCGGAGCTCGTCGGTGGCGCGATCATGCTCGCGGGGCTTGCCGCTGCGGTGATCGGTAGGCGTCCAAAAACCAACCGCGCAACCGCGGCTACCCCGGCTGACACGGCTACCCCGGCTGACCCGGCTACCCCCCGAACCGCTCCGTCTTGATCGCGGCTGGGTCGTGGCCGAGAGCGATGAGCAGCTCGCCGGCGGAGGCCACGAACCCGTTTGGTCCGCAGACGAAGACGGCGGGGGCGTCGCCGGGCGCAACAGTCGAGTGCTCGAGCAGCTCACGGCTGATGCGTGCGGCCGGGCGGTCGTGACCGGGGGGTGCGTGGCGTGAGTAGGAGAGCGTGAGGTCGAGGGAGCCGTGCGCCGCGGCATCCGCCAACTCGTCTGCAAAGAAAATGTTCTCGGGGGAGCGCACCGAGTACAGCAGCCGCATCGGCACGGTCGAGGCGGATGCCGCGTGGGCCCGCACCATCGCGAGCAGCGGTACGACGCCCGAGCCGCCAGCAACGAGCTGCACCGGCTGGGTTAGCTCGGGTTTCCAGACGAACCAGCGCCCGAGGGGTCCGCGAAACTCGAGCTGATCGCCGGGCTGCAGCTCGTGAACGAGGTAGCGCGAAACCTCGCCATCCTCGATCAAGTCCACCGCGAGTTCGACCTGGCTGGCCGGGCCGGTCGAGGCCAGCGAGTATGCGCGCACAGCCTGGTAGCCGTCATCGGCGGTGAGGCGCACGTCGACGTGCTGGCCGGCGGTCGAGCCGGTCCAGCCGGGAACGTCGAGCACGATACTTCTGGCGGTCGGGGTTTGCTCGGTGATGGAGACGACCGTGCCGACGAGCCACTCGCGGGAGGTCATGCGGCGAGCCGGTGCGCGCTCAGGAGTATCGCTCTTCGCGCCACGGGTCACCGTAGATGTGGTACCCGTTCTGTTCCCAGAACCCGGGCTCGTCGTCGCGCTGCATCGTGATGCCGCGTACCCACTTGGCGCTCTTCCAGAAGTAGAGGTGCGGAACGATCATGCGCGCCGGGCCGCCGTGATCCGGCTCGAGCGGTTCGCCAGCAAACTCGGTCGCGATCCACGCCTTGCCGCCGAGAATGTCTTCGAGCGGAAGGTTGGTCGTATAGCCACCAAAGGAGTGCACCATCACGAAGTCGAAGCTCGACTCGACCTCCTCGAACAGGGTGTCGAGCGAAACCCCGCGCCAGTTCGTCTCAAACTTCGACCAGCGCGTGACGCAGTGGATGTCAGTGTGCACGTCTTCGATCGGCAGCGCGTTGAGCTGGGCCCAATCCCACGAGTGCCTGCCACCGGTCTCGGTCTCGATCGTGAACGACCAGTCGGCGGTGTCGATGGTCGGCGTTGGACCCGCCGACAGCACCGGAAAATCCTCGGTGACGAACTGCCCCGGCGGCAGGTCCGGGTTGGATTCGCGAGGGCGGCCGGAGAAGCCGCGGGAGAACACGGCCACGATGGCTCCTTTCCGCAGTGCGCCAAGGCTATCCCGCGCCGCCCCCGCGGTGCTGGCCATCGTGCCGCGGTCCCATCGTGCCGCAGCCATCCGCGGCAGCCCCCGCGCCGAACCCCAATCGTGGGCACCCACAGTTGCCGAAACCCCCGATTGCTTAGGATGATCAGATGACGCAGCTCCTCCTCGGCATCCCCGGCATTCGCCGTGATCCCGCCGCCGCGCCATCAACCGCAGGCCGACCGGATGCCGCCACTCTCCTCGATCAGTTCGGCCGAGTCGCCCGTGACTTGCGTATCTCGGTCACCGAGAAATGCTCCCTGCGCTGCACCTACTGCATGCCAGAAGCCGGGCTCCCAGCGATCGCGCGCGAGAACCTCCTGACGCCGACCGAAATCGCTCGCTTGGTCGCGATCGCCGTGCGCGACCTCGGCGTGACCGATGTGCGCTTCACCGGAGGCGAGCCGCTCATGCGCGCCGACCT
>JBBQLW010000237.1:0-2456 GCA_038328315.1 Actinomycetales bacterium
GACTCGATGGTCAACAGCGGTGTCGCGAAGTCAGACAGTCGCGGTTCCGTCGCGAGGAACTCGCCCGTGGTCATTCCCCAACTGGACGCTGGAAACGACTTGGCCCACGGCCCGATCGGGGCGCCATGCACGAAGTCGGGCCTCACGAAGTCGGGCGGCACGAGGTCGGGCGGCACGAGGTCAGGATGCATCCAGTAAGGCTAGCGGCGCACCCGAAACGCGCGGCGAGCACCGACGCGACGGGCTGTCGGTGAAGGCCACCGATCATGACTCTCCCCCGAAGCTGGGCGCCCTGCGCAAGGTCGTGGGTTACAGTGAAGCTCCCGTATCGGCAGCCAGTGTGCGCCGATCAGTTCGATCTCGAGTGGATCGTCGACGCGGGTTGCCGCGCCAGAAGCCGATGATGCTGGATGCGCGAGGCACGTTGGCACCCGGCCAACCGACAATCACCGAGGTACTGAGCCCCCATGATTTCCCGCGCGACCGTGAAACGAACAGGCACGCTCTGTGCCGTTGCCGCCCTTGCCGTCGGCATGAGCCTTCCAGCGGCCGCGCTACCAAGCGCGATTCAAGCGAACAGTAGCGCCGAGTACGCCGAGGAACCGGCATCCGCAACCACTGAAGCACCGCAGGCCTTCGCAGTCGCCGAGGCGAGCGTGGCCGCAGCGATCACCCGCGACACCTTCACGGTCGAGATGATCGAACAGAAGCCGGCGAACGCAGTCGCCAACTTCTCTGGGCGGCTCGCCATCTGGCCAGCCGCCGGGAGGGTCAACGACGGCTTCGGCTACCGCGGCGAAGAGTTCCACAACGGCATCGATATTATGGCCGGGAACGGAGCCCCCATCTCAGCTGCTTCGCCAGGGGTCGTCGTCGAGTCCGGCTACTCGGGGGGCTGGGGAGAGTACGTCAAGATCGACCACGGCGGGGGCATCGCAACTCTCTACGCGCACATGATCGAAGGCTCCCGTGCGGTCGTCGCTGGCCAGGCAGTCGCGACCGGGGACTACCTCGGCGCGGTCGGCGATACCGGCTACACCACCGTTGCGCACCTGCACTTCGAGGTCTACGCCTTCGGTGTGCGCGTCGACCCGATGCTGCTGCTGCCGTAGTTCGTCGAGGCGCGCCAGCGCCAGTAGCGGTGTCGCCTAATCGATGCGTGCGGCGAATCAGTCGCCCACTACAGCACGAGCAACAGCGCCAGCACTCCCCCGAGCGCGATCACGATGAGCGCCGTCGGCACGGTGCTGCGCAGTACGCGGCCCTCTTGCCCTGTGAGGCTCACGGTCGCAACGGCGGCGACGATGTTGTGCGGCGCGATGATGTTGCCCACGGCGGCGCCGAAGGTTTGGGCGCCGAGCAGCGGTAGCTGAGGCAAGCCGAGGGCCTGCGCGGTCGAGGCCTGCAGGTCGGTGAACAGCAGGTTCGAGGCCGTCGCCGAGCCCGTGATGAAGGTACCGAAAGCGCCGACAAGCACAGTCAGTAGCGGCCACGCCAGCCCGATGGATGCGGCGGCCAAGGCGAGCTCGGCTGTCATGCCCGACGACGACATGGTGCGAGCGATCGTGATCATGGCGACGAGCGCGACGATCACCGGCCCGAGCTGCAGCGTTGCCGTAACGAAGGCTACGCGCACGCGCCTCCACGATGCCCGTTGAATGAGTGCACCAACGATGAACGCCACGGTGAGCAGCATGGTCGGGTGGTAGAGCGGTTGCACCGAGCCGCCGAATCCGCCGGGCAGTTGCCACGCGATGACGACACTCTGCAGCGCCTCACGCAACGGCGGTACGAGCCGCGTGATCAGCACGACGAGCACGAGCACGAGGTACGGAGCAGCGGCACGCAGCACCGAGAGGTCGGCCGCGGCGACGTCTCGGGCATCCGGACGCGGATGGGTCACGGTGACCTGCTCGGGAACGGCGGGCAAGCCGCGCGCGTGCACGTGCCGGCGGTGTCGCACGAGCACCACTGAGAAGAGCAGCACCCCTACTAGGGCGCCGCCGAGCGTTGGCAGCTCGGGCCCCACGAACCACGCGATGAGGCCGAAGGGAACGAAGAAGCAGAGCGCCGCGAGCGCACCCCAGAGCCACAGCCCGCGAAAGTGCCCGTACGCCCGACCGATGATCACGAGCATGGCGATCGTGAGCACGATGCCCAACGTGAGCGGAAAAACGACCGTAGCCTGAGCCAGTTCGGCGGGTGTGAAATCGACGAGGGTGCTCTGCGCGAGCACGGGTGTGCCGATCGCGCCGAAGCTCACGCCCGCGGCGTGCCCGATGAGGGCGGCAGACACGGCCGCAAGGGCGGGCATTCCCGCCGCGACGAGGAACGGGGCTGCCAGCGCAACGGGCGTTCCAAACCCAGCAGCCCCTTCGAGAAAGAGGGCGAAGAACCACGCCACAAGAATCGCGCCAAGGCGCGGGTCGGGGTGCAGCACCGAGAGCGCCTGACGC
>JBBQLW010000238.1:0-2450 GCA_038328315.1 Actinomycetales bacterium
GAGAACCTCGGCTCAGTGGCATCCGCCGATGATGTGCGAACGCTTGTCACAAGCGTTCGAGAACGACTCGGCGCAGATCAAGCTGTCGTTGCGCTGGGCGCGGATGTCGGCGGCAAGCCCGTCGTCATCGTCGCAACCAACGAAGCGGCTCGGTCAAACTTGCTCCTCGCTGGGGACCTCGCCAAGGCTGCGGCTGCCGTGCTTGGCGGCGGTGGCGGCGGTAAAGCTGACCTCGCTCAGGGCGGCGGAACGGACGTGTCCGCGATTGCGAGCGCGATCGATGCGGTAGCCGCGGCCGTTCTCGGTTGATGATGCGCACCGGCAATCGACTCGCGATCGACGTCGGAACCGCACGAATCGGCGTCGCGCGCTCAGACCGCGATGGTTTGCTGGCGACACCGATCGAGACTGTGCCACGCGGAGCCGACGACCTTGAGCGCATTGCCGAACTGATCGAAGAGCTCGAGGCAATCGAGGTGATCGTCGGGTTGCCGATCGCGCTCTCGGGTCGCGAAACGCCATCCACGAAGGATGCTAGGGCCTTCGCGCTTGGGATCGCACGACTTCGGCGGGTACCGGTTCGGATGGTCGACGAACGGTTGTCGACAGTCTCGGCGCAGTTGGCGTTGCGGGCCTCAGGGCGAAACGTGAAGTCCTCGCGTTCGGTGGTCGATCAGGTTGCGGCCGTGATAATTTTACAGAGCGCTCTCGACTTCGAGCGCTCGGCCTTGAACCCGCCCGGCGTCGTGGTCGACCCTGACGAAGGACTGCACTAATGGCTGACGAGCCCAGTTGGGACGACATCTTTAGGCCGAACGCTGACACAGCGCCGAGGCAATCAGGGTCCGACCCGAACCAACCTCAGTCTCGCCGCGAACTCCGCGAGAGCGAGGGCCGACGTCGAAGTTCTCAATCACCGAGCGCATCGCAGGCCGCATCGCAGGCCGCATCGCAGGGCAGGGCGAGTACCGTTAGCCTCTCTCGCGACGAGCGTCCGTTGCCTCGCAAACGAAGATTTCTCTGGCTCAAGATCACGCTCCCGATTCTCATCCTGCTCGGCGGCGCCGGCGGCGTTGCCGCCTTCGCCTGGCTGAACTACGAGGAGCAAGTGCGGGAGTTGCTCGGGTGGCAATTGCCGATCGACTACGCAGGCACAGGCAACGGAGAAATAGTCGTGGTTTCGATCCAGTCTGGAGATATCGGCTCGGATGTCGCGAGCTCTCTTCACGACGCCGGCGTCACGATGACCTTCGATGCCTTCTACGACCTACTTCTTTCGCTTGAGGAGCAAGGCGCGCCAGTGAGCTTCATCCCGGGCAATTACTCGCTGGAGAAGGAGATGAGCGCTCAGTCCGCGTTCGACGCGTTGCAAAATCCCGAGAACAAGATCACCGACCGGCTCCTAATTAGGGAGGGCACGATACTCCCGAACGCCCTTGAGATCATCGCCGAAACGACCGGCATTCCACTTGAGGACTTTCAAACAGCGTCAACAGATCTCGCGTTCTTCGGGTTGCCAGCGGAGGCGCCGAGTTTGGAAGGCTACCTCTTCCCGGCAACGTACAATCTCGACGGTACCGAGACTGCGCAGGGACTCCTGAAGCTCATGGTCGATGAGATGTTCACACGGCTGGATGCCGCTGGTGTTTCACCCGAGGATCGTCACCGCGTGCTGACCATGGCTTCGATGATCCAGCGCGAAGCCGGCTCGAACCCCGACGACTTCTACAAGGTGTCACGCGTGTTTCAGAACCGGCTGGACGACGGTTGGAATCTCGAGTCTGACGCGACCGTGGGATACGGGGCCGACACGCTTGACACCGTGTTTACGACGGACGAGGATCGCGCTGACGCCAGCAACCCGTACAACACGTATGCGAATCCGGGTTTGCCAATCGGTCCAATTGGGCTACCTGGCGACCTGGCCATCGACGCCGCGCTCAATCCGGTCGAAGGGCCGTGGTTCTTCTTTGTCACCATCAACCTTGCAACCGGCGAAACGGTGTTCTCAGAGACTATCGACGAGCACGAGAGTGCGGTCGCAATCCTGCGGGAATGGTGCAACGCCAGCGTCGAGAACGGTACATACTGTGATTAGCCACGCGGGTGACTAATGTCGGGGTGCCGCGGGCGTCCGCCTCGCGTCTAGCTGTTCTCGGGTCACCTATCGAACACTCGCTCTCGCCTGCGATCCATCGGGCGGCCTACGAGAACCTGGGCCTTGCCTGGACGTACGTCGCTGCTGAGGTCACGGCTGGTGGATTGTCGGCGTGGGTGAATTCGCTCGACGAGGGGTGGCGTGGACTCTCATTGACGATGCCGCTCAAGCGTGAGGTCATGCCGATACTCGCGGCGCGGCATCCGCTCGTTGATGTTGTTGGCGCGGCGAACACCGTGCTCTTGGGTCAGAACGGCCTCGTTGGCTTCAACACCGATGTCTTTGGAATCGT
>JBBQLW010000239.1:0-2422 GCA_038328315.1 Actinomycetales bacterium
GTGATGTGGCCGAAGAAGTTGATGACCATGCTGAAGCGCAGCGCCGAGCCGGTGATCGATGTCGATGCCATGTTCGAAGTGCTCAATCGCACCTTCGTGCGCGCGTGAGATAAGTGAAGGCATGGCGTGCCGTTATTTGCACTTAGCGCTGTAGGTGCAAATAGGCCGGGTCACGATTGCCCATGAAGAACCAGTTCAGCCGGCATTCACGAATGCCTGGGCTGCGGCCATCACTTCGCGAGCGCGACCTTCAGATAAGGCTTCGGCGGGAGTCTCGTCGTTTAAGTGTGGATTCATGCCCACGAACCAGGCGCGAACCACCTCGGGAGCATCCGCCGTCAACAGGAGTTGTTGAACCTGCAGGGCGTCGCGCAACCGTTGATTGTCGCGGGTGGAGGGCTTGGCCGGACTCGCGTCAGTCCATCGGGCGACCGTGCGCACGTCTTTGCCAGCGATGACCGCGACAAGTGATTGCCCGAGGACCTTCTGTAGGGTTGCGGCCACAAGGGAGATCTCAGACTGCATCGCCGTGCGATGCGATGCGCGGCGTGCTCGATCGAGCGGGGGGACGGCGAGTGAACTCATGGCCAGCACTCTATCGTCTGTCAGGCGATATGTCAGGTGAAATGTCAGGCGGCGCGTCTGGAGTCGCGCGGCTCGATCATGCTCTCGAGGTGACAAACCTTGGCTACGATTCACCAGCCGAGCGCTCCGTCGACGAACGGGAGTCGGTCGACCGAGACAGAGTCGACCGAGACGGGGTCGAGCGGCCGGAGGCGCACCCAAACCATCGCGCCTCTGTCGCTCAGCCAGTCGACGAAGATGGCCTCGTGGCCTCGTGGCCTCGTCGCCTCAGCGAGAAGCGCGGTCGCGTGACCTCATCCACTCCACGGCTACTCCCGGCAACATTGCGATACGGCCGACGAGGCCGAACGCCACGCGCGTGGCGAGGCTGCCGCTTGCGGTAACGCAGACTTTGTTACCGAGTCGGGCCGGCGTCAAGTCCTGGGGTTCGGCGGCCGCCATGGGTGCGGCATGAGCGATCAGAGCGAAAACCGAATCATTGAGGCCAAAAGTCGGCGCATGGATGAGGCGCCCGGCCCGCCGCTGCTATGCATCGCCTGCGAGCGACTGTCGAACGGCATCCACAATGAAGACACCATTGCGGCTTATGACGACGAGGTTCGACGTTTTGGCCGCCTCAGGTATGCGGGCCGCTGGCTTGACCCGAAGTCGTTGATGCTGCGCGAATCCGTTCAGAAGCGGGTGGGCTCGGCTGTGACCGGCCCCACCGTCTCGATAGACATGCCGGCGGCACGCGCGGCTAGACCACGCCGCTCACGGTCGACAAACACTGACACCAACAGCACGATGGCGAGCCCGAGCGCGAGCAGGTCGCCCACCACCGGAACAAACTCTGAAAGCACAATCACCCCACCGAATCCAACACCTGCTCGAACAAGCCGGGCGAGCACGGTCGGCTTCCATCCGCCAGCCGACCGCAGCAGCACGGCCGATTCACCCAGCGTGCTGCCGGTAACGAGCAACGGCACCAGATAGACCAGCACGCCAGCGACGATGCCGATCGCGGTTTCGAGCGGGTCGGAGACCGCCGGTGACCCGGGGGCGATCACGAGCACCCTCAGCAGGGAGACGATCAATCCGGTGAGCAGTGTGACAACGGCGAAGACGAGCGCATCGCTGAGCATCCCGAGCAGGCGGCGACCGGGGGTGATGGCGGCGCTCGGAGCAGCGGGTGCCGTGCGCACCTGACGCCGACGAAGCACCAGCAGTGCGATGAGAGAGCCGATAACAGCACCGAGCGTGTTGTGCAACAGGTCTCCGACCGAGAACAGGCGGTACGAGCAGGGGTAGAGCCCCCAGATGCCCGTCAACTGCGTGGTCTCGACGGCGAGTGAGACGAGAAAACCAACGACGAGCGCCCGAGCGACCCCCCAGGTGAAGAGAAATCGCAGCAGAAAACCCAGCGGTATGAAGAAGATGATGTTGAGCACCACCACCTGCAATGCCGCGTTGGCGATGAGGTTGCTGCCCGACTGCTGCAGCGCAATGATGTCGCGCAGGTCGGTGAACAGATCGAGGTTGGGGGTCGAGCATCGGTAGCTGTCGGTTACCGCTGGCGCGGGCAGAATTGTGTACGTCCAGATAGCGAGAAACGACACCAGAAGGGCGATCCAGCCCAGCGTGCGAGGCACCGTCATTCCGCCGCGCAGGCGATAACTGGCCGCCACAAACGGCACGAAGAGCAACACTGCAAAGGCCGCGCCGACAGCGATGGCAATAATGCCGGGGGTGAGGCGATCCACGATGACGCTCCAGTCGAGAGAGATAAAGACGGGCCTCACAATATCGTGCGGGCGTCGTCGCGCCGCGCGATCCGTCGCGCGCGCCTCCCGCTCAG
>JBBQLW010000240.1:0-2398 GCA_038328315.1 Actinomycetales bacterium
ACCTTCATTGTCGGTACTGCGCGGCAGGACGTCGTCGACCTCGTCACGCGAACGAGAGAGGCCCTCCAACGAGGCATCAAGGCCGTCGCACCCGGTCGCTCGGTCAACGTCATTGGCCGCGCAATCGAGTCGTACGCACGACGGTTCGGCTACGGTGTCGTGCGCGATTTCACCGGCCACGGGGTCGGCGCGGCCTTCCACTCGGGCCTGATCATTCCGCACTACGACTCTGCCCCGGCATTCGACGATGTCATGGAGGTCGGCATGGTGTTCACGATCGAACCGATGCTCACGCTCGGCACCGTCGAATTCCCCGGGTCGATCGTCTGGGATCAGTGGGACGACGACTGGACAGTCACCACCAAAGACAAGTCGCTGACGGCGCAGTTTGAGCACACCCTGGTTGTGACCGAGCGCGGCGCGGACATCCTGACGCTGCCGTAGGGCAGAATCTCAGCATGGCTCACGCGCTCGGCGTCGATATCGGCGGCACAGGAATTAAAGCAGCGGTTGTCGACATCGCCACCGGCGAGCTTGTCACCGAACGACTGAAGCTACCGACGCCGGTCGGCGGCGAACCGAGCGCGATCGTGAACACGGTTCTCACCCTCATCGACAAGCTCGGCGGGATCGGTCAAGAAGTCCCGGTCGGCATCTGTTTTCCCGCCGTCGTCAAAAACGGCAGAACGCTCTCGGCCGCGAACGTCTCGCGCAAGTGGATTGGCCTCGAGGCAGAAGCGCTCTTCGAGAAGGGCCTCGGTCGCGGCATCCATTTCGTCAATGACGCGGATGCCGCCGGCTACGCCGAAACGCGGTACGGCGCGGCGGTCGGAGTCAACGGGCTCGTCATTCTCACCACCCTCGGCACCGGGATCGGTAGTGCCCTGATCTACGACGGAGTGCTCATTCCGAACTCCGAGCTTGGACACTTGGTCGTTGACGGTCGGGATGCCGAACGGCGGGCCTCGTTCGCCGCCAAAGAGCGGTACCGGTTGAGTTGGCACTCGTGGGCGAAGCGCCTTCAGCGCTACTACAGCTACCTCGAGGAACTGTTTTCACCCGACTTGTTCATCGTCGGTGGCGGGGTGTCCAAGAGCCACGAGCTGTTTCTGCCGCTCCTCAAGCTCAAGACTCCGATCATTCCAGCGGTGCATCGCAATAACGCTGGCATTCTTGGGGCTGCTGCGCTCGCGGTCTGACAACTCGCGAGAATCGTGCTGACGCCCGATCGGTCCGCGTAACGCAGCGCACCCTATGGCTAGCCCGGTATCCAATACCGCTTCGTCAGCGATAATGCGGTATGAGCACTCACGAAAACGCACTGGCCGGTCACCAGAACGAGCCGCACGGACCAGGGATTGCCGGCAAGCTCAATTGGCTGCGCGCCGGGGTGCTCGGAGCGAACGACGGGATCGTTTCGGTCGCCGCGATTGTGGTGGGTGTCGCAGGGGCGACCACGGCGAGTGGGCCGATACTCACAGCGGGACTCGCCGGCCTTGTTGGTGGCGCTATCTCGATGGCGCTCGGCGAGTATGTATCTGTCTCGACCCAACGCGACACCCAAACCGCCCTGATTGCGAAAGAGAAGGGCGAGTTGGCGACCGAACCGGAACTGGAGCTCGCGGAACTCGCCGCGATTTATCAGGCAAAGGGAATGAGCCAGACAACGGCGCAACGGGTCGCCGAAGAACTGACCGAACACGACGCTTTGGCCGCTCACCTTGAGGCTGAGCTCGGGATTCGCGAGGTTGATGTGGCAAGTCCGTGGCAGGCCGCCGGCGCATCAGCTCTTGCGTTCTTCATGGGCGCGATTTTGCCGATGTTGGCGATCATGCTGCCGCCGGAGAATGTGCGCGTTCCAATCACCTTTGTCGCAGTACTGGTTGCCCTCGCTGCGACGGGGGCGACGAGTGCGGCGATCGGCGGAAGCCCTTGGGTGAGGCCGACGGTACGGGTGGTTATCGGCGGAGCGCTCGCACTCGGCGCTACCTTTGCGATCGGATCACTCTTGGGCGTCAGCGGAATCGTCTGAATTTCTCGCGTATTCGCGAGGAGGGCGAATGGGCCGGCTGATACGCCGGGTTCTGTTCACACCCTTGAGAGGATGCTGGACGGCCATCTATCTACGACGTACGTTGCCGCACGCCTCTAGCGGTCTACCCGAAAGCTGGGCGAGCAGCCCGTAACGCTTCCTGTCTGACCTTGCTCCGGACGAGGTTTACCTAGCCGACCGTGTCACCACTGCCGCTGGTGGTCTCTTACACCACCGTTTCACCCTTACCTGATGCTCTCGCACCCGGCGGTCTACTTTCTGTTGCACTGTTCTCGCGGGTTACCCCGAGTGGGTGTTACCCACCATCCTGCTCTGCGGAGCCCGGACGTTCCTCGACCGTGCGTT
>JBBQLW010000241.1:0-2388 GCA_038328315.1 Actinomycetales bacterium
CGGGGCAATCTTGATCAAGAGCCGCTTGCGACCGGCGGTGTCGAACTGCACCTCGGCCACGCGCTTGGCGCCTTCACCGGTGACCGCCGTGACCTTGCCTTCGCCGAAATCGTTGTGGCGGATGCGCTCGCCAGCGGCCAGAGTCAGGTCGCCGTTGTCGCGCACCATGCCCGTGACGGCGCTCATCCACTCGGTCTTGATTTTGGGTGGCGCCGGGGGAAGGCCGGCAGCCTCTCGCAACGAACTGGACCATGATCCGGCATCACGAGCGTTGCGACGAGCGTTGAGTGCGCGCGGCTGAGTGCCGCCGCGCGAGTTGGCCATGCCCGGCGATTGCCGCCAGTCGATCAGTTCAGACGGGATCTCTTGGAGGTAGCGACTCGGCATCGCGACATTGACATCACCGTACTGAGCGCGGGTCATCGCGAGCGAGAGGTAGAGCCGCTTGCGCGCCCGCGTGATGCCGACGTAGAACAGCCGCCGCTCCTCCGCCGGACCACCCGGCTCCGACGCCGACATCTGGTGCGGAAGCAGGCCCTCCTCGACTCCGGCAAGGAAGACCGCGTCGTACTCGAGCCCCTTTGCCGTGTGCAGCGTCATGAGCGAGACCGTTCCGCTGGCGTCATCGAGTTCGTCTGCGGCGGCAACCAGCGAGACTTCAGTGAGGAAGTCGATCAGTGTGCCATCCGGATTATTGCGCTCGAACTCGCGCGTCACCGAAACGAGTTCTTCGACGTTCTCGGCGCGGGCTTCGTCTTGCGGGTCGCGTGACGCGCGCAGGGCCTCGAGGTAGCCGCTGCCCTCGATCAGCGCAATCAGCACGTCGGCGGGCTTCGAGGTCAGGGCCGTTGCCATGACTTGGTCGAGCATGCCGACCAGGTCGGTGATTGCTTTTGTGACCTTGGGGCCCAGGCCGAGCTCGTCGGCGTGCCTGAGTGCTTCGCGCAGCGTGATGTCGTGGTCATCGGCGAATGCCTGGAGCGCGGCTTCTGTCGCGGGGCCGATCCCGCGCTTTGGCACGTTCATGATGCGGCGTAACGCCATCGGGTCTGCCGGGTTGGCGACGGCAATGAGGTATCCGAAGGCATCCTTGATCTCGGCTCGCTCGTAGAACTTCGTGCCGCCAAGCACGCGGTACGGCAGGGCCGAACGGATAAAAATCTCTTCGAGTGCTCTGGTCTGCGAATTGGTGCGATAGAAGACGGCGATGTCTTTGTATGCCGTGCCGCCATCGCGCAACGACAGGATTTCGTCGGCGATGAACTGCGCCTCGTCGTGCTGGGTGTACCCGGTGAAGCCAGTGATCGGGTCGCCAGCGCCAATCGTGGTGAACAGTTTCTTATCCTTGCGATCGAAGTTGTTCGAGATCACGGCGTTCGCGGCATCCAGAATCGTCTGGGTTGACCGGTAGTTCTGCTCGAGCAGAATCACCGTCGACTTCGAGAAGTCCCGCTCGAACTCGACGATGTTGCGAATGTCTGCGCCGCGAAAGGCGTAGATCGACTGGTCGCTGTCGCCGACCACCGTCAGGGATGCCCCCGGCAGCCCGTCTTCGTGCCTGCGCCACTGGTTGGCACGCTCGACGTCACCGAGAGTCGCGGCATCCACCGGTCTGGTGAGTTCGCGGATGAGCGCGTACTGCGCGTGGTTGGTGTCCTGATACTCGTCGACGAGGATGTGACGGAAGCGGCGCTGATAGAGCGCGGCGACCTGCGGGAACGCACGAAACAAGTACACGGTCTGGCCGATGAGGTCGTCGAAGTCGAAGGCGTTTGCCGCGGAAAGTGCGCGGGTGTACTGCCGAAAGATTTCGATAAACATGACCTCGGCCGGGTCGTTGAAGTTCGCACCGCGGGCATATGTCTCGACGTCTTGCAACTCGTTCTTGAGGCGCGAGATCTTGCCAGCCGCCTGACTGACGGTGAATCCGAACGTGTCGGCGTCGAGTTCTTTGATAATGCGCTTGAGGAGCGCGCGGCTATCGGCGGAGTCGTAGATCGTGAAGGTCTTGCTGAACCCGAAGTGCTCGGCTTCGCGTCGGAGAATACGAACGCAGGCTGAATGGAAAGTCGAAATCCACATGCCATCGGCGCGCTCCCGACCGACAAGGGCTTGCACGCGGTCGCGCATCTCGGCGGCTGCCTTGTTCGTGAAGGTAATGGCGAGGATCTGGCTCGGCCACGCCTCCTGAGTCTGCAGGAGTCCCGCGATCCTGCGGGTGAGCACGCTCGTCTTACCCGAGCCGGCACCGGCGAGAATGAGCAGGGATGGGCCGCGGTACTCGACCGCCTCACGCTGGCGCGGATTGAGGCCAGCCAGCAGCTGCTCGTCGAGGCGACCGCCCGGCGGCAACTCGGCCGGCTCGAACGGCTCAATCGAATACGTCAT
>JBBQLW010000242.1:0-2376 GCA_038328315.1 Actinomycetales bacterium
TTCTGGCCGATCGGCCGAGATGATGATGAGTGGCACGCCAGAGTGGTGGGCCTCCAGCACCGCGGGGTGCAGGTTCGCCACAGCGGTGCCCGAGGTGGTGATCACGAGCACCGGCGCGTGGGTTTCGACGGCGATGCCAAGAGCGAGAAAACCGCCGACCCGTTCGTCGATGCGCACGCGAAGCCGGAGTCGACCGAGTCGTTCGAATTCTGCCGCGGCGAGCGCGAGCGCTTGAGAGCGAGAGCCCGGACCCAGCACAACGTCGCGCACCCCAAGTCGCACGAACTCCGCGAGGAGCGCCGCCGAAAACTCAGTAGCCGGCGAGTTAGGCCTTGGGAGGGTCATCGTCGAGCTCTGCGAGCTCCTGCTCGAGCCGGCGAATGCGTGCGTCCTGCTCTTCATCGCGCTTCAGATTCTTCAGGAATGCCGGGTCGTCGTCCGGAGCGATCGAGCGTTGCTGCCCACTCTTATCGACGCGACCACGACCGACGATGAACCACAGCAGAGCGCCAATGAAGGGCACTGCGACGATGATGATGACCCACACGAATTTGTTGAATGCCCGGATTCGTCGACGATCGATGAGCACGAGGTCGACGATCGCGAAGACATCAACCACCAGCGCAGCGATAAGGAAAATCAGGAGCCGTCCCATAGCCCAATCCTAGGCTTGCTATCTGCACGGGGGCTGCGTGCGATTGCGTGCGGCTGCCCAGGGCCTTCGCAGGGCTTGCACAGAGCCTGCCCACAAGACCACGGGGAATGACTACATACACTGGGGAGGTGAAGCCGTGGGTGAAGTACTCGCTCGTGCGGATCGGCGTGTTCGCACTCGCGTTCGGGGTGATGCTCGCCGTCGGCGTGATCTGGTGGCTTGCCGCCCTCCTCGCGGCGGTCATTAGCCTCTGCGTCGCGTACATCTTCTTCCGCGGGATGCGTGATGCGATCACTGCCAACCTCTCGCAGCGGCGCGCCCGTCCAGCTGCGGCCGACGCGGATGCGGCCGCCGAAGATGCTGCTGACAGTGCAGCTGACACTGCAGCCGACACTGTGGGCGAGAAGCGCTCCGACTAGTCCGGCTCTCGCTGACTCGCACTAGAGCGCGATCGCGAGGGCCAATCCCAAGCCGTAGAAGAGCGCTGTGAGGCCCGTCAGTCTCAATGCGAGCACCAGCTCAGCGGGGGTTCGAGCAGTCAACGTGATGATCGCGGCTGGGATCGCAATCAGCAAAGCGAAGAAGACCAGATACGCATTCTCGTAGAAGGCCGTGAAGAAGACGAGGATAGCGAACGGCGAGAGGATAAACACGGAGAAGATGATGCGTGATGGCAGTTCGCCGATCAGCACGGCGAGCGTGCGCTTACCGACCCGAGCATCCTGCTCGCGATCGCGGATGTTGTTGACCATGAGTGCGGCGCAGGCGATGAGCCCAATAGCAACGCCAGCCAGCCAGCTCTCGATTGTGACGGTGTCGGCGAGCACAAAGGTGGTTCCGGCGGTGGCAACGAGGCCAAAAAAGACGAATGCGAAGAGCTCCCCGAGGCCGTAGTAACCGTACGGACGTTTGCCACCCGTATAGAACCACGCGGCGAGGATGCAGGCGGCGCCGACCCCGAGCAGCCACCAATATTCGGTGCGGATGACGATGATGATGCCTGCGACAGCGGCAAACCCGAAGAACATGAGTGCGACGGTCAGCACCGTGCGCGGCTTGGCACGACCGGATGCTGTCAGTCGCTGAGGTCCGACGCGCAGTCGGTCGGTGCCGCGAACCCCGTCGGAATAATCGTTGGCAAAGTTGACTCCGATTTGGAGCGACACGGCAACAATCAGGCACAGCAGCGCCCGAAGCCAGTGCCAGCCCGGTCCGTCTTCTTCGCGCGCGAGCAGGAAGGCAGCGGCGGTGCCAAGCGCAACAGGCGCAATCCCGATAGGCAGGGTCTGAATACGCGCTGCACCGATCCAGTCACCGAGTGTGGCTTTCGGCGGTGCTGCGACTCCGGGAGGGCGACCGCCGGGTCGACCAGACTTGTTGGCTTGGCTGGCCTGTTGCGCTCTCGCGGCCTTCAGGTCGGCGGCCATGCTTTGGGGGGGAACGGTCTTGGGATTGTTGCGCGGGTTCTTTGGAGCTGCCGCCTTTTGGGATGCCACGAAAGTCAGTGTAACGATGCGGCGTACGTCGAGCGATGCCACCGGGTCGGCGCTGGGTCGCCGCCGGGCCATCACCTCGCGCCAACACCAGCTCAGTGGAATGCGAGCGAGGCAATGGCCAGGCGATCCGGCTTGCCGCTGGCGAGCGTCGGCATGATGTCAACGTGCACGACGCGCATTGGCGCCGCCTCGCGCCCGAGCGCGGCTGTGACTGCCTCCCGCACA
>JBBQLW010000243.1:0-2376 GCA_038328315.1 Actinomycetales bacterium
GAACTGATCGACATCGCGCTCGCCTCGATACCGCACCGTCAGGTGTGGGTAAACCCGGACTGTGGGCTCAAGACTCGTGGCTACGACGAGACGGTGCACTCACTCAACAACATCATCACCGCCACTCGCGCCGCGCGTGAGCGGCTTGCACTCTCTTCGACTTAGGTAGCGTCGGGTCAGAGCGAGCGAAGTACCGCGACGACTTTCCCGAGAATTTCAGCGTAGTCGCCGAGGATCGGTTCGAAGGCTGAGTTGCGCGGGAGCAGCCAGGTGTGACCGTCGCGCTGCTTGAACACCTTGACGGTTGCCTCGCTGTCGAGCATCGCGGCAACGATGTCGCCATTCTCGGCAGTTTTTTGCTGGCGAACAACCACCCAGTCGCCGTCGCATATCGCGGCATCGATCATTGACTCGCCGACGACCTTGAGCATGAACAAGTCGCCCTTGCCGACGAGTTGCCGGGGGAGTGGGAAGACTTCATCCACCTGCTGATCAGCGGTAATTGGGATGCCTGCCGCGATTCGACCGACAAGTGGAACCAGTGCCGCATCGCCGACCGACGGAGCACCAGACTCGTGCGACTCTGGTGATTCAATTCCGGGCAGATCGATCAGGACTTCCATCGCTCGTGGGCGATTCGGGTCACGTCGTAAGTACCCGCTGAGTTCGAGCTGGCCGAGCTGGTGGGTGACGCTTGAGAGCGAAGCGAGGCCGACAGCGTCGCCGATCTCGCGCATGCTCGGCGGATAGCCACGCGTCGACACAGAACGCTGAATCACGTCGAGAATGGCCAGCTGCTTGTCGCTCAGGCTCGTGCGTCGGCGGGTCACTGGCTTCTCTGCTGGCGAGTTCATGTCGCTGGTATCCATCGTGTTCCCCGATTCTTGGTGCGTGCGTGGATGTGACGCTCGAGCCAATGTCAGTGGCTCATTCGAAACTGTATCCGCAAGCAAGGCCAAGAACAAACACCTGTTCGAGTGTGTCGCCACTGTGATTTTGATTTCATCGAACATCGTCTTGATTTTTCCGCCGTTCGAAGCTATGTTCGGTACAGAGATTCGAACACGGTCGTGTTAAAGCAGATGTGCTCGAATTTTTGATGAGCAAGGCTTCACAACTTCGTATCCGGCTCTCCCGGCCGAGAGCCGGATACGAAACCTCCGCCCCAATCCTCAGCCCAAGGAGCAAGAGATGTCAGATGTCAGCATCAGCCCTGCGCGGTTCGTTTCTGTTGGTGCCACGCCCCGTGCAGTGAAGCCGCGGCTACGGATCACTGCGCGCGGCCGCTCAGTGCTAGCTGGCGTAATCGTCGCTCCGTTCGTGCTTGCTGCCATCCTTTTGTCGCTCAATGGCGGGGCGGCGGTAGCCTCACTGGAGGGTGCTGCTAGCTCGTACGAGTACGTGACCGTCGATGCGGGGGAGTCCCTGTGGCAACTGGCAGAGTCCATTGCGCCTGACGCTGACCCACGTGACGTCATCGTCCAGATCGTGCAGCTCAATCAGTTGAGCAGCACCGAGGTGTACGCGGGCCAGGAACTCGCGCTCCCGCCGCAATACCGCGCATCGCCCTGAGTGGATCGGGTCCCCCGTCAGCTTTCAGGCACCGGCGAGGGCTCGACGCTGACAGATGGTTTGTCAGCGAAGCCCGCCGTAGCGGGCGGCAATGGTTGTTGCACGGTCTCTCAAAGCGGCACGCAACGATTCTGGGCTGATGACCTCCACGTCCGTATCGAGCTGCCACAGCGCCCATTCTGCGTGGCGCAAGTCTTGGTAGGTGACTTCTATCCGCAGCCACCCGCCAGTTTCCGGGTTCACAGTTCGCACCGCGACGGCGGCGTTCAGCAGTTCTTCTCGGCGCGCCGGTCCCACTCGGACCAGCACAGTGATGTGGCCGTCGGCCAAGAACCGTTCACCGCGTTCTCGCCAGATTCTTTCCAGGTCGACCTGGCTCGGTCGTTCAGCCAGTTCGGGAAGTTCTTCCGCGGCCAACACCCTAGACAGTCGGTAGGTGCGATCCTCGCCGGAAATAGTGGCTAACAAGTAGGACTTGTCTCGGACTGTGACGAGACCAATCGGGTCGATCGTTCGCCAGCGTGGGACTTTGCCGGCAGAGGCGTAGTGGATGCGCAATTTGTGTCCGGTGAGCACCGCGCGGCGCACTTCGACCATCGTCGAGGTTGGCACTTCCTCGGGGAGAACGCGGCGCGAGAGCAGGTCGGTTTCCGGCTCGATAAGAAAACGCTGGGCGGCGTCACTGGCGGTGGCTCGGTGACCTTCGGGCAGGGCGTCGACAACCTTGCGCATGGCTGAGGCGAGCGCAGAGCCGAGGCCGAATACCTTCTCTCCACTCGCCGATCCGGCGGTCAACAGGGCGAG
>JBBQLW010000244.1:0-2360 GCA_038328315.1 Actinomycetales bacterium
GCTGGCTCGCTCCTGCTGAGTGGATTCACCGTCGCCGTCATCATCGGCGCTGTGCTGACCGGGATCTTCGTCGCCCAAACCGGCGAGTTCTTCGTGCTGATCGGAATCATCCCCGCCTTCATCGGCGTTGCGAGCTTCTACGTCTCGCGGTTCACCCGATCGATTCGCTACAGCATCGCGGCGACCCCCGATGGTATTCGGGTTGGGTTCGGACTGTTGTCGACGAGTAACGAGACCTTGCCGCCCGGCCGCATTCACGCGATTGAAGTGAGCCAGCCGCTGCTGTGGCGGCCGGCGGGTTGGTGGCACATTCAACTCAATCGTGCGTCCAACTCCTGGACCAACGGCGCATCCGGTCAAGCGAATACGACGATTCTGCCGGTCGGTAACCTCGAAGACGTTCGCAAGGTGCTCGAGCTCATGCTTCCAGGCGCTATCGATGAGGATGCCGCGGCGCTCCTCGAGCGCGGGCTCGTGTCGCGCGGCGGCGACGATGGCTTTCGCTCTTCACCGCGGCGAGCGGCGATCCTGCGCTGGTTTTCGTGGCGCCGCAATGGGTTCGCCGTGAATCCGGGCTTCGTGCTCTTTCGCCGCGGCGCGATCTACCGTGAGCTCGTGATTGTTCCGCACGCTCGGGCGCAGAGTATCGCGCTTTCGAATGGACCGATCTACCGTCGGCTTCGCGTTTCACGCGTGAGGGTTCACACAGTTTCTGGGCCGGTGACGGCGGAGCTCGGTGCGATTGATGAAACTGACGCTTTCGAACTCTTCGGCGAACTGGTATCGCGAGCAGTGTCCGCAGCCAACAGTGACACGACTCACCGGTGGCGGGCATCGTGAGCGCGGCCGGGCGACTCGGTATCGGCATCATCGGTGCTGGCAAAGTCGGACCGGTGCTTGGCGCAGCCCTCGCTGGCGCCGGCCACGCGATCACCGGCGTCGCCGCCGTGTCTGAAGCAAACCGCGAACGCGCCAAGGCGATGCTCAACGACGTCGCGATTCTTGAGATCCCCGACCTCATCGAACGGAGCGAACTCGTGATTCTCGCGGTTCCGGAGAGTGAGCTCGCGACGTTGGTCGCGGGGCTTGCCGCAACCGGGGCGTGGCGGCCGGGCCAGCTGGTCATGCACACCGCGCCCGGTCTGGGATGCAGCGTGCTCGCCCCGGCAACGGCGGCTGGCGCGATACCGCTCGCGGTGCATCCGGCAATGGTATTTACCGGCACGAGCGTCGACCTCGTTCGCTTGCGCGAGAGTTACTGCGCGGTCACGGCGCCGACAGCGGTGCTCCCGATCGGTCAGGCCCTCGTCGTGGAGATGGGGGCCGAGCCTGTCATCATCGACGAAGCCGATCGCGCGCAGTACGCCGAGGCAGTGTCGACGGCGACGAGCTTCTCGGCAGCGATCGTGCACCAGGCGGTCGCCATGCTCGCGGAGCTTGACGTGGAGTCCGCGTCGAGCGTGCTCGCTCCACTTGTGCGATCATCGGTCGAGTCAGCACTCGCAGCCGAGGCTTAAGGGGTCAGCGTGTCAATTACTGTCGCTGAGACAGCGGCCGAACTCCGTCTCGCCCTTGGCACAAAACGCGTTGCCCTCGTGCCAACCATGGGCGCCCTGCACGCCGGTCACGTCGCGCTCGTCGAGCGCGCAACTCAACTCGTCGAGCGGGGCGTCGTCGACACCGTCGTCGTCTCGATCTTCGTCAACCCGTTGCAGTTCGCCGCCGGTGACGATCTCGACACCTACCCGAGAACGCTCGAGAGCGATCTCGCCACCTTGGCCTTGACCGGTGTCGAGTTCGTTTTCGCGCCGACGGCTCGCGAGATGTACCCGAACGGCGTGCTCGAGACACGAGTGAGCGCCGGTGCTGTCGGTGAGCTCTTCGAAGGTGCGGCTCGCAACGGACACTTCGAAGGCGTGCTGACAGCCGTCGCCAAGCTTGCGAACATCGCGCGCGCGCAGGTGCTGGTGTTCGGCCAGAAGGATGCCCAGCAGGTGTTTCTCGTCGAGCGTATGGTGCGCGAGCTGTCGATGCCGACCGAGGTGCTCGTTGTCGAAACGGTTCGCGAGCACTCCGGGCTCGCACTGTCGAGTCGAAACCGGTTTCTCGACGAGAAGGAGCACCTCGCAGCCCGGGTGCTCTCGGTGGCACTCGAAGCGGCGGTCTCGTCAGCCGATCGGGGAATCGATGCGGTGCTCGCCGCCGCCCAATCGGTCATCATGGGGGAGCGCCTCGTTGCGCTCGACTACCTTGCGATCGTGAACCCGGCCACCTTCCGGCCGGTTGATGACGGCTACCGCGGCAACGCGAGGGTGCTCATTGCCGCACGGGTTGGAACGACCCGATTGATCGACAACGAG
>JBBQLW010000245.1:0-2339 GCA_038328315.1 Actinomycetales bacterium
ATGTCTGTGCCCCACCTCGACACGCGCGTTGTTGACGGTCATTCGAGCCTGTTGTTCGGGCCGTACGCGGGGTTCACCCCCAAGTTTCTCAAGACCGGATCGTGGTTCGACCTATTCGGTTCGATTCGCTGGCACAACATCGTTCCGATGGTGCAAGTGGGTCTGCGCAACTTCAGTCTCGTGACCTATCTCGCAGGCGAGGTACTAGCGTCGCGGTCGGCCAAACTTGACGCACTGCGCGAGTTTTACCCCCGCGCCGACGGCGACGATTGGTACCAGCTCACCGCTGGCCAACGCGTGCAGATCATCAAGAACGTGCCCGGCAAGGGCGGAACGTTGCAGTTCGGCACCGAGGTGGTGTCGTCGGCCGACGGCTCAATCGCGGGCTTGCTCGGCGCCTCGCCCGGAGCCTCGACGGCCCCGTCGATCATGGTTGACCTCATCGAGCGGTGCTTTCCCGACCGTATCGAGGCGTGGAAGCCGGGTCTCGTGGCCATGATTCCCAGCTACGGCAGGCAGGTGTCTGATGACCCAGCTTTCGCCGCCGAAGTGCTCGAGTCGACCGCAGAAACCCTCGCCATCGCCCGCTGATCGCGCGAGCCGTCTTCGTAACTCACGCGGCATCTCCACAACTCAGGAGTTTCCGGCAGCGGGCAGCGCCGACGCGCCGCCACGGGGCGTTTTCTGGATGTTCCAGGGGCCCGATCCTGAATTGTGGAGATTTGGGGATTGCGCATGCGGCGAAATATTTGAGCGTTGCACACGTTTGCGTGATGACCCAGCCCGCGCGCGGCTTTTCATCGTGATCCTGGTGCGGCGAATGGTCGTCGGGTGACGGCACATCCCGCCGACCAGAGGTGTCGACTCAGAATACCCCTAGGGGTATCATGAGAGTCATGGATGCCCCTGCCCGACCCAGTCGAATTTCTACCCTGCACCCCGCTTGGGGCGCCGCTCTGATGAGTTTGAGCGGAGCCGCACTCGTGTCATTGCGTGACCCGCTGCCGGGCATCCCGCTCGATGCCGGTGTGGGGCTTGCCCTGCTCGCGCTTGCCGCCCTCGCTGCTGTTGTGCTGACAGTCGCGAACCTGCTGCGCATGGCGCGGCATCGCGAGGCGTTTATTGCCGACCTCGACAACCCCGGCATCGGTGCCATGATCGCGTCGTGGCCCGCAGGGCTGCAAGTGTTCGCCCTCGCCGCGCTGCAGGCCGGCACCTCAGGTGCTCTACCCGGCGACGTGGCTCTCGTGATCGGCATGGTGGCCTTCGTTCCCGGCGTTTTCGGCACGCTGCTCTCTGGCTACGCCTTCTATACCCGCATCGTCGGGCTCACCGAGGTTGCGCCCGCCGCGGTGTCGGGCAATTGGTTCGTGCCGGTTGTTCCGCTGGTGCTCGTGCCGAGTATTCTGACCCGCGCCCTCGAGCTGGGGCTGCCCGGTGACCGCACGACGTGGGCATTTCTCGCGCTCATCGGCTGGGGAATCGGATTCACGCTGTTTCTCATCCTCGCCTCAATCATTGGCAGTCGACTGCTGGTCGCCGCGCCGCCCACCCCACACCAGGCGCCGAGTTGGTGGGGGTGGCTCGCCCCCCTCGGAGCCGGGGGAGTCGGCCTGCTCGCGAGCGTCGACCTTGCCGCCGCCGCGGGCGTAGTCGACGGTGTCGACGGCATCGCGCTGCTTCTGGTCACCGTCATGTGGGGATTCTCGGCCTGGTGGTTGCTTCTCGCCCTGCGCATCGTGGTGCTCGAACGCCGTTCGATGCACTTTCACCTCGGGTGGTGGGGCTTCGGTTTTCCGACGGCAGCTTTCGTCAACCTCACCGCGGTCATCGCGCGCCGTTGGGAGCTACCAGGGCTGGCGGCCCTCGACCCAGCTCTCTGGGTCGCTGTGCTCGCCGTGATTGCCGGGCTCATCGTGCTGACCCTGCGCGGCTTGCGCTCAGGGGCGACCTGGACTCGCTGAGGTGACTGAGGGTGCAGTGCCTCAATCTCAGACCATGCGTCTCACCGGCGATGCACTTCCTGCATGACGGCAGTGACGGTGCGTGAACTGCGCAACAGAGGCGGCGAGGTTCTGGATCGCGTGGTTCGAGGCGAATCGTTCGCGGTGACGCGTGACGGCAGCCCCCTTGCTGAGTTGGCCCCCTCCGACGTCGTCGCAAAATCCGGGTTGAGACCGCATGCGAACATTGCGCGGCTCTAGTTGCGAGCGGCGCCATCTGAGGCTGTGACAACGAAGGTGTCGGGCTGGCCGAAGGCGTGCTCGCCAAAAGCGTTGTCGACGGCGACCTGCACGCGGGAGAGGTCGGCGAGCCGCACGAGGGCGATCGCGGCTCCA
>JBBQLW010000246.1:0-2319 GCA_038328315.1 Actinomycetales bacterium
CGCGTTCGACCCCCAGAACCCCAAGCAGATCAAAATCGGGCGCAGGCTCGCGATCAAGGTGCTCAACGCGGCGAAGTTCGTGTATTCGTTTCCGGAGCCTGCAGGTAACAACACTGGGGTTACAGACCCGCTTGATATCGACATGCTCGCGAAGCTCACCACGGTTGTGGCGACCGCCACCGATGCATTCGAGAGCTTCGACCACGCACGCGCCCTCGAGACAACCGAGCAGTTCTTCTGGACGTTCTGCGACGATTACATCGAGCTCGTCAAAGAGCGCGCATACGGTGCCGGGTCCGCGGAGGCTGGGGCAAGTGCCGCGACCGCGCTCCGCACGGCAATCGATGTGTTCCTTCGCCTCTTTGCCCCCACCTTGCCGTTTGCGACCGAAGAGGTGTGGAGTTGGACCCACGAAGGGTCGGTCCACAGCGCACCCTGGCCGACCGCGGCAGACGTTGGTGTCGATGCCGCACCGAGCGGCCTGCTTCAAGCGGTGGGCGAAGCGCTCATCGGCATCCGTCGCGCGAAGACGGACGCCAAGGCGTCGCAGAAGACCGATGTGCTCTCGGCGACGATTGCAGGGCCCGCGCTCCTTCGACACGGGCTTGCTGACCTCAAGGCTGTCGGACGTATCGCGGTTATCGAATTCGTCGAATCAGCCACCATCGAGGTTCGGGACATCGTGTTTGCTGAGGCGCCAGAGTGATTCGGTCATTGGAAGCGCGAGACTCCGCGGCGTGGCGAGAGCTTTTTCGCGCATACGGCGTCTTTTACGAAACTGACTTCACCGAAGAGGTACTCGACCGGGTCTGGGCCATAGTGCAGCGCGACGAACTGGTGCACGCTCTCGTGAGCGTAGTGGACGATGTTGTCGTTGGCTTCGCGCACTATCGCTACCACCCGGACACCTTCTCCGGTGGGTGGGACTGGTTTCTTGACGACCTCTATGTCTCGCCAGATGCGCGTGGCTCCGGTTCAGCGACAGCGCTCATAGAGAAGCTTGGCGAGCTGGCGCGTGAGAGGGGTCAACCTGGCACGCTTCGCTGGATAACCGCGGCCGATAATGTGCGTGCGCAACGGGTTTACGACCGCGTCGCGACGAAGGCGACATGGGTCACCTACGAGATTCAGTTAGGCAGCGACTAGTGCAACTTGGAACTCGGTGGAGTGTCGGTGCCGAGCCGCCTCCACGACTGAGCGACGAAGTGACTGCGGCCGTCGCATCCGTCGAAAGCGAACTCGACGGCGTCGACACCAGCGCTTGGCGCTGGACATTAACCTGGCTGGAAGGCCGACCGGTCGCTGAACTCGACGACGGTACGACGATTCGGGTTGACGCCGCCGGCCAAGTCACGATCACCGCGCGCGACTAGCGCAACCCGCTACCTCTCGTCAGGCACGTGCGATGAGCTCGCCGTGCGACATTGCGAGCCAACCGTCCTCGTCATCGGCCCACTCGCGCCACGATCGACTGATTTCATCGAGGTCCTCCTGCGTCGCCAAATTTTTGCCGATGGCATCACCGGCGAAGGCCGACTGGAGCACGCGAGCCTGCCACATACTCCCCCACCACTCCCGGTCGGTCGAATTTGAAAAGTTCCAGATCGAAGCAGAAGTCGTCACCTCCTGAAGCCCGGCTTCACGCGCCCACGCCTTGAGGTGCCGCCCAGCGTCCGGCTCACCGCCGTTGCTTCTGTGCACCTGCTCGTAAAGGTCAAGCCACAGGTCGAGACCAGGTATGCGCGGGTACCAGATGGTCCCGGCATAGTCCACGTCTCGGGCTGCGACGATTCCGCCGGGCGTGGCAACCCGACGCATCTCGCGGAGCATCGCTACGGGATCGGCAACGTGCTGAAGAGTCTGGTGCGCATGAACGATATCGAAGGAGCCATCCTCGAACGGCAGAGCATACGCGTCCCCGGGAGTGAAATTGAGATTGTCGCGGGAGAATTCGGCAGTTGCTCGCCCGATCACCTCGGCCGAGGCATCCAGACCGACAACTCGACCAACCCCGAGCCGATCGGCGAACTCGACCGTGATCGTGCCAGGGCCGCAGCCAACATCGAGCAGACTCAGCCCCGGCTCGAGGTATTGCGAAAGGTATGCGGCAGAATTCTCGATCGTGCGCCACGTGTGTGATTTCAGCACACTCTCATGGTGGCCGTGGGTGTACCGCTCGCCTGAAACCGTCATGCTTCGAGAATAGGCTGAAGGAATGACCAACCCGTTCTTTGAGCCAAGCACCCTCCCCTACGGTATGCCGCCGTTCGCCGACATCTCGGAGGAGCACTACCGCCCAGCGTTCGAGCAGGGCATGGC
>JBBQLW010000247.1:0-2306 GCA_038328315.1 Actinomycetales bacterium
GCGGCCACGTTGAAGGCCATCCTGCGAAACAGTTGCGTGCGTGCATCCTCGCCGAGGCCGAGCCGGTTGGCGGTCGTGAACAGTTGGGCGTAGTCGTTGGTGCCTCGCAGGTTAAAGTCGACCGCGTTGATTCCACAGAGCGACTGCATGTGGATGCGAGCGCCCGCTTCCCGATCGAACCTGCGGCTGAGAAAGTGACGACGACCGCCCTCGGCGAGCAGTCGAGTCTCTGCCATTGTGATCCCGGCGGCGCGCGCCATGAGTGAGTATGCGTACTCGATGCGCGTGTACTGCTGGGAGTCGCCGAGCTGACGGTCAGCGCCGACACCGTCGAATTTGAGCAGCCAGGATTGCTCGCCAGGGCCCGGCATCGCTTGGCCAGACCGAATCTCTTGGCTGTCATCGTTGATGTTCACAATCGCCTTTGGGCGGGCTCCGCCGGCGCTCGTTCCAACCGAGATGATCTGCGTCAACGCGTCGCTGGCGTGGCTGTCATCGCGAAGCGTGCCAGCAACGACCGAACGCGCCGTCTCAATCAAGCGGCCAAGATCGATGGCGGTCGGCTCTGGCGCTTGGGGCCCGCGGTCGGGCACAAACTCAAGGGCGCCCATCCCTCTCGCCCCCTGATAGGCGAGGCGATCGATCGGGGTGATCTGGGAACGATCGATTCCTTCTGACGCGAGCCAAGCATCCACAATGCTGTTGCCGAACTTGTCTGGCAGCGCATCGGCGAGCATCGGTGGCAGGCCCTGGTAGGTCGCGTCGTTGAGTGCCGAGAAGCTGAACACGGCGGCGCTGCCGGTGACTGGCATGAGCAGTGGGCTCAGTTCGATGCCGCCGCGGCGCCACTGCGGTGAGTACTCGAACCGATAGCCGCCGCGGCCGGGCGCGACGGCCCCGACCCGGGCACCCCAGATTCTTACTTCGACGGCCCGAGTCGGTTCGTAGGTCATGAGTTGGCTCGCTTGCGCGAACGCTGCGGCCGCGCCGCTCGTCGCGATAGCTCGAGCACTTCGAGGGGCGAAGGTTCGGCGTCGGGCATGATGCTGTCGAGCGCATCGAGTCGGTCGAGCGCACGAAGCACGGCGAGCACGGTGCGAAGACGCGAGCCGGTTCCGCGCTCGAGCGACTGCACAGCCGAGCGCGAGAGGTTGGCCCGCTCCGCGAGCTCAATCTGGTCGTACCCTTGGGCGATTCGGAGTTGGCGAACGGCGTCGCCGACCCGCTCTTCCCACTCACCGAGTGAACTTGTGCTTTGCAAAGCAATCATTAGAACCCAATTTTACCTTAATGACTTGAAACCCAGTCAATCCATAGTATGGGCGAAATCACGATTGCGCACTGTTCTTGCGCTACGGAACCATCCAGCCGAGCACCGACGTCGACTGCAACACGATGAGAATCGTGATGAGGGCGAGCAAGCCGAGGCTCCACGGCAGCAGCTTGCGAAACAGTTGGCTTTCGCTACCCTCGAGCCCGACCGCCGCTGCCGCCACCGCGAGGTTCTGTAGCGAGAGCATCTTGCCGAGCACACCGGCCGACGAGTTCGCCGCGGCCATCAGCACCGGTGGGAGCCCGGTCGCGGCCGCAGCGGTCACCTGCAGGTTGCCAAACAGGGAGTTGGATGCCGTGTCTGACCCCGTGATCGCCACACCGATCCACCCGATGATCGGTGAGAGCACGACGAAGAATCCGCCAGCCGAGGCGAGCGCCACGCCGAGCGTCGAGGTCTGGCCCGAGAGGTTCATGACGAACGACAGACCGAGCACGGCGGTGACGGTGACGATCGTCCAGCGCAGTTGCTTGAGCGTCGCGCCATAGATTTCGAGGGCTTGACCGACGCGAATGCGGTACAGCACTGACGTGATCACTCCCGAGACGAACAGCAGGGTGCCGGTGGCCTTGAGGTGATCGAAGTGGATGTCCTGGCTGGCGACCGGATCGCCGGCCGCGTTCACGACATCCAGACCGGGCCACCGAAAGGTCACTGTGCCGACCTCGCCGAGCCACGCCTCGACCACCGGAATCTGGGCGATCGAGAAGATCGTGATGATCACGACATACGGGGCCACCGACATCACGATCTCGCGCGCGGTCGGGCGAACGACGGGCTTCTGGTCGGCTCCGGTTACTTGGACCTCGTGACTCGGGTGCCACAACTTGAGCATCGCGAGCACCGCAACGATCGTTGCAATCGCGGCGAACACATCCGTCAGTTCGACGGCGAAGAAGTTGGAGGTGAGAAACTGGACGATCGCGAACACGAGGCCAGCGACAACGGCCACCGGCCACGTCTCCCTGACACC
>JBBQLW010000248.1:0-2279 GCA_038328315.1 Actinomycetales bacterium
CGGTCGGTTTTGTCGGGCATGCTCTCAGAACTGGTCGCGACAAGCGCCGCACTCCGAGTGTTACGGTAGTGCGCTCAGGCCAAGCTCACCGGGTCAGGCCATAGACCGCATGCTCAGCTCGGCTGAATCGCAATGGGTTCAGTGTCGGGAATCGGGCTCGGGTCACGACCGCGAAGATCCGGGTGTGCTCGGCGGAAGACGATCGGCACCACCGCTCCGAGGGTGGCAAAGATCGCCGCGACGATGAACGCACCCACCGGCCCGTTTGAATCAATCAGGAAGCCAGCCACGGCCGAGCCGAGTGCCGCGCCAACCAGTTGACCGGTGCCAACCCAGCCGTAGGCCTCTGCCGTATCGCTGAACTTGACGCTCGCCGACACGATGCCGAACATCACGGCAAGCGCTGGCGCGATGCACAACCCGGCGATAATCAGCGCGGCCGTCAACGACCAGACGTCCCAGGTGAACACCACGAGCACCGAGCCGATTGCGACGAGGATCATGCGCCTCGCGAGTGCCCAGGGGCCGATCGGACGGTGCCCGAGCGAGAGCCCCCCGACGAGAGAGGAGATTGCCCAGATACCCAAGACGATCCCCGCGGTCGCACCTCCCTTGCCAAAGGTCGCAACGACACCCGCTTCGATGGCAGCGGCGGATCCGATGAGCAAGAAGCCAACGACGGTGGAAAGCAAGACGGCCGGTCGAGTGAGCACGAGGCCGAGTCGACGTGTACTGCGGGGGATGCGCACCCGCCCGACTTCTGGACTCAGAATGAACCACGCACCACCGAGAACAAGGAACGCCATGGCGACGAGGATCCCGGTAACCGTAGACACTTGGATTGAGATGAAGGTCACCAGCACTGGGGCGCCAACCCAGATGATCTCTTGCGCCGAGGCATCCAGTGAAAACAGCGGAGTGAGTTGCCTGGAGTTGACCATCTTTGGGTAGATCGTTCGAACCGCTGGTTGCACTGGTGGCCAGCTCAGACCGCCGATCAGCCCGACAATCATGTAGCCGATCAGGGGCATTGGAACCAACGCGACGATGCCCATCGAGATCGCGGCCACGGTGGTTGTGAGGATGAGAACTGGCCGCATCGACCACACACCCATCCAGCGACTCGTCAGTGGACCGGCGAGTGCCTGACCGATGCTGGTCGCCGCTAGCACAAGCCCGGCGGCACCAAATGAGTCGAAGATGCCCTCGACGTGCAGCAGGTAGGCAAGCGAGATCATGCCGCTCGGAACGCGCGCGGTGAGCTGCGCGGCAATGATTCGGGCGACGCCCGGGGTTCTCAACAGCTCGGAATAGGTGCTCACGGGATACTCAGTTTAGCCCGGCAGTTCGCGAAGAGATCGAAGGCCCGACCGGCGTCAGCGGCAGGGGTTAGCCTGTGCACAAGTCCGCGAACTTATGCACAACTGTGGACGACACGCCCACTATATATAGGGTTACCCGACTGTCAGACGCACGATATATAGTGGTCAAGCCGGTCGGTCAGGGGATCGCATTCGGGATTCATAAGGGAGTTTTCGTGGGAATTACAGTCGTTAAGCGCAACGGTGCGCGTGAGCCGTATGACGCCAATAAGATCAACCTCGCGATCGAGGCTGCGAGCGTCGGCCTCGACGAGAACATCACTTGGGTCACGCAGATCGCGAGCGAGCTCGAGCTCACGCTCTTCGACGGCATCACGACCCAGCAGCTTGACGAAGCCGTCATTCAGGTTGCGCTGCAGAACGTCAAGGATGATCCGGCCTTCGACGTTGTCGCCGCTCGACTGCTGCTCAAGACCATCTACAAGCGGGTGCTCGGCGACTACCACACCACTGCCGAGCTCAAGGAACTGCACCGTTCCCACTTTGCTCCGAACGTCAAGCGCGGTGTCGACGAGGGCCTGCTCGATCCTCGCCTGACCCAGCTGTTCGACCTCGAAGCGCTCGCGCGCGAACTCGAGCCGGCTCACGACGAGCTACTCAAGTACATCGGGGTCGTTACCCTCAACAACCGCTACGGCATCAAGGGTCGAAACGGTGACGCGCTCGAGGTACCCCAGTACTTCTGGATGCGCATCGCGATGGGCCTGTCGCTCAACGAGGCCAACCCGACCGAGACGGCGCTGAGCTTCTATCGCAAGATGTCCACTCTCGAGTATCTGGCCGCCGGCTCCACCCTTGTCAACGCGGGCACGATCTACCCCCAACTTGCCAACTGCTTCGTCATGGAAATGCAGGACGACATGGAGCACATCGCGAAGACAACGCGCGACGTCATGT
>JBBQLW010000249.1:0-2219 GCA_038328315.1 Actinomycetales bacterium
GCCGAAACCGCTGACCATCAGGTCGACATCACCGACGAGGCCGCCCTCGGCGCAGTCGCCGAACTCATCGGCCCGGTCGATATCCTCGTCACCTCGGCTGGCATCGTCGGTCCGAGCAAGCCGCTACTTGAGACGACCACGGCCGAGTGGCAGGCCACAATCAACGTGAATCTGTTCGGCACGATCTCCGCAATTCGGGCGTTTGCGCCGGGGATGGTCGAACGCGGCTGGGGCCGCATTGTGACGATTGCGAGCATGGCAGGCAAGGACGGCAATCCCGGGCTTTCCGCATACAGCGCGACCAAGGCTGGCGTGATCGCGTTGACCAAGTCGCTCGGCAAGGAACTCGCTACCACCGGGGTGCTCGTCAACTCGATCGCACCCGCCGTGATCGCGACCCCGCTCAATGCTGATACCGATCCGGCAGTACTCGCGCACATCACCAGTCTCATTCCGATGAAGCGAGTTGGCCGCCCAGAAGAGGTTGCCGAGTTGATTGCGTGGTTGTGCAGCGACGCCGTCAGTTTCTCGACCGGCGCTGTCTACGACATCAGCGGTGGGCGCGCGACGTACTAGTTGTCGACCGCTGCTCGTCGACCGGCTAGGTCTGGCGCCTAGGTCTGGTTTGAGAACGCAGCGTCGAAGGATGTCTCCGGCAGCTCCCAGAGCAGCGAGCGCACAAAGGTGACCGCTTCGGCTGCTCCGTGCAAGCGGCTCATGCCGGCATCCTCCCACTCGATGGAGATCGGACCGGTGTAGCCGATCGACTTGAGCGCTCGGAACGAGTCCTCCCACGGCACGTCGCCGTGACCGGTCGAGACAAAGTCCCAGCCGCGCTTCGGGTCACCCCACGGCAGGTGCGATCCGAGCACGCCGGCTCGACCGTTCTGCGGGCGCATCCTGGTGTCCTTGCAGTCGACGTGGTAGATGCGATCGGCGAAGTCGACGATGAAGCCGACGGGGTCGATGTTCTGCCACATCATGTGACTCGGATCCCAGTTGAAGCCGAACGCCTCACGATGCTTGATCGCCTCGAGACTGCGCACGCTCGTCCAATAGTCGTAGGCGATCTCGCCGGGGTGCACTTCGTGCGCGAACCGCACGCCTTCACCGTCGAAGACGTCGAGGATCGGGTTCCAGCGATTGGCGAAGTCCTCAAAGCCCGCCTCGATGACGCTCGCTGGCACCGGAGGGAACATCGCAACATACGGCCAGATGCTCGAGCCGGTAAAGCCGACGACGGTGTCGACTCCGAGTCGCCGGGCTGCGCGAGCGGCGAGGCGCAAGTCTTCTGCAGCGCGCTGCCGCACGCCTTCCGGCTCGCCATCCCCCCAGACCCTGCTCGACAGAATCGCCTGGTGCCGAAAGTCGATCGGGTCATCGCACACCGCCTGGCCAGCAAGGTGATGCGAGATCGCGTGCACCTTGAGTCCGTAGTGGTCGAGAATGTCGAGCCGACCCTGCAGGTACGCATCATCTTCGACCGCACGCTGAACATCGAGATGCTCGCCGGATGCCGCGATCTCAAGACCGTCGTAGCCCCATCCGCTCGCGAGCTTCGCGACCTCCTCGAGGGTGAGGTCGGCCCACTGACCGGTAAACAGGGTGACTGGATGCGTTGACATGGTGAGCTACTCCTTCGTTGGTTCTTGCCAGCAAATGGCGCGAGCAGAGGTGGCGTGAACCCCGAGTATGTTCTCGCCGATGTCACGATCTCGCCCTTGTCACGATCTCAGAGCGTTGCCGCCGTCGGATCCCAGTCTTCCGGCAGTGCCGGGGGATTTGTGACCGTGCTCTCAATCATCACTGACTCGCCGTCGGTCTCGGCCGACGCCTGGATCGACACCATGAGATCGAGAACATGGAAGGCGAAGTCCCCGGACGCCCGCTCAGGAACCCCGGCTCGAATCGCGCGTGCGAGTTCGACAACGCCAGCCCCCCGCGAGAATGTCGACCCCGTCGCAGGCAGCACCTCTGCGTCGGTCTCTTCGCTCATGCCATCGCGCCAGATGCGCAGGTCACCGTCGAACATGTTGGGGTCGGGCAGGCTCAGGGTGCCTTCTGTTCCCGAGATCTCAACGATGCCAACGCGTGGCCGGCTTGACTGGAACGAAAAGGTGCTCTGGGCGCTCGTGCCGTTCTCGAAGTCGATCAGAGCTGCGACATGGGTCGGGACCTCGACTGCAAAACTCTCGCCAGCACGCGGGCCCGAGCCGATG
>JBBQLW010000250.1:0-2214 GCA_038328315.1 Actinomycetales bacterium
GAGACGAGCATGATGCGCTATCTGAAGTACCTCTCGAACAAGGACTACGCCCTCGATCGCGGCATGATTCCGCTCGGCTCGTGCACGATGAAGCTGACGGCGGCAACCGAGATGGAGGCCGTCAGCTGGCCAGAGTTCGCCTCGCTCCACCCGTTCGCTCCCGCGGCGGATGTTGCCGGGTACCTTGACCTCATCGGTCAGCTCGAAACATGGTTGGCCGAGGTCACGGGCTACGACTCGGTGTCGTTGCAGCCAAACGCTGGCAGCCAGGGCGAGCTGGCTGGACTGCTCGCCATTCGCGGCTACCACCGTTCGCGAGGTGACGCACAGCGCACCGTGTGCCTGATTCCATCGAGCGCCCACGGCACAAACGCCGCAAGCGCAGTGCTCGCGGGATTCTCGGTCGTCGTGGTGAACACCGATGAGCTGGGCAACGTCGATATCGATGACTTGCGCACCAAGATCGCCCTCAACGCCGCAGAACTCGGCGCACTGATGATCACGTACCCGTCAACACACGGTGTCTACGAGCACGAGGTACGGGCGATTTGCGAAGCCGTCCACGCCGCTGGCGGGCAAGTGTACGTCGACGGCGCGAACCTCAACGCCCTCCTCGGCTATGCACGCTACGGCGATTTCGGCGGAGACGTCTCGCACCTCAACCTGCACAAGACTTTCTGCATCCCGCACGGCGGCGGCGGCCCCGGTGTCGGGCCGGTTGGCGTCAAGGCGCACCTCGCACCGTTCCTGCCGGAGCATCCGTTCGACCAGCAGCCCCGAGTCGATGCCAGCGCAGAGAAATCGGGCGCGGCTGAATCCAGCAGACTCGTCAACATCATCTCGGCCGCTCCCTACGGCTCAGCGAGCATCCTGCCGATCTCGTGGGCTTACGTGCGCATGATGGGCGCGAACGGGCTCAAGGATGCCACGGGCGCCGCGGTTCTCGCAGCGAATTACGTCGCGGCTCGACTGCGCGATCACTATCCGGTGCTCTACGCCGGCGAGAACGGTCTCGTGGCGCACGAGTGCGTGCTCGACCTGAGGCCGCTGAAGGAGTTGACCGGCATCGACAACAACGATGTCGCGAAGCGCCTCATCGACTACGGCTTCCACGCCCCGACGATGTCGTTCCCGGTGCCAGGCACGCTCATGATCGAACCGACGGAGAGCGAAGACCTGGCAGAGATCGACCGCTTCATCGACGCCATGATCGCAATCAGGGAAGAGGCGGATGCTGTGGCCGCCGGCGTGTGGCCAGTCGATGACAACCCGCTCGTGAATGCGCCGCACACCGCGCAGTCCGTCATCGAGGGGGAGTGGCAGCACGCGTACTCCCGCGAGCTCGCGGTGTACCCGCTGCGCAGCGTCATCGTCGGCAAGTATTGGCCGCCGGTGCGGCGCATCGACAATGCCTACGGCGACCGCAACCTCGTCTGCACGTGCCCGCCGGTGGAGGCATTCGCCTAACTCGCAGCCCCTGCTTTAGTTCGCTACCCCAAAGAGCGCAGGGAACGTTACGGCCGCCCACGGGTAACCGACAAAGATCACCGCGTTGATCATGAAGTGCGCGATCACGAACGGCAGAACCCGACCGTACTTTGTGTAAAGCCAGCCGAACAGCAGACCCATAAGCACGTTAGCGATGAACGCTCCAAACCCCTGATAGAGGTGGTAGGTCCCTCGCACGAGTGCGCTCACGATGATGATCTGCCAGCGCCCCCAGCCGAGGTCGCGCAGCCGAGCAAAGAGGTACCCGAGCATAATCACTTCTTCGGTGATGCCCGCGCGGGCAGCAGAGAGCAGCAGCACTGGAACCGTCCACCAAAACGTGTCGAGTGGGCTCGGCACGACCTGCACAGTGATGCCGAGTGTGCGACCGAGCAGATAGATCGCGATCCCGGGTATCCCAACCACCAGTGCTAGTCCGAGGCCGGAAAGCGTGTCCCGAGCCGGTCGTGTGAAATCGATACCGAGCCTGCCAAGGTGTGGGCGAGTTGTCTGCCACAGCAGAAACCCAACAAGCGCGACGGGCACCAGGTCGAAAAAGATCCCCATGAGCTGGTAGATCAGGTCAAAGGTAGGCCGCGCGCTCAGTGCAGTGTTGAGGCTCGCGGTCTGGTCAGCGAGCGGTATCTCGCGAGTGACTCGATTGACGATCGATACGATCGAATACGCGGCGGATGCCCCGAGCGAGAGCCCGAGGACGATGAGCAC
>JBBQLW010000251.1:0-2184 GCA_038328315.1 Actinomycetales bacterium
GAAGAGGGTTACGTTCTGGCTGACGCCAAGTAGCGTGAACTTGTAACAACTTGGTGAGGGGTGCCGCTCAGACGAGCGGCATCCCTTACTGTTTGCTTTGAGGTGAGCACGTGGAGACTAGGCGCAGCGCGACGGAATCGCGGGCCGCGTGATTCGGCCCGTCAGGCCTGAGCCGAGACGGGAGCCGGACCCTGAGCCGGACCCTGAGCCACCGGTGCTGCCCGGTCGCGAGGTCGCGAGCCAACGGTGGACGCAGCTCGCGTTCCTGCACTGGCGGGTCGACTCGGCGGTTGTCGCGCCGCTGCTGCCCAGCGGCATCCACCCAGACGAACATGACGGCAGCAGTTGGGTTGGGCTGATCGCCTTCCACTTGGGCGGAGCGACTCTTCTGGGCAGTCCGCCGATTCCGTTCTTCGGCTCGTTCCCCGAGATCAATGTGCGTCTCTACGGGGTGGATGACGCTGGTCGGCGCGGGGTCGTCTTCGTTTCTCTCGAGGCGTCCCGGCTCACCGCGGTGCTCGCTGCGCGTGCCGCGTTCTCCATACCGTACTTCTGGTCCCGCACCGGTATGGTGATCGACGGCGAGTTGACAACCTATACCGCTCTGCGCCACGTCGGTGCTGGGCAGACCCTGATGGCCATCCGCGGGGGCGGGCATCCCGTTGTCAACGATCCGACCGCCGACTTTCTCACAGCCCGATGGGGTCTGTATACCAGCCGATTCGGTCGCACGGTCTTCCTCCCGAACACGCATGAACGCTGGGAGCTCAAGACTGCCGAGTTGGTCGCGCTCGAAGACTCGCTGCTTGCGGTCGCAGGTTTTCCGGGGGTCGCGTCGCGGGCTCCCGACTCGGTGCTCGTGAGCGCCGGAGTCACCGCTCGATTCTCGTCGGCGCTGCCTGTGCCTTGAGCGGCGGGGGGACGTGCGGCTCCTCGAGCGCGCGACGACCGAGCAGAGTCGCTCCGGCGACGGCGGCCGGCATCATGATCACGGCGCCGAGCGGGATGAGGAAGGAAAGATAGGTTGCGGCTCCAAAGCCGACGGTGGCCGCCCGGCGCGTACCCAGAACACGCCGCCGGTCGCGCGGCGAGATCCCGCGCGAATCGAAGACACGGCCGGTCAGCTCGAGAGCGACGTACCAGCCGCCGAAGAGCGCCGCGAGCAGGGGTACAAGAACCGGACCAACGACCGGGATGAAGCCGAGCGGGAACAACAGGAGACCGATGAGCACGGTCGGCACCAGGATCCGCAGCCCCGCGACGACCCCGATTCCCAGTGTGCGCCAAAAGCCACTGGCGTTCTGGTCGGGTACCGCACCGAATCCTCCCTCGACGTGCCGCCAGATGCGTTCGTAAAACGGGTCGCCAACGATCAGCGTGAGCGTCGTGAAGGTAAAGACGATAACGAGGATGGCCACAGCGAGAAACGACAGTCCCGCCACGACTCGGATACTCGTGCGCCACGGCTCGTCCCAGCCCGCGGCAAAAGGCGTTGTCAGTTCGGCGAGGGTCTCAAGACTCAGTGCAAGCACGACAAAGCCAGCAAAGAACAGGGTGCCGACGATCATGGCCGGAATCATCCCGAGCAGCATGAGGCGTGGGGCCGTTGCCCAGACCTTGAGTCCTCGGCCGAGGAGGCTGGCTCCTGCGAAGAACTCCCGGAACACGCGGCGTTTGCGCTTCACGGTGACACCACCCTCGTCCGCACGTTGCAGCATGCGCAGTGGGCGATACCGGACTCGAACCGATGACCTCTTCCGTGTGAAGGAAGCGCGCTACCAACTGCGCCAATCGCCCGCGACTGTAATCCTGCCACAGCGGCGACCCGCCCGTAACAGGATTGGCTAGGCCGGGTCGCATCGGCTACAGTCATGGAGCACGCAGAAATGCGAGCAGTGCGGATGTGGCGCAGTGGTAGCGCATCACCTTGCCAAGGTGAGGGTCGCGAGTTCGAATCTCGTCATCCGCTCGAGTGGGAGTGTCAGTTCGACTGATGTTCCCGCACGCGGTGGCGTGGCCGAGAGGCGAGGCAACGGCCTGCAAAGCCGTGTACACGGGTTCAAATCCCGTCGCCACCTCGGATGCTTCATCCGAACAGTGCAAGGCCCCGGGCGGTTGGCGCAGCGGTAGCGCGCTTCCCTGACACGGAAGAGGTCGCTGGTTCGATCCCAGTACCGCCCACAA
>JBBQLW010000252.1:0-2179 GCA_038328315.1 Actinomycetales bacterium
CGACAACCGCTTGGGCGGTGACGACTGGGACAACCGCGTCGTCGACTACCTCATCAAGCGGTTCAAGGAGACCACCGGCGTGGATGTCTCGAGCGACAAGATCGCCAAGCAGCGCCTCAAGGAGGCGGCCGAGCAGGCCAAGAAGGAACTGTCGAGCCAAACCTCGACGACCATTCAACTGCCGTACCTATCTCTCACCGAGAACGGCCCAGCAAACCTCGACGAGACACTGACGCGCGCCAAGTTCGAAGAACTGACCGCAGACCTGCTCGAGCGCACCAAGAAGCCGTTCAATGACGTGATCAAGGAGGCGGGTGTCAAGCTCTCCGAGGTCGCTCACGTGGTACTCGTGGGTGGCTCCACCCGGATGCCGGCGGTCGTCGAGCTCGTCAAAAAGCTCACTGGTGGCAAGGAGCCCAACAAGGGTGTCAACCCAGACGAGGTCGTTGCCGTCGGTGCAGCGCTTCAGGCCGGTGTTCTCAAGGGCGAACGCAAGGACGTGCTACTGATCGACGTCACCCCATTGAGCCTCGGAATCGAGACCAAGGGCGGCATCATGACGAAGCTCATCGAGCGCAACACCGCCATTCCGACGAAGCGCAGTGAAACCTTCACGACTGCGGACGACAACCAGCCATCGGTTGCTATTCAGGTGTTCCAGGGCGAACGCGAGTTCACTCGCGACAACAAGAATCTGGGGACCTTTGAGTTGACCGGTATCGCACCGGCTCCTCGCGGCATCCCGCAGGTTGAGGTCACCTTCGACATCGATGCCAACGGCATCGTGCACGTCTCCGCCAAGGACAAGGGCACCAACAAGGAGCAGTCGATGACGATCACCGGAGGCAGTTCGCTGTCGAAGGACGACATCGAGCGCATGGTTCGTGAGGGCGAAGAACACGCCGCGGAGGACAAGGCGCGTCGTGAGGCAGCCGAGACTCGCAACACCGCAGAGCAGCTCGCATACTCGACAGACAAGCTCATCAAGGAGAACGAGGACAAGCTCCCCGCCGACGTGAAGAGCGACGTGCAGGCCGACGTTGACGCGCTCAAGAGCGCGCTCGCGGGTGATGACGAGACGGTGGTCAAGACAGCCTTCGACAAGCTCACCGAGAGCCAGACGAAGCTCGGCGAGGCGATTTACTCCGCCGCGCAGACCGAACCAGCCGAAGGCGAAGGCGAGCCGGCCGCAAAGGAGAACGACGAGGACATCGTCGATGCCGAGGTGGTCGAGGATGAGACCGACGATAAGGCCTCTGCGACGGACTCCGACCCCAAGAAGTAGGCGATCATGGCTGACAAGAACAAGTCCGAGAAGCCGGAGTTCGAGTCGGAGGACCCTGCCGCAGCCGGTTCGGACTCTGCCGAGGATCAATCAGAGGAGCGCGGCGACGAGCCGATCATCCGCGATAAGCGCAAAATCGACCCGGTGACGGGCGAGGCGCGCGAGTCGCAGTCTGGCGCTGCCAGCGAATCGCAGTCTGGCGCTGCCAGCGAATCCTCGGCCGATTCGATCGGGGACTTCGATGGCGACTCGTTTACGGACGAAGATCGGGTGCTGCTGGATCAGGCGGCGCAGGATCTCGTGGCCGACATGCGCTCCGACATGCTGCGTGCGCAAGCCGACTTGGTGAACTTTCGCACCAGGGTCGAGCGCGACCGCGCGGCCAACCGAGATGCGGTCATTGCCGAAGTGATTCGGTCGATGCTGCCGGCGCTCGACGATCTCGCACGTGCGGAATCGCACGGTGACCTTACCGAAGGCGCGCCGCTCACGCTTATTGCGCAAAAGCTGCGGGGCGCGTTCGAGCGGTTCGGGTTGAGGCAGATCGGCGAAAAGGGCGAGGTCTTCGACCCCGCCTTCCACGAGGCTGTCGTGCAGTTGCCATCGGCGGATGCCACGGCGAACACGATCGCCGATGTGATCGAGCCGGGTTACGTTCTGGGGGACCGTCTCGTTCGGGCCGCCAAAGTCGCCGTCTCTGTTCCGGCAGACTAGGCATCCACCCGACGCGTTTGGAGAGGAGGCGGACTTGGCAAGCCAAGACTGGTTCGATAAGGACTTTTACGCGGTGCTCGGCGTGACCAAGGATGTCTCCGATGCCGAACTGAAGAAGGTCTACCGTAAGCTCGCTCGCGAGTTCCACCCGGACTCGAATCCGGGCAACGCGGCTGCCGA
>JBBQLW010000253.1:0-2164 GCA_038328315.1 Actinomycetales bacterium
CAAGGATGGCGCGCGCGAGAAATGCTGGCTTGAACCAGCTGGACCCGTGCCGATACAGGTGCCATGCCCCTTCCATTTTGAGATGACTGTGCAACGTATATGCCCCGACGCGCATGAGCAAGTGCTTACCGCGGCTCACAACTTCATCCACTCGCTCCCCGGTGAGGTCTACGGTGGCAAACGCCGGAACGCGGATGTCGCACCGCGTCAGAACCGTGCCGGCCAGCGCAGCGTCGAGGTGCTTCGCAGAGCGGTAGACGGTGTCGCCTTCAGGCAAGCGCGCTCCGAACGTTCATGGGTAGTTGTCTACCATCGGCTAGGAACTGCGCAGTCGAAGCCCCTGCGGCGTCGCGACGAATCCCGCCTCGACGAGCGCCGAGCCGATCAAAGTCCCCACAGCGAAGTCGCCGTTGATCCGCTCGATCCGTAGTGCGCCGATTCGATCGCGCACGGTCGAGACGAGCGAGCGCGCTGCCGCCGCGAGCACGTCGTCGTCGTTCACGAAGCTCAGCACCGTCTTGCCGCCGCGTTCGACATAGAGAGCGAGCGCGCCATCCACCATCACGACGATGGCACCGGCCTTGCGTCCAGGGCGGTGGCGCTTCACACTCTCCCCGGCCGAGCTCGTCGAGGTCTCCGCCGCGTTCGAGATCGGCCATGCGAGCGCCGCACCATAGGGATTCGCCGGATCGGTCGCAGCGAGCGTCACCGACTTAAGCACTGGCGCAATCTCGCTATCGACGACGAACCCGCGCAACCGGTCGACCGTCGCGCCGGTCGCGAACTGGGCCGCCCCGAGCCCGTCCACGAAATACCCGCGGCGCGCACGACCGGTCTCCTCGAAGCCGCTCAAGACCTTGTAGGCAAGCGCAAAGCCGCCCCGGATGCCCTCGCTCACCACCGCGCCCCGAGTAACAACCCCGTGCCGCTCGAGCAACAGTTCGGCCGTCGCCTTGGCGCGCACTGTCGCATCCGTCCCGGCGAGCGGGAGCAACGACCAGCGCCCGCCGCCGGAGGGCGGTCCGGCCTGAGTGACCGCGAGCGAGCGTGGGCGGTACGAGCGAGTGCGCGGCACTCTCGACTTGACCGGCCCGCCGAGATAGGCCCGCAGCGGTGAAAACGAGTCGTTCGTGATGAGCCCAGACCAGACAAGCCCCCACAACGAATTGAGCAGCCCCTTATCGTCAGTGCTGGCAACCGCGGCGCCCAACTGGCGGAAAAAGTATGCACCCCCGCCCGCCATGACGGTGAGAATGTCACGCTGGAGTTCGGTGGTCTCATCCCCGGTGGGTTCTGGCAAGGTCAACCCTGCCGTCTCAGCGTGGTGCAGACTGACCCAACCGTCGCCTCCGGCGAGGGCACCATTTCCCGACCAGACCACCTCGCCTGACACCGTTAGCTCGTCGAGCCAAGCCTGCGAGTAGTTGGCGAGCCGCGCTGGAAGCACGAGGGATTCCCAGGCGGATGCCGGAATGGCGACCCCCGCGAGTTGGTCGATCACCTGTGCAAGGCCATCGATACCGCGGAGGTTTGCCGAAACGTGTTGCCACTCCGTAAGAAAGCGACCGAGCGCGGCCTGCTCGACCGGCTCGACGTCCTGACGCAGTGCCGCGAGTGAGCGGCTGCGTAAGCGGCGCAGTACCTCGACCGAGCACCACTCTGTTCCGGTCGCACCCGGACGGAACTCGCCGTCAACGACGCGGCGATCTGCAGCCAGTCTGCGCAAAGTGTCTGTGACGACCGCAGTTCCGAGACCAAACCGCGCCGCGGCATCCTGCACGACAAATGGTCCGTGCGTGCGGGCATAGCGACTGACGAGGTCGCCGACCGGGTCGTCGACAGGTTCGATAAACGCGGCGGGCACGCCGATCGGCAGCGGCACGCCGAGCGCATCACGCAGTCTCGCGGCATCCTCAATACCAGCCCACTGTGCGGTGCCGGCAATCGTGACCGCGAGCACCCTGTTCGCCCGCCCCAGCCCCTCCAGAACCTCAACAATCCGCCCCCGCAAGCTCTCACTCTCGCTCAAGCTCAAGCTCTCGCTGCGTGAGTGGTCACTTTGTGTCGGGTCGGGCGCGCCCGTGGCGACACGAACTGACCACTCAGGGGATGCGGGGTGCGCGCGGGTCACGATTTCGTCAAGAGAGAGGGGCCCTAGCATCCG
>JBBQLW010000254.1:0-2155 GCA_038328315.1 Actinomycetales bacterium
GCACTTGCCGGCAGCAGTCTCGGCCTCGACCCGGCTCTCGTTGCCAAGGAACTGGGCCTTACCGGGCCGGCCGAGAACTCGATCGATGCGACCGCGAGCCGCGATGTCGTCGCGGAGTTCGCCTTCATCGCCGCCCAACTCGGCATCGACCTGTCTCGCTTCGCCGAGGAGTTGATTATCTGGAACACTCGCGAGTTCGGTTTTGTCACGCTCGATGACGCATACTCGACCGGCTCGTCGATCATGCCGCAGAAGAAGAATCCGGATATTGCCGAACTCGCCCGCGGCAAATCCGGTCGTTTGATCGGAAACCTCACCGGACTGTTGGCGACGCTGAAGGGCCTGCCGCTCGCGTACAACCGAGATCTGCAAGAGGACAAGGAGCCGGTCTTCGACTCGGTCGAGACGCTCGAGGCGCTCTTGCCGGCGTTCACCGGCATGATCGCGACGCTGAGCTTCGACCTCCGGCGGATGGCTGAGCTTGCCCCGCAAGGCTTCTCCCTAGCAACGGATGTCGCTGACTGGCTCGTGCGCCAGCACGTCCCGTTTCGGGAGGCACACGAGATCTCGGGTGCGCTGGTGCGCTTCTGTGAGGAGCATGGCCTAGAGCTCGATGGACCGAGTGACGAACAGTATCTCGCCATCTCACCGAAGCTCACCCCTGCTGTTCGCGAAGTGCTGACGATCGAGGGTTCGGTCGCGAGCCGCAGCGGTGCCGGGGGCACGGCTCCAGTCAGGGTCGCCGAGCAGCGCACCGAACTCACCGCGCGCGTTCGCGCCCTCACAGCCAGGAGCACCGTATGACGTTACACAAGGATCAGGATCCCGGCTGGTGGCGCCGCGGCATGACCAAGCGCGGTCAATGGATCGTCGTGCTCGGAGCGGTCGCCGTGTTCGCGTTCGTCGCGATCATCATTATTGTGAACGGCATCCCGCTCGTTTAGTCAAGTCGGCCTTTCGAGGGCGCGAGCATTCGATAGCGTTACGGTCGTGCTGTTCGAAGCCCCGGCGACCGAAGTCGCGCCACGGCTCCTTGGCGGGACCATCTCGGTCGACAGCGTTACGCTTCGAATCACCGAGGTCGAGGCGTATTTAGGGGTCGGCATCGATCCGGGGTCGCACGCCTATCGCCGCAAGGGCGTGAAGAACTCCACGATGTTTGGCCCGCCGGGTCACCTCTACACGTATTTCACCTATGGGATGCACGTGTGCGCGAACGTCGTCTGCTCGCCGGAAGGGAAAGCATCCGCGGTATTACTTCGTGCTGGCGAAATCGTAGAGGGCATCGATCTTGCGCGCGCCCGCAGGCTCACTTCGCGGGTCGATGTCGATCTCGCCAGAGGCCCGGCGCGCCTGACCGTTGCTCTCGGCATCACCCTTGGCGACGACGGCACCGATCTCGCAACTGGGAGGATTCGCGTCGAACTCCCCAGGATCCAAGTTCCGTTCGAACAGGGTCCGCGGACCGGCGTCTCCGGGCCAGGGGGCGAGCCGTCATTCCCGTGGCGCTTCTGGATACCGGGGGAGCCGACCGTGTCGCCCTACCGCCGTGCTGCGCGCCGCTAGCACTGGTTGTTCCTCCGCTACGGTTGAAGACGTGGCAGTGACAGCATCCGAATCTCTGAAATCCCAGTCAAACGACCCATCGTTCGACGATATCTGGGACGAAATCGCCTGGCGCGGCCTCGTTCACGTCTCCACCAATGCCGGCGAACTGAAGGCGCTTCTCGCCGGCGCACCGATTACCTACTACTGCGGGTTCGATCCAACTGCGCCGAGTCTGCACCTGGGCAACCTCGTTCAGTTGCTGCTGTTGCGTCGTCTGCAACTGGCCGGCCACAAGCCCCTCGGCCTCGTCGGCGGCTCAACTGGACTGATCGGCGATCCACGGCCCACCGCCGAGCGCACGCTCAACGACGAGGCAACCGTCGTCGAGTGGGTGGGATACCTTGAGGCGCAGGTCGCGAAGTTTCTCTCCTTCGATGGCGACACTGCAGCGCGACTCGTCAACAACCTCGACTGGACTGCCCCGCTGAGTGCCATCGACTTTCTCCGCGACATTGGCAAGTACTACCGGGTTGGGACCATGTTGAAGAAGGATGCGGTCAGCGCGCGCCTCAATTCCGAGGCTGGCATCAGCTACACCGAGTTCAGC
>JBBQLW010000255.1:0-2137 GCA_038328315.1 Actinomycetales bacterium
CTCGAAGTCGAGGCGCGAGGCGAGCAACTGCGCCAAGCGCGGCTCGGCCGCTGATGCGGCGGTCGGGGCGCAGGCGCTGAAGAAAGGTTCGCCGATGTGGCGAGCCGCGGCATCCGACTTCGAACACAGTCGGACCGCGCGCGACGCCTTCCCTTTCGATGGTGCTGTCGGCGGCGCTGCGCCGGCGAAGCAATCCGGGCACCACGACGACCGTCTCCGCGATTGCCCGGCTCGCGAGCGCACCTCGCCGGGGGTCGCGACGAAGATGTGCCCCACCTCGCACTGCCACTGAAGCCAGACGTCGGCCGCTGGCGGAACCTGGGAGAGCACCACTCCGCCGTTGAACTCGGGGTGGTACTGACGTACGAGCACCGGCCAGCGCGACCACTCGTCGCGGTAGTGGCCGATCGCGTATGGCATGGTCGTGCCCTTCGACCACTGTCGTCGCGCCCACCACGCCTCGACTCGCTCAGGCATGCTGTGATGGTAAGGGGTGCCGCTGACGTTGGGCCCATTCACGAGCTCAGGACGTAAGGCGCGAACTCACGAGTCGGTTGAGACTGACGTTCTCCTCGGCGGCCCTGATCGCCAGCGCACGGTGCAGTTCCGGGGGTATACGCAGCTTGAATTCACCGCTGTATCGGCGATCCGAGAAAGGTTCGGGCACTGGCTCGCCCGCATGCTCCATCTCGGCAACCACACTTGCCACCAGTTCGCGGATGCCTACTAGCGCGGCAATCTGACTGGCCGCGAGCCATGAAAGCGATGGGAACTCGGCGATGAGTCCAACAAACTCGTCGTCCTCCGCGGACCAAGTTACGCGGTACGTGTAGTGATCCACATTGGTCATGATTGTTCCGCCAACCGATCGATTGCATGCAGCACTTGTCGGACTTGGTAGACCTTGGCCTTTCCGTGGTTCTCTTGAATGTTCACGCGTGGGTCACCATGCCGAGGTGTCGCGAAGACCATGTGGCTGGTCCCGCTTTGTCTAGGCTCACCGAAGTAGAAGACACACACTTTTACGAGGTCCTTGAAGTTGACGTTGGATTGGCTGGCGCGCATTTGGATCAGCAGTTTGCCGATCACGCGACTCCCCAATGGTGTCATTATTGACCCCAATCGTCAACTCGCTGCAGCCAACCTTGCATGTCAACTGCACGCGGCACCGCGATGTGGACCAGAAGTAACGCTGAGGCCAAAGGGAGAAGTTGGTGGGGAGTTGTGGGCACCGAGGAACTTAGAGCAGCCAGACTGTCCTTGACCCCGTTCGATGAGCACGGTGACTAACCCTAGGATGCGTTGTCGGCCCCTCCATGAAAGCGCGGTGAATTCGAACGTGTCGCCCGTGGGGAAAACTTACGACTTCGGCTTACCCTTACCGCATGGCTGATCTGACCGAAACTCGCGTCGCCGTCTACATCGACTTCGACAACATCGTCATCTCGCAGTACGACCTTCTGCACGGGCGCGGCGCGTTCATCAAGGAGAAAGCCCGCACGGCGAGCGGCAAGACGGCCGAGCGGCTTGCTGAAGCTACCGTGAACATCGGCGCGGTTCTCGACTTCGCGTCATCGTTTGGGGCCGTTGCCATCAGTCGCGCCTATGCCGACTGGGCGGCTCCTGCGAACACCCGCTATCAGAAGCAGCTCGTTGACCGCGCAGTTGATCTCGTTCAACTGTTTAACACGTCCGGCACGAAGAATGGCGCAGACATCCGTCTCGCCATCGATGTCGTCGAAGACCTTTTCCGGCTACAAGACATCAGTCACATCGTCATCGTCGCCGGCGACTCGGACTACATCCCGCTGGCACAACGCGCTCGACGGCTTGGACGCACCGTCATTGGCATCGGTGTCACCGGGTCCACGAGCGCTGCGTTCAAGAACGCCTGCGACGAGTTCTCGTACTACGACGACCTGCTCGACGATGAGCCCGCGTCGACTCCGGTTATCGAGCCAGCCGAGCCTGATCCGAAACGGGATGCCACCGAGCTCCTCGTTCGGGCCCTCCGGGTGCGCCGCACGGACGACAACGTCGACGGGTGGGTCGCAGCATCCGCCCTGAAGCAGCAGATGAAACGCCTCGACCCGGGCTTCGACGAGAAGAAGATCGGCTCCAAGTCGTTCACCGACTT
>JBBQLW010000256.1:0-2135 GCA_038328315.1 Actinomycetales bacterium
GGTCGCCGAGGCCGTCGCCGAGCTGCTGCGTGACGAGGTCGCGCGGGTGCGCGCATCCGCCGCTCGAGCGCTTGGGGCTGTTGGCGATGCATCCGCTGTTGAAGCCTTGCGGCCGCTGCTCAAAGACCCCGAGATCGACGTACGCCGTGGAGCCCAGCATGGCCTCGATGCGCTCCGGTCGCGGCATCCGCTCGGGGATGCGCCCGCTTAGCGCTCGTCGCTCGTCTCGAGGGCTGGCATTCCCGCGTCCTCGCGGCGTTGCTCTGCCCGCATCTTGACGCGCTCCGAGATCAGGTGGTACGCGATGCCGATGAGGGCGATCGAGATCACACTGATGAGAACGACGTCGATGTACTGCGTGACGAGCTCGGCGACGCCCGGGATGTGTGCGACAGCCCAGCCGAGGAACGTGAGCCCGACGCCCCAGAGGAACGCACCGAGAATGTTGAAGAACACGAACTTGCGATACGGCATTTTGCCGACGCCGGCTGCGACCGGAGCGATCGTGCGAACGACCCCGATGAAGCGCGCGATGGTGACTGCCCAGCCGCCGTACTTGTCGAAGAAGTGCTGGGTGCGAGCGACGGACTTCTTGGAGAAGAAACCGCTCGACCGTTTCTCGAAGATCGCTGGCCCTGATTTACGGCCTATGTAGTAGCCGAGCTGGTCACCGAGCACCGCTGAGATGAAGATGCACAACACCACAAACCAGATTGGGAACGGGATAACCCCGGTGAAGGTAAGTACCCCCGTAATGATCAGCAGCGTGTCGCCAGGGAGGAGGAAACCAATGAGCAGACCGGTCTCGACGAAGACGATCGCACAGACGAGAACGAGCCCCCACACTCCAGCGTTGGTAATGGCTGATTCAACATCAAACAGTCCGCTCGCTGGTAGAACGTTCACGTAAGTCCTTTCATCGAGTAGGACACGATCGGGTCGGACGCTACGGAGTTGCCACGGCTGATAACGGTGTCGTCATGATACTGGCTCCCGCTGCAAATTTCCGAAAACTCGCGTGTGCGGAAGGCGGGACTTGAACCCGCACGCTCGAAAGCACAGGAACCTAAATCCTGCGTGTCTGCCAATTTCACCACTCCCGCTGGCGACCACGATTCTATGCCGAAGGCCCGCCTGTACGCTGGCACCATGACCCTCGAGGATGCGGCAGCTGCCTTGGGAATTGCGGTGGATGCCACAGAGTCCGAGATCCAGCGGGCGTTCAAGTTGCGCGCGCGCGACTCGCATCCAGACCTCGATGGCAGTGCTGCGCCGGGGCGTGGAGCACGTTCCGCCGAGGATTTCATCCGGATCACCGCAGCGCGCGACATGCTCCTTCAGGCCCGGCGCCAGTCAACGACAGCCGCCCAAGCCGCACGCGAGTACACCGTGCATCCGCGCTATCGTCGAATCTCCTGGCAAGGACTCGCGGGCTGGCTGAGCGTTGTGGTTGTTGCGGCATTCGTGTCGATTGGCGGAGCCGAGCTGCCCTTCACCGTTGCCGAGCCGTTGGTGCGATTCGCGGTGCTGACACTTGGCCTAGTCGGTTTCGCGCTGACCGGCAAGCACGTCTACTTCGTGCTGATCGCGCTCGCCATTGTGGTGACCGCAGTGCTCGCAATCGCCTTCACTACGCTCGGTGCGTTGCTCGGTATGTTCATTCTCGCGGCCCCGGTGATCGGGCTGGTGCTTGCCGGTCGGGCGCAGCGCGCCAGCAAGCTGCACTCTCGGAATCAAGCCAGAACAGTTGAGGCGCAATAGCCGCGGCCGTCAACTGTGGATAACCTCCGGCGCTTCGAGACTGGGCCAATAAGAATGTGCGCATGTCCCACGCCCTCGCCCACATTGCCGACCGGGTGCGCGAGCGCGTCAGGCTAGAGGGCGTCGATCTCGGGTCGGACGAAGCGCTTGCGGCGCGCTACGTGCACGACGAAGTGCAGCGCTACAGCGAGCGGGCCCTCGGCGGCTCTGTGCCGCTTCTCGACGACGAGGCAAACGCGGCCCAGCAGATCGTCGCAACCCTCACCGGCTTCGGCGCTCTGCAGCCCTACTTCGACGACGCCGAGGTCGAAGAGATCTGGATCAATGCACCGGATGCGATCTTTATCGCCCGCGACGGCATCCCAGAACTCACC
>JBBQLW010000257.1:0-2125 GCA_038328315.1 Actinomycetales bacterium
CCCCGCCGTGCGGGCTGCGCTCGAGGTGAGTCCGACCGACGCGACCTCCGGATCGCTGAACACGACACCGGGAACGGCGGAATGGTCGGCTGTGGCGACGTGGCTGCCCCACGGCGCATCATCCACCGCTCGGCCGGAGGCTCTGGCGACGATGACGTCTCCGGCGGCTCTGGCTTGATACTTGCCCTGATGGGTGAGCAGTGCGCGGTTGTTGACGTCACCGGTGGCATACAGCCAATCGGAGCCGGGCACGCGCAGCGTGTCATCCACGGCAATCCACTCGCCAGGAGTCATGCCGATCGTGTCGAGGCCGATGTCGGTTGTGCGCGGTGTGCGCCCGGTTGCCACGAGTACCTCGTCGACGATGAGCTCTTCATCAGTGAGCTCGAGGTGCACCCCGGCGTCGCTGCGACGAACGTTCGCGGGGGAGGCCTCAACGATTCGCACGCCGTGCGAGCGCAGGCCCGCTGCGACGCGTGGTCCCACGAAGTCCTCGTAGTTTCGCAACAGCCCGCTTCTCGCGAGAATAGTGACCTCGGCGCCAAGGCTCGCATATGCGGTGGCGAGTTCTGCCGCAACAACACCGCCGCCGATGATCCCGAGCCGCTTCGGAACGCTCGTGGCGCTGGTTGCCTCTCGCGGAGTCCATGGCGCTGACTCGGCGAGGCCAGGAATGTCGGGAAGCAGAGGGTCGGAACCCGTGCTGATGACAACGGCGTGCCGAGCGGTCACGACTCGGATGCTGCCGTCCGACGCCGTGATCGTCACCTCGCGTTCTGCGCTGAGTCTGCCGTACCCGCGGGCCAGCTCGATGCCAGCGCCATGAACCCACGCGACCTGGCCCGAGTCATCCCAGTTACTGGTGAACGAGGTGCGGCGCGCAAACACAGCTGCTACGTCAAGCTCGCCGGTGACTGCCTCTGCGGCGCCACCCACCCGGCGCGCAGCATCGAGTGCAAACCCGCTCCTGATCAGTGCTTTGGATGGCATGCACGCCCAGTACGAGCATTCACCACCGACCAGCTCGCTCTCAATGAGCAATGCCGTCAAGCCACCCTGCACGGCACGGTCGGCGACGTTCTCGGCGACGGCCCCTGCGCCGATGATCACGACATCCCATTCAGTAGTCTCAGTCATCCCCGGTCACCGCCCCACGAATTCGGCGGTGCTTCGACTGAGAAACGCTTCCATCCCGATGCGGGCGTCTTCGCTCGCCGCCAGGCGCACCAAGGCTGGTTGCATGGCCGCTTCGGCCGCGGCATCCCCGTCTCGAATCGCGCTTCGGGCATTCGCCAGCGCAGCCTGAACCGCGAGGGGTGCCTGCGCGGCGACGCGATGCGCCAGCTCGAGCCCGCGAGGGTACTGTTCGCCGTGCGGGACAACCTCCTGCACGAGGCCGATTCGGAAGGCCTCGTTCGCGTCAAAGGTGTCACCGGTCAAGATCCAGCGCATTGCGTTGCCCCAGCCGGCCGCTCTTGGAAAGCGGATCGTGGCCCCGCCGAATGGCAGAATCCCGCGCGCGATTTCCAACTGGGCGAAGCTTGCAGAATCGGCAGCAACAACGATGTCGCTTGCCAGCATGAGCTCGATCCCGAGTGTCAGGCAGGTTCCCTGCACCGCGATCACGACCGGCTTGCTCAACTGTTGACCAGCTACCTGCCACGGGTGGATGCCGCCATCCGGCACCATGGCGAGGCCATCCTTGCCGATGCGCGGCGCAACATCAGCAAGATCGAGCCCAGCGGTGAAGTGCTCGCCGTGGGCGAACACGAAGCCGACCCGCAGCTCTGGATCATTCTCAAGCTCGGCGTACGCGAAGGCGAGTTGCTGCAGCATTCTCAGGTCGGCTGCATTGCGTTTCTGCGGCCGGTTGAGGCCGATGAGCAGCACGTGGCCGTCTCGCTCGACCGTGATTCGTCGCTCGTCTTCGAGGGGCTCAGTCATGGTTCCAGACTAGATGCCGATCGCCACCTGAGCATCAGGTGCAGTCTCGGTTGCGAGTGCGCCGATGATTCGCAGCACCGTCGGCATATCATCGGCTGCGTCTAGCATGCTTGCAGGAGCGAACTCGGTGATGCCGGCGCCCACGAGCGGGAACCGGGTGAGCAGCGCCTTGATCGAGGCG
>JBBQLW010000258.1:0-2120 GCA_038328315.1 Actinomycetales bacterium
ATTCGGCGCGGGCTTGCCCCCGTTGCCGATCGAGCGCCCGCTGCCGACTTGCTGGCCGAGTGTGAGCACCTCATCGGCCGGGTGCCATCGGTCACCCTCGACGAACTGCGCCGCGAAGCGCGCAGCGCCCGTGACCGCCTCGACGCTGCCGGCATAGCCCGGCGCGAGCAGCAGCGCCGAGACCACCGCTACCTCAAGCGCTGGGTCCGTGACGACGGCATGTATCAGGGGTCGTTCCTGCTCGATCCAGAGAGTGGCCAGCTGGTCTTCAGCGCGCTCGACGCGGTCGTCGCTCCTCGGCGAGGCGTCAGGTTCGTGGATGCCGCGGCTCAGGCGGAAGCGCAGGCGATGATCGACGACCCCCGAACGAACGACCAGTTGCTCGCCGACGCGCTCGTTGACATGGTTCGCCTCGCAACCGACGCCGACCCCGGCACCCTGTTCGGCAGCCTCCGCCCCGCAGTGCGCGTGATTGTGACCGAAACGGCGCTGAGTCTCCCGGTCTGGTCGGCCGACACCGTCAGCTCAACCGACCCCTTCATCTCAACCAACCCAGTCCGCTCAGCCAACCCGGCGGGACATGGTTTCCTCGAAGGTGACCCGCAGCCGATCTCGCGCGAAACCGTCGATCGCCACATCTGCAACACCGGAATCATCGGAGTCAAGTTCGATCGCAAGCATCAGGTCATCGACCTCGGCCGAACCCAACGCCTGTTCACTGAACTGCAGCGCATCGCCCTCGCCGTGCGAGACGGTGGATGCGTCTTCCCCACCTGCGCAAGACCGCCGTCACACTGCGAAGCCCACCACATCAACGAGTGGGAGCGAGATCACGGCTTGACCAACGTTCGCGACGGCGTCTTGCTCTGCCGACATCACCACATGCTGCTGCACAACAATCATTGGCAGATCACTCGGGATGACGCTAGCTACTGGTTGAAGCCGCCGCGATCGGTGGACCCAAATCAGGTGCCGCGGCTGCTGCACCCCAAAAGTCCCCCCGTGGCCGAACTCGCGCGGCCGCGAGGCTAGAGCAAGCACTCATGCGAACCGACGACAATGGCAACATGAGTTCCCTCGACGAAGAAACCGCTGCCATCCGCTCGCTCAAGACCCACACCGACTATGGGGCAGTTAGCCTCACGGAGGCGGATGTCGATGCTGACCCGTTCGTCGAGTTTGCGTCGTGGTTGGCGCGCGCCGAGGCAGAAGAGATCTACGAGCCGAACGCCATGGTGCTATCAACGATCGACCCAGACGGAAAGCCGAGCAGTCGCACGGTGCTGTTGCGGGGCATCTATCCGGATGGCTTGGAGTTCTTCACCGACTACGAATCGCGCAAGGGACGAGCGCTTCTTGCCAACCCGAATGTCTCGATTGTGTTCCCGTGGTACCGCCAGCACCGACAGGTGCTGATTTACGGGCGTGCGACCCCGACCGTGGCTGCGGTGAGCGACGAGTACTTCCAACGCCGGCCCCACGGTGCCAAAATCGCCGCCACGGCGAGCCACCAGTCACAGCCGATTGCCGGCCGAGAAGAACTTGAGGCGCGAGTGCGCGACCTCGAGGAACGCTATCCAGAAGGCACGGAAGTGCCGAGGCCCGATAATTGGGGCGGTTTTCGTGTGATGCCGGAGCGGATCGAGTTCTGGCAGGGCCGCACGTCTCGGCTCCACGACCGGATTCGGTTCACTGCGACAGCCCACGGCGACTGGGTGGTGGATCGACTGCAACCGTAGGCGTGAGGGTCCGCTGATTCGCCTACTACCGAGGCGTCGAGCGAAGCCCTAGGCTATCCATCGCCCCGGGTCTACTCCGGTTCTGCGCCTCATCTGGAAGAGGGTCACATGAGCGACGACACACCGACCGAGCGATTCGAGCAACCGGATGCGCCGACCGAGGTCATGTCGCCGTCGCGCGATGTCGCAACGGCCGCCGCAGATGGCAAGTCGAAGCGCACCATGGTGATCTTGCTGTCGATCCTGGGAGCGTTGTTGCTTGCGGTGCTGATCACACTGATCCTGCTACTGACGCGCGGGGCAGCACCGGTACCCGTTCCAAGTCCCACTCCGACCGCATCGAGCCCCTCGCCAACCCCGACTGCGTCTAGCCCGACACCG
>JBBQLW010000259.1:0-2116 GCA_038328315.1 Actinomycetales bacterium
GTCACTCCGAGGATCACGTACAGGAACACGGCGGTCAGTACCACTTCGGCGACGATGACGGCAGCAAGGCCGAACCCGCTCGGTGAGTGTTCGCCGAATCCGTTGGACGCGAAACCGGCAGCGACGGCATCATCGAGAAAACCGGCCGGGCCATCTGCTGCGATGGCGAACAGCACGCTGCTTGCCAACGCGCCACCGAGGATCTGCGCCCCGATATAGGGAGCCACGTCTTTCCACGCAAACCGGCCAGCTGCTGCCGCACCAAGCGTGACGGCCGGGTTGAAGTGACCACCAGAGATGTGGCCGACGGCGTATGCGCCACCAATCACGGCGAGTCCTACTGCAAGCGCAACTCCCAACGGACCGGTAAAGGCCGAGGTGAAGAGCGCGGTGCCGATGACACCCCCAACCAGCAGAAACGTACCGAAGGCTTCTGCGACGAGCCGCTTGGTGAGCGTCGGGGATGGTTCGAGTTCGATGTCTGCATTGGTAACGTTGTCGGCCATGAGTCGGTCCTCTTTCTGATCGTGCCGTGACATCGACGTGCCGGACGGTGTCGCGGCTTGACGATGATGGTGTTCTCTCGCGTAGCGAGCCTAAAGCTTTCCAGCGGCCTTGAGCGCGATATAGCGATCTGCGACCGCCGGTGGGAGGTCCTGCGGAGCCGCAGTGACAACATCCGCCCCCAGTTGGCGGATGGCGTCGGCCACTCGCGCCTGGTCGAGCATGGCACGCTCGGCTGCGGCAGCGAGATAGACCTCGGTGCGATTCGCGCGAGACAGCGTTGCCTCGATCACCGTCGGGTCGGTGACGGATGCCACCAGCACCATGTGCTTGCGGGTGAGCTGGGGCAGCACAGAGAGGAGGCCTCGTGAGGAACCCGGTGTGTCGATCGTTGTGGCGAGCACCACGAGCGAACGCTGCGAGGTGACCGCCCGAACGAGGGAGGGCACGGCCGTCCAGTCCAGCTCGATCAGCTCCGGTTCGACCGGGGCCATGCTCGTGACCATCTTCGAGAGCAGTTCTGCACCCGTTGCGCCCTGCACCCGCGCGCGCACCCGCCTGTCGAAGACGATGAGGTCGACCCGATCTCCGGCACTCGACGCGAGTGCGCCGAGCAGGAGTGCCGACTCGAACGCCGTGTCGATACGAGGCTCATTATCGATGCGCGCGGCCGAGGTGCGCCCGCTATCGATGACGATCACCACCCGCCGGTCCCGCTCTGGCCGCCACGTGCGCACAACCAGTTGCGGTCCGGCCGATGGTGTCTGGCCGCTTCGTCGAGCGGTCGCGCGCCAGTCGATTGATCGCACGTCGTCGCCCCGAACGTACTCGCGCAGGCTGTCGAACTCGGTGCCTTGGCCGCGCACCATGACGCTCGTCGCGCCGTCCAGTTCGCGGAGCCTCGCCAGGCGCGACGGCAAGTGCTTTCGCGAGTTGAAGGGCGGCAGCACGAGAACAGCGCCTGGCACCGCAATCGTCGCTTGCCGGGCTGCGAGTCGAAGCGGCCCGAACGATCGGATGGTCACCGCGTCTGCCCTACGCTCGCCCCGGCGGAACGGCGTGATCGTGCTGGTCACGCGCCGTCGCTCGCCAGCGGGAATACCGATGGCCGCCGACCGCGGCGACGCTTGCGCCGATGGAGTCCACGCGTCGCGAACGCGACCGCGAAGCATCCGACCGCCTCGATTGCTGATGAGCACAGAAACTTGCGCGCTCTCGCCAAGCCGGATGCGCGGCGGCAGTTCGCGCTGCACGGTTACCGAGCGAGGTGAGCCGGCGAGTGCGAGGTCGAGCGCGCCGAGCGCCACCACGATCATCAGCCAGACCACGAGCGCGCCGGGCCCGCCAGTAAGCACGATCGGGACAACGCCGAGCGCGAGGAGGGCCACGAACCAACCGCTCAGGGCCATGATCGCCTCGCTCGCAGGCTCGCTCGGCGCTGGGGTCGCGGAATCGCTGTCGCGATTCCCTCAGCTCCACCGCGCACTAGATCGGCACCTGGACTTGCTGGATGATCGAGCGCAAGATCGAGTCGGACGAGATGCCCTCAAGCTCGGCTTCTGGTCGGAGTTGGATTCGGTGCCTGAGCACCGGCAGCGCCATCGCCTGAATG
>JBBQLW010000260.1:0-2059 GCA_038328315.1 Actinomycetales bacterium
CAAGGCCGGAACTGTCGTCACGCTCGTGAACAAGAACCGCCGTCGCAAGATGGACGAGCTGCTCGGCCGCGCGGAGATTGACGCCACGATGAGCCACGTCGCCCCGGGTGACGAGCTGATCGGCACGCTCGCCGCCCTGTAGTTCACCCGCTCGATGGCGCTCACCCCTTCACGGGGAGAGCGCCATCGGCGTTTTTGCGCCTCGCTAGGCAGAGCGCTTCCGTCGCTTTCGCGCCTCGATACTCCAGTTTTGACGGTCGCGCACATCCCGACCGTTCAAACTGGAGTTTGGCGACCCAGCACGCACGTCCGCACGCTCTAGGCGAGCGCGAACATCGCGGCGGCGGCGATCGCGAGCACCAAGCCGACGTACTGGAGCCACGCGATTCGCTCCTTTAACACGATCGCAGCGAGGATGATCGTTCCGGCCGGATAGAGCGCGGTGAGCACCGAAATGACGCTCAACTCACCCAAGCGCACACCGAGTAGCAGTCCGGCGTTGGCGATGGCGTCGAGCACCCCGCAACCGACCGCGAGCGCAAGTCCAGAGCGCCACACGCCGTGCGCCGGGCCGCTGCCGCGTCGCCAAGCGATAAGCGCCAACACCCCGACGAGCGCAAACATGATCGTCGAGTTCGTTGCGCGGTTGACAACGAGTGGCACGAGCCCAGACTCGTCAGGCGTTGCATCGATCAGAATCAGAAACACGCCGATCGCGATACCCGAGCCGATCGCCATGACCACGCCTCGAAGGCTCGGGCGCACAGCGTTCTTCTCTGGCACAAATCCGACGAGCACTATTGCGACGAGAGCGATCGCGAGAGCGACGTAGCCGATGGGGCCGAGACGCTCGCCGCCGACAAGTCCGTAGGTCAGGGGCACGATCGCTGAGACCACAGCGGTCAACGGCGAGAGGATGCTCATCGGTCCAATCGCGAGGCAGGCGTACAGCAGTCCGATGGCAATGGCGCCCGCAACACCGGATGCCGCGCCGAGCATCACGGCATCGCCCGACCAGCTCCCGCCAAAGAACGGAAGGGCCAGGCTGAACACGCCAAGACCGGTAATGGCGGCGATGGCCGTGGTCAAGACGGCACTCATGCGTCGTGCTGCGAGCCCGCCAAGAAAGTCGGCTGCACCAAAGATGAGCGCGCTGGTGGTGCCGATGATGACTGTGAGCATGACCCCGGTCCGGTTGAGAATCCTACGTTAGCGGTCGCGGCGATGTGTCGGTCTTCGACGGCCGCCGCGAGGTCGCGGTCGGCACGCGGGCAACGCGCAGGTCCCCCCGTTCAGTCGCACAGCCTAGGCTTCTGGCATGCCCACCATCTATAGCGACATCACCGAGATCTTCGGGAACACCCCGCTGGTGCGACTGAACAAAGTGTCTGACGGCGCGGCCGCCGAAGTGCTGGCGAAGCTCGAGTTCTACAACCCATCCGCAAGCGTCAAGGACCGGCTCGGGGTGTCGATCGTCAACGCTGCCGAGGCGTCCGGTGAACTGTTGCCCGGCGGCACGATCGTCGAGGCGACCAGCGGCAATACCGGCATAGCGCTCGCCATGATTGGTGCAGCTCGCGGGTACCGTGTGATCCTGACGATGCCAGAGACGATGAGCATGGAACGAAAGGTGCTTCTCAAGGCATACGGCGCCGAGGTCGTGCTGACGCCGGGTTCTGACGGCATGCGCGGAGCCCTCGAAACCGCAGAGTCGATCATCGCAAAGACGCCGGGCGCTGTGCTGGCAAAGCAGTTCGCGAACGCGGCAAACCAGGCGATTCATCGCGCGACAACCGGCCCGGAGATCTGGGCAGACACGGGTGGCGCAGTCGACATTTTTGTGGCTGGAGTTGGCACTGGCGGAACGATCTCCGGCACCGGTGGGTACCTGAAAGAGCAGAAGCCGGGGCTGCGGGTTATCGCGGTCGAACCGGAGGAGTCTCCGATTCTCAATGGCGGTGCTCCTGGACCCCACAAGATTCAGGGCATCGGCGCGAACTTCGTGCCAGAGATCCTTGACCGTGAGGTGTACGACGAGGTCATCGACGTCAACATCGCT
>JBBQLW010000261.1:0-2053 GCA_038328315.1 Actinomycetales bacterium
CCGGCATCCAAATTCGATGCACGCTATGCGACCTTTGGCTTCAACGATGTGGCCGCGCTCGACGACGGCGCCGCGTGGCCGACCTCGTTCGCGATAGTTGAGCTGACCGCTGCGGTCGAGAAACAGATCGCCGAACTTGTCGCGAAGGCGACTCGCTGAGCTAGCGACAATCGCAGCCGACCGCCGCGCCCGACGGTGCCGGGTAGAGTATGCGGGGCAAGGGGAGCATTCTTTCGAAGTCGACTCGTCAACGCGAATCCTCAATCGTGTTCTGGGCGGCTTGCCCCGATTTGTCGGGGTCGAGGAAACCTTGGTCCCGACAGCGACCAACCAAGGAGTTTCGGCATGGGCGTGACGCCCCTCATCTGGCTCATCACTATCGCGGTGACGATCGCGTTCTTCGTGTACGAGTTTTTCGCGCATGTACGCACGCCGCACGCGCCGACAATCAGCGAGTCCGCTCGCTGGTCGGCGTTCTATATCGGCCTCGCCCTGCTTTTCGGTGTCGGTATCGGCACGGTCTCCGGCTGGCAGTTCGGCGGCGAGTACTTCGCGGGCTATCTGACCGAGAAGGCGCTGTCGGTCGACAACCTCTTCGTGTTCCTCCTTGTCATGACCGGGTTTGCGGTGCCAAAGATCTACCAGCAGAAAGTGCTGATGATCGGAATCGCCATTGCCCTCATCTTGCGTGGGGGGTTCATTGCCGTCGGCGCAGCGCTGATCGAAAACTTCTCCTGGATCTTCTACATCTTCGGCGCCCTGTTGCTCGTGCTGGCCTACCGCCAGGCATTCGGTTCTCACGACAGTGACCCCACTCAAGGGCGGATCGTCCAGATTGCCCGCCGCATCTTGCCGTTCACAGATCACTATCACGGTGATCGTCTCTCGGTGAAGATCGACGGCAAAAGGTTCTTCACCCCGATGCTGCTCACGATCGTCGCGATCGGATTTGTGGACCTGATCTTCGCTGTCGACTCGATACCCGCGATCTACGGTCTGACGGACGAGGCCTACATTGTGTTTACCGCAAACGCCTTTGCGCTGATGGGTCTACGCCAGCTGTACTTCTTGATCGGCGGGCTCCTCGAGCGTCTGGTCTACCTCGCCCAAGGCTTGGCCGTCATCCTCGCGTTTATCGGCATCAAGCTCGTGGCTCATGCACTGAAGGTCAACGAGTTGCCGTTCATCAACGGAGGTGAACCGGTCAAGTGGGTACCTGACATCCCAATCTGGTTCTCGCTCCTGTTCATCGCGCTCACGATCACGGTCGCGACAGTGCTGAGCCTTCTCAAGACCCGCAAGACGCGGAAGACGGAGGGCGGGCGAGCCAAGGAAGACACGACGGCCGAGATCCACTAGGGCTGTGCTCCCCGAGCAACGCTGGGGAGTTGGCCGCTACTCGATGTAGAGCTTGCGGATCAGGGTGGTGATCTCCCACTCGATGGTGGCATCCGGGGTCACCCGCACAAGAACACCGGGCCTGAGCTCAACGACGGTGCCGGTCTCTACGAAGGTCAGTGTGCCTGCGCCACTCAAGACGACGAACGCTTCGTCGAGGCCGGTCGAGGTGAACGACCCTTCGGTCACCTGCCAGACCCCGAGGGTCGTTTCGCCGACGGTTGCTACATCGACGTAGTGCGATTGCGGGTCACCCTCAAAGACGTTGCTGAGCTCGTACCGCTCGGTTGCCGGAATGCTCGTCAGGTCGACCGACCCGAAGCCAGTGGCGATAACGGGGGTGCTCGACATCGGTGTGTCCCATCGATTGAGTGCGGGGCAGGCGCGGGCTCCGCGCTCATCTGTCAGCTTAGGGTCTGGCCCGGCCGGGGCAGCGCCGCACACCTCAGCGTGGGGGAACGGCGAGTCGAAGCATCCGCTCTGCTGCCCGTTCGCGCTCGAGGATCGCAAACTGCTGTTCTGCGCGGTTGGCCCGTCGTTCACGTGACTCAAGCGCACGCGAGCGCCTGGCCCAAGTGATGAGGGCGACGCCGAGGTGCAATGCGATCCGGTCGAGAACTCGGAGCTGAACCCGCATCCGAACCGCGAGTGGCGG
>JBBQLW010000262.1:0-2027 GCA_038328315.1 Actinomycetales bacterium
GCGAAGATGATCGGCCGCCATCCGCACGTGTTCGGCGACGCGACCGCGGAGACGGCAGCGGACGTCATCTCGGTCTGGGATGACGTCAAGAAGGTCGAGAAGCCGCATCGCACCAGTGAACTCGACGGGATTCCACAGGGGATGCCCGCCCTCGCGCTCGCCGACAAGCTGCTGGGCCGAGCGCACAAGGTCGGGCTGCTTGACGCAACTCAGCCCGGCGCGGTCAACGTCACCGACGAGGACGAACTCGGTCCGTTGCTGCTCGCGATCGTGGGATCCGGGAAGGCGAACGGGCTCGACTCAGAACGTGCCCTGCGCACCGCACTGCGTGGTCTTCAGCGCGAGATCCGCGAACACGAGGTCGCGACAGCGAGCGACGCCGGAATCATCGGGATGGGCGGCTGATTCGGGGCAGACCCGCCGCCCGGGCCCCGCTGACCTGCGACAATCAACGCATGGCGTCATCGGTCAATCCTCCCCGCGGGATGCGCGACTTCCTGCCGGCTGAGAAGGCGCACCGTGAACGCATCCTCGGCATCATCAGGGAACGCTATCGAGCACACGGGTTCGACGAGATCGAAACGCCGGTCGTCGAAGACAGCGATCGCCTCCACGCTGGGCTCGGCGGTGACAACGAAAAGCTTGCGTACGCGGTGCTCAAGCGGGGTCTGACCGCCGACGACCTGCGCGCAGCAACCGACCCGATCGAACTCGCCGACCTTGGCCTCCGCTACGACCTGACGGTGCCGCTCGCACGGTTTTACGCGAGCCATCGAGCCGAGCTGCCGACCGTCTTCCGTGCGATTCAGATCGCGCCGGTCTGGCGTGCCGAGCGCCCACAGAAGGGGCGCTACCGGCAGTTCATGCAGTGCGACATCGACGTGATCGGTGAGCCCGGCCCGCTCGCCGAGGTTGAGCTGATCACGGCGACCGCAGCAACACTCGCGTCCCTCGGCATCGCGGATGCCACGATCCGCATCAACGATCGTCGCATCCTGCACGCGCTCCTTGCGTTCCTCGACGTTCCAACCGAGTCGTTCGACCGTGCCCTCATCGTGATCGACAAGGAGGACAAGATCGGCGTAGCAGGGGTCGTTGCAGAACTCCGCGAACTCGGCCTCGGCCACCCCGACCGCACAGCCCTGACATTGGATGCCCTCGGCGCGCTTGATCGCGATGGCTGGGCGCTCCTCGATGCTCCACCGGCGTGGCTCGATCACGACGCCTACGCCGAACTGCGCGCCATTCGCGAGGCCGTCGGCAGCCGCGCCAGACTCGTATTTGCGCCAAACCTGGTGCGCGGCATGGGCTACTACACCGGAGCGATCTTCGAGGTCGCCCACCCAACCCTCGGCTACTCCCTCGGCGGTGGTGGACGCTACGACGGCATGATCGGGCGTTTCCTCGGCACCGACGTGCCAGCGGCCGGGTTCTCGCTCGGCTTCGAACGACTCGTTGATTTGGTCGAGCCGCCTGCAGAAGAGCGGGCGGATGCCGCGGCGCTCGTCCACGACGACAGCGTCGCCCCGGCTACCCTGATTGCTCTGCAGGCCGCGCTCATCGCGAGCGGTCGGCGGGTGCGCTTGGAGCGCAGGCCGCGCAACATGGCACCGCTGCTGGCTCGGCTCGCAGCATCCGGATTCTCGGAGTACGCGTTTGTGACCGAGGACTCGGCGATCGAGCCGACCGTCGACGCGTTGGAGTTTCGCCCAATCGCTTGACGCCCGGCCATGCTTCTCCACGACCTAGTGGGTCAAGTGGGTCAAGCGGGTCAAGCGGGTCAAGCGCGTCAAGCGCGTCAAGCGCGTCGGGCGCGTGGAGCGAGTTAGCCCAACGCTAGGCTTTAGGCGCAGCGACTGACTGCACCCCACCACACTGTGCGCATCAACCCTTTGCGCATACACACCGTGCACTTAAACACCGTGCTCTTAAAAGGAGTCCCCCATGGCCTTAATCGAGGCAGTCGGCGCCCGCGAAATTCTTGACTCCCGGGGCAACCCGACAATCGAAGTCGAAGTGCTCCTCGA
>JBBQLW010000263.1:0-2000 GCA_038328315.1 Actinomycetales bacterium
CGACACCATTACTGCACCGTCACTCGACAGCACCGTTCATGACATCGCTCAAGAACGTCGTATCGTTACAGCGATTCCCGGCCCACGCTCACTCGCGCTCCACGAGCGCAGGCTCGCGGTGGTACCGGTTGGAGTCTCATCCGCCGTGCCGATCTATGTCGACCGGGCCCACGGCGCGATTGTCGTGGACGTTGATGGCAATCAGTTCATCGACCTGACCTCTGGCATCGGCGTGACCACTATCGGGCACACCAACGCCGCGGTGACCGCCGCAGCCACCGCACAGCTCGAGCGCTTCACGCACACGATGTTCCCGGTCGCCCCGTACGAGTCCTACGTGCGTGTGGCCGAACTGCTCGCCCAGCACACTCCTGGCACCCATGCCAAGAAGACCGTGCTGGTCTCAACGGGCGCTGAGGCCGTCGAGAACGCTGTCAAGATCGCGCGAAAATTCACCCGCCGCAACGGCGTCGGAGTGCTGGACCACGCGTATCACGGTCGCACCAACCTCACGATGGCCATGACATTCAAGGCCATGCCATACAGCCTTGGTTTTGGGCCGTTTGCTAGCGACGTTCACCGCGCGCCGGGTTCGTACCCGTTTCACGACGGCCTGAATGGGGCGGATGCCGCGGCCCGGACGATCTCGTACTTCGAGAAGAGCGTCGGAGCCACCGACCTCGCGTGCCTCGTCGTCGAGCCGATCCAGGGCGAGGGCGGGTTCGTCGTTCCAGCCGCCGGCTACCTCACGGCGCTGCAAGAGTGGTGCACTGCCAACGGGATCGTGTTCGTCTCAGACGAAATCCAGAGCGGCATTGCCCGCACCGGCCGCTACTTCGCCAGCGAACACTTCGATCTCGTGCCGGATCTGATTTTGAGCGCGAAGGGCATTGCAGCCGGACTGCCGATTGCCGGGGTGACCGGAAGATCAGAAATCATGGATGCCTCGCACCCCGGTGGACTCGGCGGTACCTTCGGCGGCAACCCGGTAGCGGCGGCAGCTGCCGTCGCCGTCTTTGAGCTCATTGAGTCGGAGCACCTGCTCAGCGTCGCAACCCACATCGAGAGCGCCATGAAGCCGCGACTGCTCGAACTGCAGGCCAAGCATCCCGTGATCGGCGATGTCCGCGGCATCGGTGCGATGCTCGCGATCGAACTCGTGGAGCCGGGAACGCGCAAGCCCAACGCGGCAGCGGTTTCGGCGATCACGACCTACACAGCGCAGCACGGAGTGCTCACGATTTCGGCCGGTACCTACGGCAACGTGGTGCGGTTCCTCCCGAACCTCGCCATCAGTGATGCGCTACTCATGGAAGCGGTCGATGTGCTCGACGAGGCGCTGGCAGGACTCTAGCTTCAAGCCCCTAGCCTCGCCTCGCTACGCTTTCGCGGGATCGAGCTTGTCCTCGCGCTGCATCTCGTGGATGAAATCGCGGATACTTGGCATCGATTCGAGTTTGTCGCGGAAGAACGTGTTGATGAGGTTCACGACCTGAGTGCGCGCCGCCTCCACTTGCGCGGTGCGGAGTTCTTTCAAATCGTGCGCCTCAAGGGTCTGCCGCAGCCCAAGGAGCGCCTTGACGAGTTCAGCTTCCTCGTCTCCTTCTAGCGCATTCACGACCGCGAGGATGAGCTCATCGGTTTGTGCCCGAACCTCGGCGACCGGGATCGACGAATCCGGCTGGGTTGCGTTGTCGAGGGTCGAGATGAGCGACCAAACCTGATAGAGAATCGTCGCTGGCTCGTCAAAGAGCTCCCGAACGAAGGCCGCGTCGTTGTACCGCCCGGACAGGCGAAACAAGTTGTACATTCGCTTCGCGGCCTTGCCATAGTTCAGGCTCTTGGTCAGGTACTTGCGGACCTCGATCTGCATCTGTTCGACGTAGTTGTCGAGCGCATCATCCGAGACAAACTTCGCAACCTTCGCAAAGACCGGAACCGAGTCGGCATCGAGGTAGACCTCCTGAAAGAACGAGTCGAGGTAGCCGTCGAGTGGAACG
>JBBQLW010000264.1:0-1936 GCA_038328315.1 Actinomycetales bacterium
CGTGGCCGATTCACGGTCGAGCCATCACGTGTATGCGATCAGCCAAGAACTCCCTGGGGAGCGACTGGCGTCACCGACCGGATTCGGTTCGGTTGCGCTCGCCGACGACGGGGTGCGCTTTCTGCTGAAGAACGGATTCCAGCTGGAGCAGGTTGAGCGGTCGAGCAAGCTAGCGCTTCCGGTTGCGCAGTCAACGATGGCGGCGTTGATGACGGCTGCGGTCGCGGCATCCGCGCTCGAATACCGGTTGCACACCTTTGTCGATCGCACGCCGCCAGAGTGGCTCCAAGACATGGCGATGCTGCAGACACGAATGAGTACTGACGCGCCGTCTGCTGGCATGGAGGAGGTGGAGGATGTCTGGACCGTGCAACGAATGCTCGACTGGGAGAACCGGAACGCCGAAGGTCCGCGAAGCGAGCTCGTGGCGATGGTCGAACACATCTCGAGCGGTCGGCTGGCCGGATTCACCAGCCTGTCGGTGCCGCCCGAGTTGCACCGGACGGTCACCCAAGAGGACACGATCGTGCTGAAGGAGCACCGGGGCCACCGACTCGGGATGCTGATGAAGCTTGCGAACATCGAGCACCTTGAGCGGGTGGCGCCTGGGCATCCATCGATCAGCACCTCGAACGCTGAAGAAAATCGGCCGATGCTCTCGGTCAACGAGGCGGTCGGGTTCGTTCCCGTTGGCTACGAAGGGGCGTGGAAGCGGGTTGTGACCGGCCCGACGTCAACTCAGCTTGGCGTCGCATTCGGCCCTAGTCTTGGGGCATGAAAACTAGTCCCTCTCGAAGTGGCGCGCTCGGTATTGTCACGCTCGGGTTGCTCGTGACATTTGCGACCGCTGGATGCACTCCCGGGCTTCCTGCACCCAGCCCTACGGTGACAAGTTCCGCTGGAGCTTCGACCGCGGCACCGATTCGCACCGCGCCTGCAACGTCGCCCAGTACCGCTTCGCCGGACGCTGGGGCTGCTGCGGGGGCTCTTGCCGCCCGTATTGTCATCTTCAGCGGCCTCATTGGTGCTGTGGACGCATCAGAGAGTTCGATTGGGCTGATTGATATGTTTGAGCCGGTCTCGGCATTAGGACCGGTTGTCGACGAAGTCAGCGGCTATTTTGGTTTTGAGCCCATCGTTGAATTCCGTCAGGCAGATCCGTCTGGCGACGGATTCGATTACACGAGCTACGTGTGGGACGGGTTCGAGATTCTGGACTTCGACTACCCGGCGAGCAGGGTTCCAGCTCGGCCGGAATTTGCGGTCAAGGTGAACGCCTCTGACGTGCGCGGAGTGCGTGTCGAGTCGATCGACGGCGCGTCAATCGGCGACAGCATGACCGAGCTCGAAGGAATGTTCCCGGCAGATAGCTACCGCCAAGGTGGACAGTTCGGCCCAGAGATTGTGGTGCGCATTGGGGTAATGAATCCCGTTGAAGGACGATTCGCGCCGGTGCGGTTCGCTGTCTCTCTGACAGGCCCCGTCGGTGGGGGTGTCGAAGAGATCTTCTCGCCCCACCCTGACTTGCAGATCTAACCGGGAGTCCGTTTCCGGACAGGATTCGGATTTGGACTCCCGGTCAACACGTCCTGAGCGTGATTGTTGACTCAGTTGCCGGTCTGACGATCGGCAACGCAGTTCTGCCAGGCGTCGCTCGATTGAACGCGCTCGGCAAAGTACTGTGCCTTCGCGCCGTATCCTCCGGCGAGCGACGTGTCCGCGATCTCCTTGGCGAGCTCTTGGCGCTCGCCCGGTGCCGTGGCCTTCAGTTCGTCGAGGTCCGCCCGCAGCTCGGCCGGGAAGCCGGCAACAATGCGGATGCGACGCTCCTGCGCCTGAGCCGTACGGCTCTGCGCTCGAGGTCCATAATCGCCCGCGAGCGCGCGATCCCGAATCCCGCGCGCTTCCTCGGCTCGCTCTGCGCCGGCCGGCAGTT
>JBBQLW010000265.1:0-1924 GCA_038328315.1 Actinomycetales bacterium
CGGTCGGCCTTCCGGCGATTTCTGGTCGTGACATCCGCCCTTGTCAGGATATGCAACCGCTCAAGCTCAATGCCGGCGTCCCTCACGTAGCGGCGGATCGCCGAGTCTGTCCACGCGCCCTCGGTGTAGCCGAAGAACCGCAGATGCAATTCGATGAGGCGAGAAACGGATGCGATCGTGTCGTTGTCGAAACGGAGCGCGCGAAGACGCTTGGCGGCGAGCTTGGCCCCGACCACGTCATGGTGGTGGAAGGTCACGATGCCGCCAGCCTCGATCTTGCGCGTCGCCGGCTTGCCGATGTCGTGCAGAAGTGCCGCCAGACGTAAGACAATGTCTGGGCCATCGATCTCTGGGCGCTCGCCTTCGAGTTCGATCGCTTGCGTCAACACCGTCAAGCTGTGCTCGTAGACATCCTTATGGAGCGCGTGCTCGTCTCGCTCAAGCATGAGCGCAGGTACCTCTGGTAACACCAGAGAGGCGAGTCCCGTATCAACCAGCAATCGGATGCCCGGCACCGGGTCATCAGTCAGCATGAGCTTCACGAGTTCATCGGCGATGCGCTCCGCGCTAATGATCTCGATTCTCGGAGCCAGTTCACGCATGGCCACCAGCGTCGGCTCGGCGACAGTGAATCCGAGTTGTGCGCTGAATCTGGCCGCACGAAGCATGCGAAGCGGGTCGTCTCCGAAGGACACCTCCGGCGATGCAGGAGTAACGAGGCGCCGGGCCAGCAGGTCATCGATCCCGCCCCACGGGTCGGCGAGGACCCGCTGCGGCAATCGCAACGCCATGGCGTTGACGGTGAAGTCACGGCGGCCGAGGTCGTCTTCGAGGGAGTCGCCGAACCGTACCTGAGGCTTGCGGCTTGCGGTGTCGTAGCGTTCAGCGCGATAGGTGGTGATCTCAACACTGCGCCCACTGATGCGCGCGGCGATCGTGCCGAATTCACGGCCGACGTCCCAATGGGCATCCGCGATCGGCTTGACGAGCTCAAGAATTTCGTCTGGAAGCGCACTCGTCGTGAAGTCGAGATCAACGACCTCACGCCCAAGGAAGGCGTCGCGCACCGGACCGCCGACCAAGGCGAGCTCGAAACCAGCGTGCGCGAACGCTCGAGCGAGGCTCGCGACCGGCTCAGAGTCGGCGAGCTCGTCCAACCGCCGAACGGCCGAGGCGACGCTTTCCATAGTGCCCTAGCTTGCCACAGCGGGTTTCAGCCGCCGCGGCGTTGGCGACGCGAGGACCGCAGTGTCGAAGACCCGGCGGCCGCAGGATCGAACAATAGACTCGTCGCATGGCTGACGAGCGAGATTGTGTAATGCAATCGTGCTCTTGAGAACCGCGCGTGGCAGGGTCGCCGCGTTCGCCGCTGTTTCGACGGCGCTGGCTGCTGCGGTGATCTGGGGGGCTCCGGCGAATGCGGTCGACGGCGCTGCGCCGCCCCAAGTAGCGATCGTGATTCCCTTGACGGTTCCGGCTGGCGAGTCCGGTCTCATCGATTCCGACGCTCTCGAGCGATACACGACACCGGGCGGACTCCTCGCGGCACGTCTAGATGCTGCTATTGATCGACCGTTGACGCTGGCGATCGACCCGATGATCATTGTCTCGATCCGAGTTCTTGGGTCGGATGCCCCGGCAAGCGCTGTCTCATGGCTCGAACGCCTCCGCGGGGCGAGCAACGAGACCTTCGCGCTCGCCTTCGCTGATGCCGACTTGACCCTTGCCTTGCAATCGGGCAGCGCCGGGGTGCCTACGCCGATCGGTTTCGACTATGCACTCCAGGCCGATCGGTTCAGTGCAGCCGTCGAGCCCGGCACCGAACCGACAGGCTCGCCCAACTCGACATCAACAGCGGATCCCGAATCTCCCACTGGCTTGAACGTCCCGACCCTGGCCGAACTGTTGGAGTGGCCGTACACGT
>JBBQLW010000266.1:0-1902 GCA_038328315.1 Actinomycetales bacterium
GCATGACGCACGAACGCCGCAGTCGAACGGCCGCCGCGCGCAGTCGGAGCGAGCACGTGCACCCTCGTCGGCCATGGACCGACCGAGGGCAGCCGCCAGAGCGCCGCGGCAGATTCGTGTGAAACGACGATGCGCTGGTCAGCAGAGTCGCCAGAGGCACTCAGGGCGGGGTCGGATGCCGCGGCAGCAGTGACCCGCAGCCGGTACTGCCCGTGCCGATCGAGTGTGTGCCAGTACTCCGCTCGCACGTGTGTCCCCCGAAACAGGGCGATGTACTCTTCACGCCGGGCTCGGGCGAAGAACTCGCTGCGTAGCCCTGGCGTTGGAAGCTTGCTCGTGCGGACGATGGGGCCGATGGATCCGAGAAAGTCTTGATCGAGCATCCGGTCAGTGTGGTGGGTGCGAGGAGAACGGCAGGTGGTCGCGGCTCTTCGGGGGAAACCGCGGCTGTCCCGGGTGCGCGGGAGGACCAGAATGCGCTGCCGTCACCAAGCGCGCTGCCGTTCGTGGAGTGCGCGGCAGCCGCAGCGGACGCGGACTCAACGAAGGGCCGCGCACATGAGTTGGGGGCGGGCGGCGGGGCGGCTCGCGCGCGGCGGGCGGGAGCCCGGCCGCTACCCCACGATGTGCATGGCGCGGGCGGCATCGGTGATGCTGCCGCTGAGCGACGGGTAGACCGGGAAGGCGCGCGCGAGCTGGTCGACCGTCAGGCGATGCTCGACCGCGAGCGCAAGCGGCATGATGAGCTCCGAGGCGTGCGGTGCAACAATCACTCCGCCGATCACCGTGCCGGAGCGGGTGCTGGCAAACAGCTTCACGAAGCCGTCCTTGATGCCGATCATCTTGGCGCGAGGGTTCGAGGCGAGTGGCAGCTTGTAAATGTTGCCGGGCGTGGTCCCGTCCTCGATCTGCTTCTGCGACCAGCCGACGGTCGCGATCTCTGGCTGAGTGAAGATATTTGATGCCACGTTTCGCACCTCGATCGGCGTAACCCCGTCTCCCATCGCGTGATAGACGGCGGTGCGCCCCTGCATCGCGGCGACGGATGCCAGCGGCAGCGAGTCCGAGCAGTCGCCAGCCGCGTAGATCATCGGCATCGAGGTTCGCGCCACACGGTTCACCCGAATGTGACCAGAATCGGTGAGCTGCACGCCCGCCTGTTCGAGTCCGATCTCTTCGGTGTTCGGAATCGACCCGACGGCCATCAGGCAGTGGCTGCCCTCGACGGTTCGACCGTCGGCGAGAGTCGCGATGACGCCAGTCTTGGTGCGCTTGACTGATTCGGCCCTGGATTTCGAGAGCACGGTCATCCCGTTGCGCTTGAAGACGTCTTCGATAACCCTGGCAGCGTCGGCGTCTTCGCCGGGGAGCACCTGTTCGCGGGAAGAGATCAGCGTGACTTCTGAACCGAGGGCGCGGTAGGCCGAGGCAAACTCTGCGCCCGTGACGCCGGAGCCGACAACGATCAAGTGAGCTGGCGTCTCTTCGAGTTGGTACAGCTGGGTCCAGTTGAAGATTCGCTCGCCGTCAGGTTTCGCGCTCGCGAGCACTCGCGGCCGCGCCCCGACCGAGACGATGATCGTGTCAGCGTTGACCTCATCAAAGTCGGTGCCTGACGTTCCCTTGCTCGTCGAAACAACCAAGCGCTGCGGGCCATCGAGACGCCCCTCGCCATGGATAATGCGAACCCCGGCCATGATCAGTTGCGACTTCATGTCTTCAGACTGTTGGCGCGCGAGCCGCAGTAACCGTGCGTTCACCGCGTCAAGGTTGACGGCGACCTCGGGCCGCACCGCCCTGCCTGAGTCTGACCGAATGAAGAACTGCACCCCGAGGTCGGCTGCCTCGCGAACGTGATTCGTGGCCTCGGCTGTCGCGATGAGGGTCTTGGATGGCACGACA
>JBBQLW010000267.1:0-1854 GCA_038328315.1 Actinomycetales bacterium
GCCGAGGGTCTTGTGCACGGTTGACGAGACCACGTGTGCGTGCGGCACCGGCGACGGGTAGACCCCGGCAGCGACGAGCCCGGAGAAGTGCGCCATATCGACCCAGAGGATGGCCCCGACCTCGTCTGCGATCGAGCGGAACGCGGCAAAATCGAGCTGCCGCGGGTAGGCACTCCAGCCAGCGATGATCACGTGCGGCTTGAGTTCAAGCACTTGGGCGCGCAGCTTGTCCATGTCGATGAGGAAGGTGTCTGGCTCGACGCCGTAGAAGTGTGCATCGTAGAGCTTGCCCGAGAAATTGAGCTTCATGCCGTGGGTGAGGTGCCCACCGTGCTCGAGTTCGAGCCCGAGGATGCGATCGCCAGGATTCGCGATCGCCGCAAGCACCGCAGCGTTTGCTGATGAACCGGAGTGTGGTTGTACGTTCGCGTATGCCGCGCCGAACAGTTCTTTCGCGCGCGAGATCGCGAGCGTCTCGGCAACATCCACGAACTCGCATCCTCCGTAATAACGACGACCGGGGTAGCCCTCCGCGTACTTATTGGTCAGCACCGAGCCCTGCGACTCGAGGATGGCACGCGGCACGAAGTTCTCGCTCGCGATCATTTCGAGGGTGTCGCGCTGACGACCAAGCTCGCTCGCCAGAACGGCGGCGATCTCGGGATCGACCTCAGAGAGCGGCGCCTCGAAAACAGAAGTTACAGCGGTAGAAATGGACACAGAAAACCTCCGGAATGCGCTGGACTCCAGCGCCGATTGCAGTGCGCTCAGCTTATCAGGAGGTGGGTTGTGTGACCTGGTGCGGCACCTCGCGGCGGCGGAGCCAGGCGTCAGCGGTGACCGAGAATCCGATCGCGAGCACGAGTCCAGCTGCGTAAAAGAACGGGAGCGAGCCGACGCCACCCGTCGTCAGGAGAAGGCCACCAATGAGCGCACCTCCCCCGATCGCAGCGTTGAACGAGGTTGTGAGGTACGCGGAGGCGATATCGCGCATTCGCTTCGACGACGACTTCAGGATGCGGGCCTGGAACATCGTCGGGATTCCGCCAAACGCGATGCCCCACAGGAGTACCGCACCGATCAACACGGGAGTCACGTGCGCCAACAGGCCAATCACCAGAGCGCTCACGATAACGAGGGTGATCGCGATGACCAACCCAGCGCGGGGGTATCGGTCGGTGACTGCTCCGGCGAGCACGAGACCCACCGCACCGCCCCCACCGTACAAGAACAGCATTGCGGCCACCGAGTCGGGATCGATCGCCCCAGGACCGATCAGGAATGGCACAACGTAGGTCGAGAACGTGTTGTGTGCTGTGATCACGAGCGCGACCGTGATGCAGACGACTACGATCGCGGGGATGGTTTTGTCCTTCCGCAGCGGCATCGCGATCTCACCCGTTCGCAGCGGGTCGATGTGTTGCACTGACGGAAGGAAGCGAACAGTCATGAGCGCGAGGATCACCATGATTCCGGCGAGCGCGATGAACGCAAGGCGCCAGCCAACGACATGTCCGATGGCGGTGCCGACAGGGACGCCAAGCACGAAGGCCGCTGTGGCACCCGCGCTTGTCACTGCGACCGCGCGCCCGAGCTGGCTTCGCGGCACGAGGTGCGCCGAGTACGCCCCGACAACAGCCCAGAACAGCCCGTGCGCGAGGCCACCGAGCACCCGCGCAACGACGAGCACCGCGTAGGTGGGGGCGATCGCGGCGAGCACGTTTGCTAGAACGAAGACGCCGAGGACGATAAGGATCAACGGCTTGCGAGCGAAGCGGCGGGTGACGGCGGCGAGGGGGGCCGCCGACACGACGACGCTCGCAGCGAAGATCGTGACGAGGAAGCCGACCTGGG
>JBBQLW010000268.1:0-1847 GCA_038328315.1 Actinomycetales bacterium
AGCGCGCGCGCAACCGCCTTACTGCGTTGGCCGAGCACGTGCATAGGCCGGTCCCCCGCGACTGCCTCCCCTGCCAGATCGCCCTTGCGGGCCGTCACCGCTCCCCCGAAATCCTCCGACATGAGTGCGAAGAGGCCGGTCGGCCCAAGCACGACGTGGTCGAGCTTCTCTTTCGGGACGCCCGTTGCGACATCGTGCCAGATCGTGAACCCGATTCCGAGGCTCGAAAGTGTGCGCGCCGTCGCCTCTTCGGCGAGGGCATCCGCAAGGGTATGACGAATCTCGCGGGGGGCGTTGCGAACGAAGGCCGGGTCGTACGGATCCTTGATCTCGGCGCCGCGGCCCGCCCACTCGCGCAACTGCGCGAGATACTGCTCGCGTCGCCAGCCGCCCGGGTAGCCGTATGCACGCGCCTTCGGACGGGTGTCTTGCTGCGCACGCCCACCTTGTGCGGTGAAGGTGCCGTGTCCGGCCGCCGTGGCGCCACCCTTAAATGCTGCTCGGCGCGCCGGGGTGCTGATCTGCTCCCAGGCGTCCTGCACGGCATGAAAACGCTGCGGGTCGCCACCGGTGTCAGGGTGCGTTTCTCGCAGGGCGCGGCGGTAGGCCTTGCGCAGCTCGTCTTGGCTGGCGGATGCCGCTACCCCGAGCACCTCGAACGGACTCGCCGACATCGGGCTCTGCGACATTGGGCCTTGCGGCATCGACTCACTCTCGGGTTGCGCCCCGCTTCGCGATGGCGACACTCAGGATATCCAACCGCGCTCGCGCGATCGCTGGCAATCCTAGGAATATCCTCAGCCTTGCGGGCGTAGGTTCTCAGTGTGAATACTCTCACCGACATTCCCCTGACCACGATCGACGGCGCATCCGCGAACCTTGCTGACTACGCAGGAAAGGTGCTGCTGGTGGTGAACGTCGCTTCGCGCTGCGGCTTTGCCCCGCAGTACAAAGCGTTAGAAGCGCTTCAAGAGAAGTACGGCGACCGCGGCTTCACGGTTCTCGGCTTTCCGAGCAACCAGTTTCTGCAAGAGCTTGGCTCGACCGATGCCATCAAGGAATACTGCTCGACGACGTGGGGCGTGACGTTCCCGATGTTCGAGAAGGTCAAGCTCAACGGCAAGTCGGCGCATCCGCTGTACCAAGAACTGACCAAGTCGAAGGATGTCGGCGGCAAGGCAGGCAAGGTGATGTGGAACTTCGAGAAGTTTGTGATCACCCCGTCCGGTGAGGTGCACCGTTTTCGGTCGATTGTCCGTCCAGATGACTCCGCGATTGTGTCGCTGATCGAAGCTAATCTGCCCGCCTGACAACGGGGTAGCTTGGGGGTTTTCTCGGATGCGACTCCTGCTGATTCGGCACGCGCAGACCACGGCAAACGTGCTCGGCAGTCTTGACACTGCTGCACCCGGCCCCGTATTGACTCCGCTCGGTGTGCGTCAGGCGGCCGAAGTGCCCCAAGCTCTCGCGGGTGTCGAGATCGACGCAATCTTCGTGAGTACGCTCGTGAGAACTAGCGAGACGGCAGTTCCGTTGGCTCGTGATCGGGGTCTGGTGGTGATCGAGCTGCCGGGCATCCACGAAATTGAAGCCGGCGAGCTCGAGGGACGCGCCGACGGCGAGTCTGCGAAGCGCTATCTGGAAACCGTGTTCGCGTGGGGGCAGGGACAGCTCAACGGGTTCATACCGGGCGCGTCAAACGGTCACGGCTTCTTCCGGCGCTTCGACGCTTCGATCGCGGATGCCGCGGCGACCGTCGAGACGCTGACTGGCAACGCTGGAACGGCCGTCGTGTTCAGCCACGGCGCGGCGATTCGCGTCTGGGCTGCTGGCCGCGCCACCAATAT
>JBBQLW010000269.1:0-1823 GCA_038328315.1 Actinomycetales bacterium
GAGTGCCTGACCGGAGAGGTTTTCGATTCAGAGAAGTGCGAGTGCGGCCCACAATTGGACGCCGCGCTCAAGGCGATCCAGCTCGAAGGTGGAGTTGTGATCTACATGCGCGGTCACGAGGGTCGGGGGATCGGGCTCATTAACAAGCTCAAGGCGTACCGACTGCAGGAGGACGGCTTCGACACCCTCGACGCGAATCTCGCGCTCGGTTTCCCGGCCGACGGGCGCGATTACGGGGCGGCGGTGGCAATTCTCGGCGACCTCGGGCTGAGCGAGGTCAGGGTCATTACGAACAATCCTGAAAAGATCAGGCAACTGGAGGGTCGCGGCATCACGATTCTCGACCGGGTGCCGCTCGTCGTCGGTGTCGGTGAGTTCAACGAACGATACCTTGAAGCCAAGCGTGACCGAATGGGTCACGTGCTGCCTGACTCGGCCACGCTTGAGGCGAAGGTACTGACCAGCAAGAAAGGTTCATCCGAATGAGCGGTTCAGGATCCCCAACCATCACAACCGACGGACGCGGGCTCAGAGTGACCATCGTGGCTGGCCAGTGGCACGCGGAGATCACGAACGGACTCCTCGCCGGGGCTCGCCGCGTGCTCGTCGCGTCGGGTGCCGAGATCACCGAAGTTCGCGTGCCTGGCAGCTTCGAGCTTCCCGTCGTGAGCCGAGCCGCGCTTGAGTCGGGAGCGGACGCCGTGGTCGCGCTCGGCGTCATCATCCGTGGTGGCACTCCCCACTTCGAATACGTGTCGGATGCCGCAACGAGCGGCCTCACGCAAGTTTCGATCCTGACCGGCAAAGCGGTCGGTTTCGGGGTGCTCACCCTCGACGATGAGCAGCAGGGTCTGGACCGCGCGGGTCTCCCGGGGTCGAAAGAGGACAAGGGAGCCGAGGCGGCGGAAGCGGCGCTTGCGACGGCAGTCCTTCTGCGTGACATCCGCCAGTAAATCCGCGCCGCTCGTGGTCGGGATGCCGCTACTCTGGCATCCATGACGACACCGACGCTGCCTGCCGCGTTCACCCCGTTTGCTGAGCCGAGAAGCCGAGTTCCCGGTCGCTGGATCGCCCTGTTTGCGACGGCCTGGCTCGGCATCTGGATGGCGCAGCTGACTCCGATCCAGCTGCTGCTGCCGGAGCAAATCAACAACCTGCTCGCCATCTCAAACGAGGATGGAATACAGAGTGTTATCGCGTTCGGCATTATCTCGGGCATCGCTGGAGTCTGTGCGTTGATCGCCTACCCGCTGACGGGCGCATTTTCAGACCGCACAACGTCCCGGTACGGTCGGCGCAGGCCATGGATTCTCGCCGGAACGCTCGTGTTCGCGCTGTCTCTTGTACTCCTCGGACTGCAGTCGACGATCGTCGGAATCGCTGTGTGCTGGTCGCTCGCGATTGTCGGGTTCTGCATGTTGTCTGCGGCTCTCACTGCGACCATCTCGGATCAGGTGCCGGTCAATCAGCGCGGCTACGTTTCTGGGTGGGTATCAGCACCGCAAGCGATCGGTACCATCCTCGGCCTGTTGCTTGTCATCGTGCTCGGTCTCACGGTCGTTCTCGGCTACATCGTGGTGGCAGTAGGTCTCGTGTTGCTCGTTCTTCCATTCCTCGCCATGATGCCAGACGAAGTGCTGCCGCGCATGTTGCGGCCACCAATGACCGTGTCGGCGCTCGTGAAGGGCTTCTGGGTCAGCCCGATTGCTCACCCGGACTTTGGTTGGACCCTGGTCAGTCGCATCCTCGTCAACATCGGGAACGCCCTCGGAACAACCCTGCTGTTCTTCTTTCTCCTGTTCGGACTGAATCGCGGAGCGACC
>JBBQLW010000270.1:0-1725 GCA_038328315.1 Actinomycetales bacterium
GAACCTGCGGCCGACGATCGTGTTCCCGGGAGTCACCTCACCACTCGCGAACCCGGGCGAGGTGGACTTTGTGGTCGTGCGGGAAGGAACCGAGGGCCCGTACGTCGGCAACGGTGGCGGCATCCGCGTTGGTACGCCGCAGGAGATCGCAACCGAAGTCTCGATCAATACCGCATTCGGCATCGAGCGTGTCGTGCGGTTCGCCTTCGATAAGGCCGAGCAGCGGCGCAAGAAGCTCACCCTCGTGCACAAGACGAATGTGCTTACCAACGCTGGTTCGCTCTGGCAGCGCCTGGTCGACGCAGAGGCGGCGAAGCATCCGTCGGTGCAGTGGGACTACCTGCACGTCGACGCCGCGACAATTTTTCTCGTCACCGACCCTGCTAGGTTCGATGTCATCGTCACAGACAACCTCTTTGGCGACATTCTCACCGACCTCGCCGCCGCAATCAGCGGAGGCATCGGACTGGCTGCCTCGGGCAATATCAACCCTGACGGCACCTTCCCGTCGATGTTCGAGCCAGTGCACGGTTCTGCGCCCGACATCGCAGGCAAGCAGCTGGCCGACCCGACGGCTGCGATCGTCTCGGTCGCGCTGCTGCTCTCCCAGCTTGGGGCAGCGGATGCCGCGGCTCGCGTCACGGCTGCGGTGACGACCGACCTTGCCGAACGCGGGGTCTCCGCGCGCAGCACCGCAACCCGCAGCACAGCAACCCGCAGCACCGCCGAGATCGGCGACGCAATTGCCAGCCTCGTATCGCAGAATTAGGTCACGACCACTCGAAGGAAATCAATGAAAAACCTGCTCGCCCAAAAGACGCTCCAGTTTGCAGTGAAGCAAAACGAAGCGGCTCGATCTGCGGCTGAACACGCCGACATCATCGCCGAGCCCGGCTTCGGCAAGTATTTCACCGATCACATGGTCGACATCTGCTGGTCAGAAATGGGCGGCTGGCACCGCCCCCGCGTGCAGCCGTACGGCCCGATCGAGCTTGACCCGGCCGCAGCCGTGTTGCACTACGGCCAAGAGATCTTCGAGGGTTTGAAGGCATACCGCCACGAAGACGGTTCGATCTGGTCGTTCCGCCCCGAGGCAAACGCCGCTCGCATGCAGCGCTCGGCCGCGCGCATGGCGCTGCCGGAGTTGCCGACCGAGTACTTCATCGAGGCGCTCAAGCAGCTCATCGCCGTCGATAGCCGCTGGGTTCCGAGCGCGGCAGAGACGAGCCTGTACCTTCGCCCGTTCATGTTTGCGAAGGAGGCCTTCCTCGGAGTGCGTCCAGCCAAGAAGGTGAACTTCTACGTCATCGCAAGCCCGGCAGCGGCCTACTTCACTGGCGGTCTAGCCCCGATCTCCATCTGGCTTTCGACAAACTACGCCCGAGCAGGGAAGGGTGGCACCGGCGCCGCGAAGACCGGCGGCAACTACGCCTCGGGCCTCGTCGCACAGCAGGAAGCGTACGAGCACGGTTGCGCGCAAGTGCTCTTTCTCGACTCGGTCGAGGGCAAGTACATCGAGGAGCTTGGTGGCATGAACGTCGTGCTCGTCAAGAAAGATGGCACCCTCGTCACGCCAGAATCCGACAGCATCTTGGCCGGCATCACGCGGGACTCGATCCTGCAGCTCGCGGAGGATCGCGGCCACAAGGTTGAGCGTCGCAAAGTCTCAATCGACGAGTGGCGCGATGGCGTGGCATCCGGTGACATCACCGAGGTGTTCGCCTG
>JBBQLW010000271.1:0-1702 GCA_038328315.1 Actinomycetales bacterium
CGCATCTTCGTGCCGTGGGGAATCTCGCTCTCGACGGTCGACATGAGCGACCTCGACGCGGTGCGACGCGCCATGCGGCCGGATGCGACCCACATGCTGTGGGTCGAAACCCCGAGCAACCCGCTCATGAAGATCACCGACATTGCGGCACTCGCAGAAATCGGACACGCGGCTGGCGCGCTCGTCGTGGTCGACAACACCTTCGCATCCCCGTACCTGCAGCGTCCGCTCGAGTTCGGGGCCGACGTGGTCACGCATTCGACCACGAAGTATCTCGGTGGACATTCCGATGTGCTCGGCGGCGCCGTTATCGTCGACAACGAGGAGCTCGCAGAGAAGATCGGCTTTCTGCAGTTCGCTGCCGGTGCGGTGCCCGGCCCGATGGATTCGTGGCTCACGATTCGCGGAATCAAGACGCTCGCTGTTCGAGTGGAGCGCCATTCCTCGAACGCAATGGCGATCGCGGAGGCGCTCGTCGGGCATCCGCAGCTCGATGCGGTGTATTACCCGGGCCTGCCGGATCACCCGGGCCACGAGCTCGCGGCCCGTCAGATGAGAGCGTTCGGCGGCATGATCTCGTTCGCTGTGAAGGGCGGCGCGACGCCAGCGAAGAAGCTTGCTGAGTCGATGACGCTCTTCCAGCTCGCCGAGTCGCTCGGTGGCGTCGAGTCGCTCGTGTGCTACCCGTCCGAGATGACCCACGCCTCTGTGAAGGGAACAGCACTCGAGGTGCCAGACAACATCGTGCGCCTCTCAGTCGGGATCGAGGATGTGGCTGACTTGCTTGACGACGTTCTCGGAGCGCTCGACCGGCTTTAGTCGCGGCGCACGGCATAATGGTTACAGGAATGTGAACGTACACATTCCCAACGAAGCCAGGTGTTGACAACGTCATGGACGCAGAGAAGGTTCGCGCGCCGAACATCCGCGATGTTGCCCGGCTCGCCGGGGTTTCCCACCAGACCGTGTCCCGGGTGCTCAATGACAGCCCGAGCCTGAGGGGCTCAACGAAGCAGCGCGTACTTGAGGTCATTCAAGAAATCGGCTTTCGCCCAAACCAAGCAGCCCGTGCTCTTGTCACGAGCAAGTCGCGCACGATCGGCATCCTCTCTACCCAAGCGGCGTACTACGGACCGACGACAAGCATCGCGGCCATCGAGCAGTCCGCACGCGAGGCCGGCTACCGGCTGAGTATCACCAACATCACCTCGAATGACTACACGTCGATCCGGTCGGGGCTCGATTACCTGCTGAGCCAGTCCGTAGAAGCTCTCGTCGTGATCGCGCCACAGGTGCGGGTGTTTGAGGCAATCAACGAGCTTTCCATCTCCGTGCCATTCGTCACGCTGCTGTCCGCTGATTTGGATGGTTCGCACGGCCTTTCGGTCGACCAGATTGCTGGCGCGCGCTTGGCAACCCGCCATCTCATCGATCTCGGCCACACCGAGATTATGCACATATCCGGCCCGCAAGACTGGATTGAGGCCGAGGCGCGGATGCAGGGCTTCCTCGAGGCGATTGGATCAGCTGACCTGAGAACCAGAGCTCCCATTCTCGGGGACTGGACCGCGCACTTCGGCTACTACGCAGGGCTTGAGCTCCTACGGTTCCGTGACTTCACTGCCGTATTCGCCGGTAATGACCAGATGGCGTTGGGATTCGCGCATGCCTGCCGAGAGCTTGGGCTTTCGATCCCGCGGGA
>JBBQLW010000272.1:0-1699 GCA_038328315.1 Actinomycetales bacterium
CTACGGCATCATCATTTCGCTGTTCATCTTCTTCAACACCTTCGCGATCAACCAGTGGTTGCAGTACAAGCAGGTCGGCAAGTGGAAGGACTACATCGTCGGTGAGCGCGCCTACATCACGCTGAGCTTGGTCGCCAAGACAGCTCTGGCGTGGCAGGTGTTCTCGGGAGCGATCATCCCGGCCCTCACCACCACCTAGTTCGAAGAGTTCGGTACCGTCCGCTGGGGTGCGCCCGGCGGGACCGCCGTGGCGCTATCCCATTCGCGACAGCGCGCTCATTGCGCTGGCCACGACCTCATCATCGGACCATCCGGCGACCGTGCGGGCGACACTCGAGCTGTTGAACCCCAGCAGAGTCGGCGTGCCGAAGGCCCGATACCCATTCACCCACTGCGCCCACAGGCCAGGGTTGTCCGGGTCGATGAAGTTGATTACGTCGACGTCAGGATTCCAGAACACATCGTCGAACGTCAGCCACAGTTTGTCGAGCAGCCCGCTCGGGAGTGCGGCGAGCGCCGAGTCCTTCGACTCCGGCAGCGGCGGCGAGAACTGCACCGTGCCCGAGGTGAGCACTCCGACTGGCAGAGTGACTACCGCGGCAGTCGCCTGCAATTCTGCCCCTGTGGTGGAGCGCAGGATCACCGTTGACGCGTCATAGAGAATCTCGGCGACCTGCCAGCCCAGCCGCACGTCGAGCCCCTCGGCAAGCTTGTCGACGAGGGTGCCATAGCCGCCGTCGAGTAGCGCGTCACCCCCAAGATACTCGTCGCCTTCGTCGAGAGCGGCGATCGCGAGTTCGTCGGGATCAGCACCGAACTCGTGGCCGATAGCTTGGGTGATGGCCCACTGCTGTTCGGCCGATTGGCTGGCTGGCTGCCCGCCTGACTGGCCGCCGGACTGCCCGCCTGACTGATCATCGCCGAGCAGCTCAGACAGCGCTCGCGTGTCTGGGTCATCCGCCTCCCGCGCGAGCTCGTACAGATTTTCCACCTCGAGTTCGGCCGCATCGTCGCCCCCCTCGCTGTTCGCATAATTAAAGGGAATGAGGTTCGTACCGGCGTCGCTGGCAAGCTCGGTCATGGGATTTCCGGTGACACCGTGAATCCAAGACGGCCCGAGGTCAACGGGGTAGCCGTCCAGCTCGACCGTTGTTGCTCTACCGCCGACCCGGTCGCGCGCTTCGACCACGATCACCTCGAAGCCCGCATCGGTGAGCGCCCGCGCGGCACCGAGGCCGGCAAAGCCTGCTCCAACGACAACTACTGTCTCGCCGCCTTCGGCCTCGTCGATGACGAACTGCGCGGCATCCCGACCCGACTGCAACGCCCCGTGAGTCGTCGCGGGCGCAGTGCTCGAGGTGGCCTCACCCGCGAACACGAGCCTGCCGACGGGCGCGGCGAGCATCGTGCGGGCGCTCGGCCCAAGGCTGCTTGGGGCGAGGTAGGAGTACGAGCCGAGCGCAAACGGGTCGCGTGACCACGAGGTGCGAGCCCAGCTACGCGGTCGCAGCGGTACAGTACGGATCACATCGACCTCTCGATCCGGTAAACAGCCGGAGAGCGCGGCTCCGAGGGCCACCCCGCCTACCCCGATCAGCAATGAACGGCGCGTCAGTTCGAGCACGGTCTATAGCTCCAGTTCCGACCTGCCGAACTTCTCGCGCAAGAAGCGGCTTTGGTCGCTCAGCGCGTCAACATC
>JBBQLW010000273.1:0-1695 GCA_038328315.1 Actinomycetales bacterium
AGAAGTTCCACTCAGCGCTCCCCAGCCGCCTCGCCGTCGTTGACGAGCCCGCCGAAATCCCCGGAGGCTTCATGGCCACCTACCGAGAATCGGGCGGAACCACCCTCTACGTTCTCGACCAGTCGACCGAGAGCTCTGACCAATAGCGTCGGATGCGCCGGGTACGCCAGACGCGCCCTTGCTCACGGTCGGCCTGAAGCCACGCCCCATCCGCCCAGCGCTGCGAGCGAACCGTCTCGATCGCACCCGCTAATCGCGGTTCGGGCGCGGCGCGATCGTGCATGGCAGCTTCGCGAAAGCACAGGCGGTGTCGAGTCGAGCGTCATGCGGCGACGTTACACTCCGGCCATGGCCGTTGCTCTCGCAAACCCGCGCCAGCGGTGCATCCGCAGTCTGGAGGGTTGACCCGGTGGGTGAGTTCGGGTTCTCGTTCGTCGGCCTTGCGTTCCTGTTGGCGCTCTTCGTGCCGAACATCGTTTGGGGGCTCGCCGCGCGACCGGAGGGCTACGACGCGAGCGGGGAAAACCGCCTGCTCGGGATCGTTGAGCGGGTCGGTCAGGTACTGACAGTGGCCACCGCACTCGCGTTCGCGGATACGAATCTGCGCCCTTGGACAGCGTGGACTTGGTGGCTCGTCACAGCCATCGTCGTGATGATCACCTACGAGGCCGCCTGGGTGCGCTACTTCACGAGTCGGCGAACGGTGCGGGACTTTTACCGGAGCCTGTTCGGCGTGCCGCTGCCACTGGCAACGCTGCCGGTGACCGCGTTCCTGCTCTTGGGCGTCTACGGTCGACTGATTCCCTTAATTATCGCTACCGTAATTCTCGGGATTGGGCACATCGGCATCCATGCACAGCACTTTCGAGCGCTTGACCGCTCAGGCAACTCACGCTGATTGACGTGGTGTGAGGGTGCAGGACCTTCGACAACCGCGGCCTGCGCCGACCAAGAACTCTTTCCGGGCTCAGCGATAGGCATCCCGCCGGTGACCAACAGTGACAATCTCAATCACGAGACGCCGATCAACGATTCGATACAGCACCCGGTAGTCTCCACGCCGCGCCGCATAGTGCGGTGCAAGCGGTTCGCGTAACGGCTTACCGACCCGCCGAGGATTCTCGCGGAGCGCGCCCACGATGAACTCGAAAGCCGCTGCCGCAATCTTCTCGGGAAGTTCCTCCTCAAGCCCACGGCGAGCACTCCGAGTGAACACGACTTCGTACTGTTCGATCACTCCGAGATTCTGCCGCGCGCGACGAGAGCGGCGCGCACTTCGTCCACCGACGAGACTTGCCCCTCATCGAGATCTGCGAGCCCACTCATGAGCGCAGCAACTTCGTCAGGCCTGCTCAGGATGTCCACTGTTTCGAGAAGCGAGTCATAGTCGTCTGCGCTGAGCAGAACTGCGACCCGGTCGCCGTTGCGCGTTACTTCAAAGCGCTCATGGGTGGTGACAGCAGACTCGATCAGCTTCGAGAGGTTCGCTCGGGCATCCGCAAGAGACAGCGTGGTCATGTACAGAATTATAGCGCACGGCACCGCTACCCGACGAACACCCCAACGATGAGACTCGCCGCAAGCGCGAACATCACAACCGCGATGATGACATCGAGCACCCGCCACGCGACCGGCCGAGCAAATAGCGGGCGCAGCGCGCGGCTGCCGAAACCGAGCGCGGTGAACCACACGACG
>JBBQLW010000274.1:0-1674 GCA_038328315.1 Actinomycetales bacterium
AATCGACCGAGCAACTGCTTGATGCGCAGATCATCGGGACCGATACCGTCGATGGGGCTGATCGCTCCGCCGAGCACATGGTAGAGACCGCGGAACTCTCGTGTGCGCTCGATCGCGACAACATCCTTCGCCTCTTCGACGACGCAAATGCTCGCCGCGGAGCGCCTCGGATCGCGGCAAATCGAACAGGTTTGCTCTTCGGTGATGTTGCCGCAGATGTTGCAGAACCGCACCTTGTCACGCACATCACGCAGCACTTCAGACAGTCTTGTGACGTCGAAACTCTCGGTCTGCAGAATGTGGAACGCGATGCGCTGCGCCGACTTGGGGCCGATGCCGGGGAGCCTACCGAGCTCGTCGATGAGCTCTTGGATGAGTCCGTCGTACACGCTCAATTCTCCTTGGGCTGAGGCACGACGCGCGGTGCGATCGGGTGCTCCTCGATGAAGCTCGCGCCAAGCACCTCGCGAATGACCGATTCGCCGTAGCGCGTGTCTTTGACGGTCGGTTTCACGCTCGCGTCGGACGGTGACGTCACCTCGGACGCGGCCTTGGCGGGGTTAACGGAAGCAGCGTTGGCAGTGTTCTCGGGCGCGGCCGCTGAGGACTTCGCGCGCGCAGCCTTGGTGGGCCTCTCGGGCGCTCCCGCGCTTGCTGGGATTGCGGCGACGGCCCACCCGGTTGGCTCTTCCGGATTGTGCTCGATCTCCGCTCCGGCGCTAGCGGCGGCGTTGCCGTTGGCGTTGCCGTTGCCGTTCGCCGTGGATGCCGGGATTGCGTCGACTCGAGCCAGAAAGCTGGGCGTGAAGCCGAGCACCTGAAGAACGGCACGCTTGAGGTGGTCGCCAACAGTCTCGCCAACAGCAGCCGACTGCTTGAGCGCATCGACGTCATTTTGGCTCGCAAACGAAAGCACGAGTACGCCACCGCCGCGCAGCTCCAGCGGCCGCGCCGTGTACACGACCATCCAAGCGGATCGCTTCGCCTTCTCGACAACGTCGAGCACCTCGGGCCAAGCGTCCTTGACCTGCTGCAAGCTGACTTGGGTTCCAGCGGGTGGGCTGCCTGCGGCTGGCTCGGCTGTGGCTGGCTCGGCTGTGACTCGCTCGGCCGGGGCTGGCTCGGCCGTGCTCGGCTCAGACACCGCTGGCTCGGCGTCGGCCGGTGCAGCTTTCGCCTGGGCGGCTTTCGGCGGCACTGCTTCCGCAGAGGCTGTTTTCGCAGTCACTGCTTTCGCAGGCACTGCTTTCGCAGGCACCGCTTTCGCAGGCACCGCCGCTGCCGCCGCCGCAGCCGACACCGGTAGAGCTGTCGCAGGTTCGGCAACAGCGACCCCGATCCGGCGCTCGAGCCGCTCGACACGAGCGAGTGCTCCCCGCTCGGAGTCATCACTCGCTGGAACAAGAATGCGCGCAACCATGAGTTCGAGATGCAACCGCGGCGAGGTCGCTCCGGTCAGCTCGCTCAGGGCAGAGTTCACGACATCCGCCGATCGGGAAAGCTCGGCGGGCCCGAACAGCGCGCTTTGCCCGCCCATGCGCGTGAGTTGGTCCTCCGGCACTCCGCGCAACACTGCTGAGGCATTGCCAGAAGTCGCGGCAACAATGATGAGGTCACGCAGCCGCTCAAGCAGGTCTTCGACGAACCGCCGTGGATCCTGGCCGGTCTGAATGA
>JBBQLW010000275.1:0-1663 GCA_038328315.1 Actinomycetales bacterium
AAAACTCGCGATCATCGAAACCGCCGCGGGCAGCGTCATCCCGGTCGGCGGCGTAGACGACACGATCGACCCGCGCCCACAAAGCGGCCGACAGGCACAGCGGGCACGGCTCGCACGATGTGTAGAGGGTCGCGCCCGCGAGTGAGAAGTCGCCGACGGCTTGGCACGCCGCGCGAATCGCAACGACTTCAGCGTGCGCGGTCGGATCGAGGGATGCCGTCACTCGGTTCTGCCCCTCGGCCACGAGGACACCGTCGCGAACGATGAGCGCGCCGAACGGTCCGCCGCCTACGGCCACGTTGGCCGTCGCAAGCTCAATCGTGCGGGCCAGCCACTGCGCGTCCAACTCAGATTGCCGTGAGTGGTCAATTTGTGTCGGGTCGGGCCCTCGCGGGCCGACAGAAAGTGACCACTCAGGCGCACTGGAGGGCGGAACGGAAGGCGGACTGGAAGGCGGAACGGAAGGCTCAGGGGATGGGTCTGGCTCGGCGCCCGCGATCACGCGAGCCCCGCAGAGTGGCGCCAGGCGTCGTGGGCGGGGGGCGCGTCATCCCGCAGCACTTGGGCTTCGATGAGGCCGTACGGGCGGTCCGCCGCGATGAACACTTCGCCCGGGTTTTCGAGGTTGAACGGGGACAGGTCAACCACGTGATGGTGCCTGTTTGGCGCTGCCAGCCGAATCTCGGCGATGGAGTCGATCGACTCGAGCACCGACTTGCCCATGTGCCACAGGGTCTGCTGCAGCGCCAGCGAGTGCAGGGTCGCGAACTCGCGGATCATGACGTCCTTCGCGGCGGCGTACGCGGCATCCCAGTCGATGTTCGCCGTCGAGGCGTAGCGCCAGCGGGCGATGAGGGAGGTGGCCATGACACGATCGTGGGTCTCGGGCAGGGTCGTGTACTCGTCCGCGTAAAACCCGGCAAACTCGGAACCGGTCGATTTGAGGATCGTGAGCCCCTTGAAGCCAGCAACAACTTGCTCGCCGGCGGCATCCACCGTTATGGCCGCCGTCCGCACCTCTTCACCGGTGCGCAGCCAGGTGTGGTTGTGCTCGACTCCGTCGACGACGGCGCGCCGCCAGGCGAACTCCTCGAGCTCGATGCGCGCGCCCTCGATTGGCTCAACGTCGTGCACAAAGTGTCTGGCGAGTTCGAGTCCGTAGCCTTCGAGCGACTTGATGCCCTTGGATTTGGCGAACGCAAACGCGGTGTTTTTCTGGGTGTCGGTCGGCAGCACATTCGACTGGTCACCGACGAGATAGGCGGGGGCGAACGGACCGCGCAGTGCGGTGCAGACATTGAGGTCGCGAATTTCGTGCCGTGCGGTGTCGCGGTAGATGCGCACGACACGGCTCTCCGCCTTGCCGTACTGGTTGTCGCCGAGGATGATCGCCATGCATCGATTCTGTCAGGCGGATGTTGCGGCGACGTTTCTCGAGTCGCTCACTCGGGCCGCTCACTCCGGCCGCAGGTGCAGACCGGCACCCGGCGCCGCGCCGCGCACCCACACCCGGCGCACGACGCCGCGCAGCTCGCGGCCGTCGTAGGCGGTAACCGGGTTCTTGTGCAGCAGCTCATCCGCGTGCACGATGAACCGCTCGTCAGGCGCGAAGACCGCGAGGTCGGCATCCGCACCAACCGCAATGCGGCCCTTCTGCGCCAGC
>JBBQLW010000276.1:0-1655 GCA_038328315.1 Actinomycetales bacterium
CTGTGAGCCTTGTCGTATGCGGCCTGGTGCGTGATCGTGCCGGCGTTGACAAGTTCAGCGAGGTGTTGATCCATCGTGTGCATCCCGTGATCGCGACCAGCCTGCATGGATGATCGAATCTGATAAGTTTTGCCTTCGCGAATGAGGTTTGCGACACCGGGAGTCGCGATGAGCACCTCGGTCGCGACGACGCGTCCCTCCCCGGTGGCCTTCTTCACGAGGGTCTGACAAACAACACCCTGAAGGGTAGCCGCGAGCTGGGCTCGAACCTGACCTTGCTGGTGCGGAGGGAATACGTCGATAATGCGATCAATGGTTTGCGGAGCATCCTGAGTGTGCAGGGTGGCAAAGACGAGATGGCCGGTCTCAGCGGCAGTCAATGCCACCGAGATGGTCTCAAGATCGCGAAGCTCACCAATCAAGATAACGTCAGGGTCTTGCCGCAACACGTGCTTGAGCGCGTTGAGGAAGCTCTTGGTGTCTGGACCGACTTCACGTTGGTTCACTAGCGAGCGCTTATTGGAGTGCATGAACTCGATCGGGTCTTCAACCGTGACGATGTGGTCTGCTCTCGTGCTGTTCACCAGATCGATGAGTGCTGCAAGCGTCGTTGACTTCCCAGAACCGGTCGGGCCCGTGACAAGCACGAGGCCGCGAGCGAGCTGCGCAAAGGCGGCGATCTTCTCCGGGATGCCGAGACTCGAGAGCTGCTTGATCTCCGTCGGGATGAGACGGAACGCAGCGCCGAGCATGTTGCGCTGCTGGTAGACGTTGACTCGGAAACGCGCGGTGTCAGACAGCGTGTAGGCGAAGTCGAGCTCGAGCTCGCGCTCGAGCACTTCTCGACGATCAACCGCCATGATGCTCAGAATGGCGTTCCGAACCATCGGCTCACTCCACACCGTCGAGCCTGGCACCGGCCTCAATGAGCCGTCGATGCGAATCATCGGTTGCGCATTCGCCGACACGTGCAGGTCGGAAGCCCTCGCGGCGACGACGGCGTTGAGAGCTTCGACAATGAGCGGGTCGCTGCCCGGCTGACCAAGGCCTGGTTGCGGCGCAGCAGGGTCATCGAAGCCTGCAGTACCGGGTGGCGGCGGCACGGTCGCGACTACAGGAATTACCGGGGGCGACCATGACGGGGCGGTCTGGACTGAAGCCATGACGTTAGCCGGCGAAGTCGGAAAGACCCCAGCTTGCGGGAGGTAGTCGCTTGGCGCTAAGGAATCGATTGGCTGCAGCTTGCCCGCTTGGGGCTGATAGTTGCCGGGGTCCGAAGCGTTCGAGCGCCGGCTAGAACCGCGTTTGCCCGCGGCCGGAGGCAGACGCTCCCCGTCAGCAATCGGTATCTCGTGCAGTGGACCACTCATGCAACCACCCTCAAAATCTCATCCACGGCGGTCAGGCCCATTTGTGCCTTCGCCCAGCCATCTTGACGTAACGTGAGCATGCCCTGCTGGATCGCCGTGCCCGCGATCTCGGTCGCAGAAGCGCGTGCGACAGCGAGGCGCTCGATCTGCTCGGTGACCATCATCACTTCGTGCAGAGCGATTCTTCCTCGGTAGCCGGTGTTCGAACAACTGGCGCACCCGACCGGGCGGAAAAGTTGCGGCACCGGCTGACCCTCTTGATAGCCGATCCTCCGCGCGGCGAGG
>JBBQLW010000277.1:0-1653 GCA_038328315.1 Actinomycetales bacterium
GCGTCCCAACAGCGGATCGGTGCCGACCTCGAGATCGTGGTCGGACGACCGAACGTTCGCCGAGCCGAGGCAGTCTGGCTTGCGGACTATGCGCTGGGTCTCTACGCGAGCCGCGACTTTCTTGAACAGGTCGGGCTGCCAGAGACAATCGCCCAAGTTCGAGGCAAGCCTCTGGTGTACTTCATCGAGTCGATGCTGCAGGTCGACGCCCTCGATGATGCGCGACGAGCAATCCCCGACATGTTCGATGCCGTAACGAGCACCAATGTCTTCGTACACGTAGAAGCTACCCGCGCGGGTGCCGGCTTTGGACTACTCCCGTGCTTTCTAGCTGACCGAGAGCGCGAGCTTGTGCGAGTGCTTCCAGACATCGTCGAGCGGCAGCTGCCGTACTGGCTGGTTGCCAGACCCGGAGTGTTGCAGCAGCCCTTGGTTGCCGCATTCGTCGAGGCGCTTCTCGAACGGCTCGTCAAGGTCAAGACGCAACTTCTCGGTGCCGTCTGACCGCCGCTACAGAATCGAGATGGGCTTGACGATGTCTGCGTAAATGAGCAGCGCACTCATGATGGCGAGCAGCACGACGACCGCGAGGGTGATTGGAATGAACTTGGCGGTGTCGATTGGCCCGGGGTCTGGGCGACCGAAGAGCCTTGCGAGAAACCGCCGCAGACCATCGAGCAGCGCCCCGGCGACGTGACCGCCATCGAGCGGGAGCAGCGGAATCAGATTGAACACGAACAGGGCGACGTTGAGCGATGCCATCAGACCGACGAGTGCGGCGGCACGATCGAGCACCGGAATCGTGTTGATGCTCGTGATCTCACCGGCGAGTCGGCCAACACCAACAACGCTGATCGGTCCGTTCGGATCGCGCTCCTCCGGACCGAATGCCGCGTTGAAGACATCGATCATTCGCTGCGGCAGATTGACGATGATCGTAACCACTTGGGTGATGTTCTCGCCTACCGCTGGCAGTACGGCCGTGATCGGTTGTTGTACGACTTCGGTGGCAGAGCCGATGCCGAGGAATCCGACCTGCTCTGTGATGGCGGTGCCCGCGGCATCCTCGGCAATGGTGCCTCGAGCGTCTGTGATGTACCGCTCGGTCAGCAACGGTATAGCTGTGAGGACCCGCTCGGTGCCGTCGCGGTCGACCAGAATTCGAAGCTGATCCCCCGGCAGCGTTCGAATGATCTCCGTCGCCTGCTGCCAACTGGTGATCGCTTCGCCGTTCATGCTCAGGATGCGGTCACCGGGCTGCAGCCCCGCTGCGCTGCCGGGTGCGCTCGGATCGCCGGGGGCGCACTCCTGACGTTCGCTCGTGGCAGGGAGCACGCACTCCGAAACCGAACCGACGGTCGTACTCGGTTGCGCGATGCCGAAACCGACCAAGAGCACGGCGTACAGCACCACTGCGATCACGAGGTTCATGAAGGGTCCACCGAGCATGATCACGACCCGCTTGAGCACTGACAGGTTGTAGAACGCTCGTTGTTCGTCGACGTCGACCAGGCTGTCGGTGCTGGCAGTACGGGCATCCTGAACCAGGGTGTCAAAAATGCCGGTGGTCGCGGTGCGCGCTTTCGCGCCCTCACGCACGGGCGGGTACATGCCAGCCATCGAGATGTAGCCGCCGAGCGGGATGGCTTTCAA
>JBBQLW010000278.1:0-1649 GCA_038328315.1 Actinomycetales bacterium
GTCTACACTCACTCGCCGAACGATTCGGACCCCGATCACCGGGCTGTCAGCGGCGCCTCGGTGTTCGCGGCCAGTTCGGTGCCGACGATCGCGTGCTACGAGGGCACCGTGCCGTCCGCGGACTTTCGGCCCGACCGGTTCATGTCCATCGACGGCTTCACCGACATCAAGCTCGCCATGATGGCTGCGTTCACGCCCGAGAACACTGCGCCGCCTGTTTTGCAGCCGAGCAACAGCCTCGCGCCCGCCGAGGCGTGGTCGACGTTCGCTGATGACAGCAGCTATCGCGAAGCTTTTGAGATCGTTCGCGATTCGGCCAGTTCAGCCAACTGAGCTGCCGCGCGGGTGAGCACCTCGGATCGCTTGCAGAATGCGAACCGCACAAGCGTTGCGTAGTCGGCTCGATGCTCTTCACGCACGAATGCCGTAACTGGCACAGCGGCAACCCCGGCAAGGGCAGGGAGGGCGCGACAGAACTCTGCAGCGTTGGTGACACCGAGCGGTGCGGCATCCGCGATCACAAAGTATCCCGCCGCGGGGCTGGTCACTGCGAAGCCCGCCGCGATCAACCCGGCAGTCAGGATGTCGCGCTTCGACTTGAGGCCAGCTGCCAGGTTGTCGAAGTAGCTGGTCGGCAGGCCGAGGCCCACCGCGATTGCTGGCTGAAACGGCGCGCCGTTGACGTAGGTCAGGTATTGCTTGACCGCGACGATGGGCTTCAGCAGCTCGCTCGGCGCGACAATCCAGCCGATCTTCCAGCCCGTCGTGCTGAAGGTCTTGCCGCCGCTCGAGATAGTGACGGTGCGATCGAACGCGCCGGGCAGGGTCGAGATCGGCACGTGCTCGGCTCCGAAGGTGAGGTGCTCGTACACTTCGTCGGTCACGATGATGGCGTCGTGGCGCTCGGCCAACTCGACGATCAGGTCAAGCGTTGCTCGCGGAAACACCGCGCCGGTCGGGTTGTGTGGCGAGTTCACGATGATCAAGCGCGTGCGGTCGGTGATCGCGGCCCGAATGTCATCGTGGTCGGGCAGAAAGTGCGGCGAGCGCAACGGCACCGTCTTCTGGGTCGCTCGTGCTAGCGCGATCGCTGCCGCGTATGCGTCATAGAACGGTTCGAACGTGACCACGTCGTCGCCGTCATCGGTCAGGGCGAGGATGCTCGCCGCAAGCGCCTCGGTCGCGCCGGCGGTCACGAGCACTTGGCTGTCAGGATCGACCGTCAGGCCGTAGAAGCGGCGCTGATGCTCCGCGATCGCTTGCCGAAGCACGGGCATGCCCAATCCGGGCGGATACTGATTGAGCCCCTCGGTGATCGCGCGCTTTGCCGCCTCCAACACTTCGGGCGGACCGTCTTCGTCGGGGAATCCCTGCCCAAGGTTGATCGCGCCGGTCGCAACGGCGAGCGCGGACATCTCGGCGAAAATCGTGGGACTCAGCGTGCCGTCTGGGCCGAGTAGCATGGCGCCGCGCGCGGCGCGTTCCCACGATCCTGCGACAGTCATTTGCAGTCAGCCTAACGACAGATTCGAGTGTCGATCGGCACAGTGGGCCACGCCGCGGCGCGGGTTGTGGAGAGATGCTGCGCGACGGCGATTCGTGCCCTAGCGTTCAAGCATGCGCCGCTTGAGAACCGTCCCGCCGCTCGC
>JBBQLW010000279.1:0-1635 GCA_038328315.1 Actinomycetales bacterium
TACTCGGGCCGGACCGTCCGGGCCGCGCTCGATGCCATCAGCGACCTCGGGCGGCCGCGTGCTGTGCGACTTGCGGCACTCGTCGACCGTGGTCACCGCGAGTTGCCGATCCGCGCCGACTTCGTCGGCAAGAATCTCCCATCATCGATCGACGAGCGAATCAACGTCAAGCTTGTCGAGTTGGATGGCACCGACGAGGTGACGATCAGTTGAAACACCTGCTGTCGACGAAAGACCTCACACGCGAACAGGCCGTTGCGTTGCTCGACATTGCCGAAGATATGGCCGACGTCTCGAACCGCGAAGTCAAGAAGCTCCCAACCCTCCGAGGCAAAACCCTCGTCAATTTGTTCTTCGAAGATTCGACTCGAACGCGTGTGTCCTTCGAGCTCGCCGCAAAGCGGTTGAGTGCGGATGTCATCACCTTCAGTGCGAAAGGCTCGAGCGTGTCAAAGGGTGAGAGCCTCAAGGACACCGCTCAGACGCTCGCCGCAATGGGTGCCGATGCGATCGTTGTAAGACACCCGGCATCCGGTGCCCCGCACGTTCTCGCCGAACGCGGATGGACCGGTGCCGCGATCGTCAACGCCGGAGATGGCACTCACGAGCATCCGACTCAGGCATTGCTTGACGCATTTACGATGCGAAAGCGAATCCACGGAACCGCCGCGCGCGGAAAGGCACTCGATGGCGTGAGCGTCGCGATCGTCGGAGACATCCTGCACTCGCGGGTAGCTCGTTCGAACGTCTGGCTGTTGGCTTCTCTTGGCGCGAGCGTGCACCTGGTCGCACCGGCGACGCTTATGCCGATTGGCGTCGCTGCGTGGCCATCGACTGCTGGCTACGATCTCAATGTCGCAATCGACGCGAGGCCAGAGGTCCTCATGATGTTGCGTATCCAGTCTGAGCGCATGAACCACGCCTACTTCCCGAATGAGCGCGAGTACGCGAGGCAGTGGGGGCTCGACGATGAGCGAGTGGCGCGGCTTCCGGTAGCTACCATGGTGATGCACCCCGGACCAATGAACCGGGGTTTGGAAATTTCCTCTGTCGCCGCCGACTCGTACCGTTCAACGGTGCTCGAGCAGGTCGCGAGCGGGGTTTCGGTAAGGATGGCTGTGCTCTACGAACTGCTCACCGGCACTCTCGCATGAGCATTGTGATCCGCGGCGCGGCTTTGCCCGATGGAACTCAGCGTGATCTGTTTATCGACGGCGGCACATATGCGCGCGAGATTTCAGGAACGCCGCGTCATGTGATCGACGCAGCTGGCTTGCTCGTGCTGCCGGGACTCGTCGATTTGCACACACACTTGCGTGAACCGGGCTTCGAACAGAGCGAAACGGTTCTCAGCGGGTCGCAAGCCGCGGCTGTTGGCGGCTTCACCGCGGTGTTTGCGATGGCGAACACGATGCCGGTCGGAGATACTGCCGGGGTCGTCGAGCAAGTGCACGCTCTCGGAGAGGCGCACGGCTACGTCACGGTTCAGCCGATTGGAGCTGTGACCGTTGGCCTTGCAGGTGAACGCCTCGCCGAAATCGGAGCAATGGCACAATCGCGAGCCGCAGTGCGAGTGTTCTCGGACGACGGACAGTGCATCCACGACTCGCTCCTCATGCGGCGTGCGCTCGAGTA
>JBBQLW010000280.1:0-1607 GCA_038328315.1 Actinomycetales bacterium
CGCATCAAGCGCCCGAGCCGGAAAGTCGGCGACCACGATCGCCCGGGTCGCAATGAGCTCGCGCATCGCGGTCGCACCGGCGGACACCAGTGCGGCTGGCACGGGATCGGAGTGCCCTGCCGCTGCGGTTGATGCCACGCCGTGCCAACGCACCGTTGGCACATCCAGAAAGACGCAGCGGTGCGCAGCGACCTCGCAGGTCCCGTCAAACTCGACACCGCCGCACGGACCGTACTCCATGTTTTTCGGGCACGCGGCTGTTTCGTTTGCGGCAACAGCGATACTCATGGAGCAAGCTTCGCACGAGCCGATTTCGAGCGCGTTACCGGCTGGAAACGCGGTTGTGTTTCACTGGCTGCTATGTCATTCGACCTCGTCGTTCATGCTCACTCGGCCCTCATCGATGGCGTCTTCAGGCCGGCATGGATTGGCGTGCGCGACGGCCGCATCGCGGAGATCTCCGATGGCGCGCTCGACAGCCCGCTTGAAGAAACTCTTGTCACGCTGGCCGAAGACGAAGTGCTGCTGCCCGGCATCGTCGACACCCACGTTCACGTCAACGAGCCCGGGCGAACCGAGTGGGAGGGCTTCGCGAGCGCCACGCGTGCTGCCGTGGCTGGCGGCGTCACGACAATCATCGATATGCCGCTGAACAGCATCCCGGCGACCACGACCGTCGAGGCTCTCGAAATCAAGCGCGCCGTCGCACACGTGCAGATCGATACCGGCTTCTGGGGCGGGGCAGTGCCCGAGAACCTCGGCTTACTCGCACCCCTCCACGCGGCCGGGGTGTTCGGTTTCAAGGCGTTCCTGACGCCCTCGGGGGTGGACGAGTTCGGGCACCTTGACGCCGAACAACTAGAGCTTGCCCTCGACGAGATCGCCGCACTCGACAGCGTGCTGATCGTTCACGCCGAGGATCCGACGGTGCTCGACGCCAACACTAACGCTGGCGGCCGCAGCTATCACGCCTTCGTCGAGTCGCGGCCTGACGAGGCTGAGGTCACTGCCATCGAGCGCGTGATCGCCGGCGTTCGTCGCACCGGCGCTCGAGCGCACATCGTGCACCTGTCGAGCGCCGCGGCCCTCCCGGCGCTGCGTGCGGCACGAGCCGAGGGCCTACCAATCACCGTCGAGACCTGCCCGCATTACCTCACCATCGCCGAAGAGCAGATTCCGGATGGCGCCACCCAGTTCAAATGCTGCCCGCCGATTCGAGACGACGCGAACCGTGACCAACTGTGGCAAGCGCTCCTCGACGGCGACATCGACATCATCGTGACCGACCACTCCCCCTCGACCGTCGCGCTGAAGACCGCCGGGGACGGCGACTTCGCGGTGGCGTGGGGCGGCATCGCGGGACTGCAGGTTGGATTGGCGGCGGTGTGGACGGAGGCGGCGAGCCGCGGCATCCTGCTGGCTCAAGTGGTTCAGTGGATGTCGCGCGGGCCAGCCGACTTCGTTGGGCTGGCGCAGAAGGGCCGCATTGCGGTTGGTGCGGATGCCGACCTCGCGGTCTTCGCGCCTGACGAGCGGTTCATCGTGCACGCGGATGAGCTGCTGCACAAGAACCCGGTTACCGCCTACGACGGCCGCGAGCTGCGCGG
>JBBQLW010000281.1:0-1578 GCA_038328315.1 Actinomycetales bacterium
GCGATCACGATGGGTGTCAAGCTCGCGATACACCGCAGGCGTTGAGAGCCCAAAATCGGCGAGCGCGAGCACCCACTGAAACTGTCCCTTGGCGAGCGCCGGGCTCAACTGGTCGCCGCGTCCCGTGCCGATCGCTGTTCCGCCGGTAAACGCGAACGGAACATCAGCGCCGAGCACAGCGGCGAGCTCGAGCATCTCGTCGCGCGGGAGCGCGGTGCCCCACAGTGCGTCGCAGGCCATGAGGGTCGCCGCGGCATCCGCCGAACCGCCGCCCATGCCGCCGGTTACCGGAACATGCTTCTCGATCTCAAGGCGCGCTCCCCCTCGAAAACCGGTCTTTCTGGCCAGCAGGCGAGCGGCTTTCACCGCGATGTTGGATGCGTCGGTCGGCACCCGGGACAAGGCGACCGATCCCGACACGCTGACGGAGAAGTCGTCCGCAGGGTAGGCGCGCACGTCTTCGTACAGAGAGACGGCCTGGTACGCGATCGCGACGTCATGGTAACCGTCGTCGAGCAGGGCTCCGACCTTCAGGAACACATTGATCTTGCCGGGAGCCCTGGCGTGAACCATGGGCGTCGTCGCAGCGGTGCTCATGGCTCCAACCTAGCGCGCTGAGCCGGGCCGTTCGCGCGGCTGTTCGCGCGGCCACTGACGCGCCCGCTGAGCAAGCTGTTCGCGCGGCCGTGCACGGGGCTTGCACCCTCCTGGCGTTACATGTAACATCGAGCCATGCCTGTCAGGGACCGTGTAAGCGCTCATCGAGAACGGATGCGCGCTCAGGGCTTCAGGCTCGTCCAGACTTGGGTGCCCGACGTGCGAGCCGAGGGGTTCGCATCCGCGGCTCACGCTCAGGCGCTTGCTGTCGCGGCAGCTGACCGCGTTTCAGACGATCAGGACTTTGTCGAAGCCGTGTCCGTTGATTGGAACGACGCAGGTCCCGACTAGTGCGACGCGGAGAGATTTGGCTGGTTGCCGGAGGTGTTTACGCATCCAAACCGCGGCCGGCGGTCGTCCTCCAAGATGACCACTTCGCCGGTACCGACTCAGTTACCGTTTGTCCGCTTACCTCAACTGAGTTGGACGCACCGCTGCTCCGAATGCGGATTGATGCAGACGAACTAAGCGGGCTCGATGCAACAAGCTGGATCATGGTCGACAAACTGACGACCGTGCGCCGCGCGAATGTGCCCTCACAGGTAGGTCGGCTTTCGTCTGCGCAACTTGTCGATCTTGAGCGGCTCGTGACGGTGTTTCTCGGTCTGGCCAACTGACGCCGCTGCGGCAGAAGCGTGCACCGGCGCAATGGGAGCGGGGCTCAGTGCGCCCGCGCCACCGCGAGAAAGTCCGCGACCGTGAGCTCCTCGCCGCGAGCGGTCGGTGCGATACCGGCGGCCTCGAGCCGGGCCGACGCGGCAGCCGAGTCGCCGAGCACCGCCGAGAGCGCCTGACGGAGCATCTTGCGGCGCTGCTGGAACGCGGCATCCACGAGCTCGAAGGTTGCCAGCCGCTCGGCCTCGCTACCCGGCTGAGGGCGTCGGTCGAATCGCACCAGGATCGAGTCGACGTTTGGAACAG
>JBBQLW010000282.1:0-1569 GCA_038328315.1 Actinomycetales bacterium
GCCGCGAGGGTGACAGTGACGTCGACGGTCTCCGTTCCGCTCGGCGCCTGATACTCGCCAGCGGCGCTGTAGGTTCCATCTGCGTACGAGCCGGATGCGCCGGCGTCGCCGCCAGCATCGGGTTCAGTTTCGACCGGCGGCTCGGGCGGGGCAGGATCTTCTGCAACGGTCGCGCTGCAACCGGCAAGGCCGCCGACGAGGCTGAGTCCGGCGAGAAGGGTGATGGGGAGCTTGCTCTTGGCGATCGTCATGTCATCCGCTCTCAAAGGGGTGGCTACGGCGTATTGCATAAGCATGACCGATGCGAGCGCCTCGAACCTGCGAATCGCCCGGAGTTTTGCAGCGGATTGCGGCCGGTCTCGGCGCGCGCACCGCGTCGACGAGGCGTCACTTGAAGATGATCGTCCTCGCGCTGTCGAGCAGCACGCGGTGCTCGCTGAACCACTTCACGGCTTGCGTGAGAGTGCGACTCTCCTCGTCCTGACCGATCGCGACGAGTTCACCGGGAGTGCGCGAGTGGTCAACTCGCACAACGTTCTGCTCGACGATCGGCCCCTCGTCGAGGTTGCTCGTGACAAAGTGCGCCGTCGCGCCGATGAGTTTGACGCCGCGGGCGTGGGCCTGCTTATAAGGGTTCGCGCCTTTGAAGCCGGGCAGAAACGAGTGGTGGATATTGATGACGCGCCCCGCGAGCGCTGCGCACAATTCTGGCGAGAGAATCTGCATGTACCGAGCGAGCACCACCAGTTCGATGTTGTGCTGTTCGACCACTTCGAGCACGCGGTCCTCGAAGGCGAGCTTTTGGCCGGGGCTTGATACCGGGTGGTGTTCGAAGGCGACCCCATAGAACCCGGCGAGGTCGGCGAGCTCGGCGTGATTGCTCAGCACCAGCGGGATATCGACTGAGAGTTGACCCGCCCGCTGACGATAGAGCAGGTCATTGATGCAATGGCCTGCTTTCGACACGAGAACGAGCGTGCGCAACGGCCTCCCGACGACGTCGAGCTGCCAGGCCATGCCGTAGCGGGCTGTGACTGGGGCGAGGGCCGCCTCGAACCGCTCGCGCGTAGCATCCGATTCGACTTGGAGGCGCATGAAGAAGGTGCCGGTGTCGTCGCTCGAAAACTGTTGCGACTCCGTGATGTTGCCCGCGGCCTCAACGACCGCCCCGCTGATGGCGTGCACGATGCCAGGCCGGTCGGCGCACACCAGCGTGAGGATCCAGTGCGTTGGGGTCTCGGTCACGATCACGCTCTCAGAGTAGTTGGCGTCGTTCTGTGTGCGGGTGCGCAGAAGTCAGTACGATAGCGGCAACGCTTGCCCTGCTCCAAACAAGGACGCAGAGGGCGGACTCGTACCCCCTCTTCTTTCCCGAAAGCGATAGGCGTGTCCCAGAAGCTCATTCTTGATGTCGATACCGGAATCGACGACTCCCTTGCTCTCCTGTACCTTCTCGCGAGCCCCGACGAGGCAGACATCCTCGGAATCACATGCACGGCAGGTAACGTGCCCGCTCGCGCCGTTGCTCTCAACAATCTCAACTGGCTCGGTCTTGTTGGTGCCCCGAAG
>JBBQLW010000283.1:0-1561 GCA_038328315.1 Actinomycetales bacterium
AGTGGAGAGCCGGGCAGCGCACCACCAGGCTCCGAGGGCAGCGAGCGGGAGAGCGGCCAGGTACAGCAGCACAATGCTGAACGAGGGTGACCAGAAGGTCAGGCTGCCGAGTACCGCAAGGAGCGAGGCGAATGGATCGGCGGAGCCGAGGAATCCGCCACCAACGTCTCGCCAGCCGTAGCCGATGTGCGACCAGAGCTCTGCCGCAGTCGCCGAGAGCGGTACGAGTCCGCCTCCCGTCACGGCCTGCGCTGCCGAGTAGCCGCCGAAGGCGGTGGCACCGACGACCGCCATGAGCAGCACCACCCATGCTCCACCGGCCGAGAAGAACCCGGGCCGCTCGCGCTCGACCGGTCGATCTACCGCGGCGGCCGATCGCTCTTGCGCCTTGAGCTCACGCAAATCGGCTGACGTTGCGCGAAGCGGAGCGATGACACCCCAACCGAGTTCACGCGTGCGCCGGATGCTCCGCCGAGCGGCGACCACGCGCCCGTCGAAGGCCGCCGCGATGGCCGCAGAGAACTCCCCGCCCACAAAGCCGGGCCGCTTGGCGAGGAGCTGACCGAGGGAGCGTGCGAGCGCAAGTGGCAGCAGGCTCAGCCAGTGCAGCGGCACGGTAACGGCCCGAGCATAGACAAGCCGACGATACAGTTGCGCCGAACGCTGCAGTCGATTGTGCCGGCCTGGCGCAATCGAGCGCCGCCCGAACAACTCGGCGGGGCCGGCACTGGCAACGCGAGCGCTCGGAACGCCGATGACACGGTGGCCGGCGAGTCGCACGCGAACGCAGAAGTCGAGTGCGGCGTCCACACTCGGCAGGGCGGGATCGAAGCCGCCGAGCGCGGTCCAGACCCGGCGACGCACAAGCATGCCGTTTGCGGCAACGCCAAGAAGATCACTCTGCAGGTCGTACTGAGCTTGATCGAGTTCGTCGGTGACGAGAGCAAGGGAGCGGCCGAATCGCGTCAGTGTTTCGCCGAAGCTCGCAATGACGTCCGGAGCATCCCAGCGCATCAGTTTTGGGCCGGCGACGGCGACGGACGGTGCGACTTCGACAGCCCCGAGCAGTCTCGACAATGCGCCCGCGTCTGGGGCACTGTCGTGACCGAGCAGCCACAACCAGTCGTCGTCACCCCCGGTCGGCTCGGCGACCTGCACGGCGTGCGCAATGGCGCCGCCGAACGAACTGCGTCCGCGGGTCGCGATCGCTTGCGACGGGGTGGCACTCGAAGAGGCTGCTTCCGTGAGCAGGGCGATCGACCCGTCTGCCGACCCGGCATCTACAACGACCACGGCGTCGGGTTTGCGGGTCTGAGCTGCGAGCGCACTCAGGGTTCTCGGAAGGAACTGCGCGCCGTTCTTGGCGACGAGGATCACACTGACTCTCGGCTGCATAACCGTTCGAGACTATGCGCTGGCGCGCGCTGATCGGCCTCTAAACACGCAGTTGCCTGCGAAGAAGCCTACGCAGTTGCCTGCGAAGAGGCCTTCGAAGAGGCTAGGCGCGCTTGCGCAACTTTCGACGTTCGCGCTCGGAGAGTCCACCCCAGATGCCGAAGCG
>JBBQLW010000284.1:0-1559 GCA_038328315.1 Actinomycetales bacterium
GCAGGGGTGCAACGATGTAGCTATGGTCGAGTCGCTGCAGTTGGGTCTGCGAATCGTGCTGGCGCTCGTCTTCGTCGGCATGGGCATTCTGCATTTCATCCCGGGCCCTGCGCGTTCGATGGCCGGCATGATTCCTCCAGCCATGCGAGGTTCCGGCTGGCCGAGTCCGCGAGCGCTCGTGCTGTTTACCGGACTGTGCGAGATTGCCGGCGGCATCGGCCTCCTGATTCCGGCAACGCGAACCGCCGCCGCAATCGCGCTCGTTGTGTTTCTTGTCGCGGTCTTTCCGGCAAACGCCTACGCCGCGAAGTATCCGGAACGGTTTGGTCGCGCCGCGATCCCGTTCTGGCCGCGGCTCATCGGGCAGCTTGTGTTGATAGTGCTGATCGTGCTCGCGGTTCTGTAGGGAGCAGCCCTTGGGTGAGCTGCACGCGAGGCGAACTACACCCGAGCAGTTAGACACCCGAGCAGCTACACCCCGATGAGCAACACCGCCGGACGAATGATCGACTCGAGCGCGATAACCCCGAGTCCGAGACCGGATGAGACGGCAAGCCCGACGAAGAAGATCACGGCCTTCTCGCCGACGTTTCGACGGCGTCCGATGATGAACGCAGCCACGAATACGGCGACCGGAACAATCACACCGATCCAGAGGAGCCACCACGGCAACCCGGCCGGATCGAGACCGCTGGCCTCGTAGAACCGCGGAAGCGAAATGAGATTGTCGACCGCCTCCCAGACGTCGTACGCGAAGAACAGTGCGAATAGGCCGGCAACAACCAGACTGAGCCAACCGTAGCGTTCGCGCGTGATCTCCTTTGTGTCAGCAATCGGCTCGTCGGCGACCGGCTTTTCGTCGGTCATTGCGCCCACGCTCCGAGAATGAACGGCCACGGCAGCACCGCGATGAGTCCGACCAGTAGCCAAGCCAAGCGGCTGAGCGGCTTCTGACCTCTCGTCAGGAGGAAGATCGCGCCAAACCACAGCGCAGGACTTGCGAGCGCGAGGAAGGCACCGAACTGGAACATGATCTCGGTGAGAGGGTCAGCCGAGACGTTTCGAATGCCGATGAAACGCTGAAGCGACAGCAGCCAGCCGAAGGTATAGATGAGGTAGATGCCGCCGAGCACCCCGTAGGTAACGAGCAATACGCCCGGGGTCTGCCTACTGACGGGCGCCGTTTCGGCGTCAGAGTCGACCGTCAGCCGCGATACCGGTGCCTCGGTCTCGAGACTGGGATCGTCGTCGCCAGCCCAGGCGAGCGCATCCTCGTCTCGATCGGCGCTCATGCACACAACATACCGTTACATAAGCGTCATACCGATGATGTTGACTGGGGCAACAATGGATCTGATCACTGTTCGCGAGGTGCGAATGCCGCGCAGCCGCGAAGAGCTCGTCTTCGCACCGGGAGACCGCGCTCTCGGCGGTGGCACGTGGCTGTATTCCGAACCGCAGGAGGGGCTGGACGCCCTCGTCGATCTGACGACCATGGGGTGGCCCGACGTCGAACGAACTGACGCTGGCCTCGTGCTTGCCGCCACCTGCACTGTCGC
>JBBQLW010000285.1:0-1541 GCA_038328315.1 Actinomycetales bacterium
AAGCTCAGTGAACTCGCGATCGGGATACCGATTGACGCCGAGCACGGCGCGCGCGAGTGCCGTCACGATGTCGGTAGCAACATCCTCAGGGATCGGATGCGTGTTCTCGTTGACGTTGAGTTGCAGCCGCACCTGCTTCTGTGGAGCGCCATATGGCACTTGCCCGCGCAGGTCATCTCGGATGGGAAGGTCGGCAAGACTTGTCACTGAGCCAGCCTATTGGGCTGACCTGCGAGCCAGATTTCCTTCGGAGTCGAGGCTCGGTTCGTCGGTCACGGCTGATCGCCTCGGTCGGCGAATGAGGAGGATGAAGGCAACGACGGCGAGTACAGGGGCAACGAAGGCAGCATAAATGACCAAGAAGCCTACCGAGGCAGCAACAGCGAGACTGATCGCAGTCACGAGAAGCCCCCGAAGCCACCCCGGCCGCGAAAGAACGGGGGCGAGGAGCAGTCCGCCGGCCAGTCCGACGAGCACGTTCGCGAGAGAAATGAGGGGCCAGCCGAGCGGGTGATCCATTGGCAGTAGGTAGCTGACCGAGAGAGCAATCAAAGCGGCGACGAAGGCGAGAGTCGGGGCGAGGATCGCGGGTCTCCGCCGAGACAGAAGCGCAAAGGCGACCGTAACGACAGTGATGATCGCGACCAGCGTTCCAGCGAAAATACCGACCCGCATGGCCTGAGTGGAGTCGCCGACACTTGGCAGCAACACGCTTCCCGTGAGGGCAAAGACCACAGATCCGACGCCGAGAACCGCGGCCACCAGCGTGACCGCAGCAAGACGGTAACGCTGCACTGTTGTCAGAGGAACCGGCACTGTACGAACTCGCTCGACCGCGGTGGGTGACGCGCGTATCTGAAGGGCAACCGTAGCGAGAACTGCGACTGCCCCCACCACCATTCCAGCCGGGATGGCCGCCCAGACGCCGAGGCCGACGGCGCCCGGCACCGCGATCGCGCTGGCGAGCAGAATCCGCCGCGGCCCGATTCTCAGAACTCCAGCCAGAACCGCGGTGAGAGCAGTAGCCCCGGTCACGACCGCCCCGAGGAGGAAGAGCCCGGTGGCATCGCCGAACCAAGATCGTGCAGCGCCGTCGTCGGCTTCGTTAAAGCCAACAGACCACGACGCCGCCGCGAGAGCGGCGAGGGTCCACGCGATGACTGCGCCGAACGTTGCAGCGAGTGCGGTCTCAGGGCGCAAGCCACCCCCGCGCAGCATCAGCGCGCCAGCCGAGAGGCAGACAAGCAACGCACCAAGGAATTGGCACACTGTGCGTGCAACCAGCCCGCCCACGCTCTCATCGACCGCACCGAGCCACAACGCCACCAGCGGTGCGAGGCTGAGCAGCAGAGCCGAACCCGACACCACCAGGATTACGTTGGGCGTGACCCGCTCAGCCAATCCGTGGGCGCGAAGCGACCAGGCTTCACTCTGCGTCGGACCTGATCGTCCCAGTGCCTCGGCGTTTTCTTCCAACGTCCCGAGCATTACTTCCCCATTGGTCAGGCGCCAGCGGGCCGGATACCACCGAAGAAGCCGCC
>JBBQLW010000286.1:0-1519 GCA_038328315.1 Actinomycetales bacterium
ACCGGCGTGACGCCGCGGCGGTTCCCCGAGCAACGTCTCGTGGGCGAGGTTCCACGCGGCATCCTCGAATCCCCAGCCGCGAAAGCGCTCGTCTTGGCCGCCATGGCTCCACCAGGTTGCCGGGGTCGTCACGTACACCCCGGAGCAGGCGCCCAGAACGAGTTCATATGAACACTCTTCGATGGCGCGGCCGGCTTCGAGCTCGGGCATCCCAACGGGGCCGAGCCAGCGATATTCGGTGTACGGCAGATGCACAAGACCGGTGACGGATGCCGCGGCGATCGCCTCAAGGAGCGGCTCGAGTTGCGGAATCGTGTCGGCGTCATTGATGACGACGACATCGTTTTCGTTCTTGATTGAGCGCACGCCAAGGTTGCGGCACTGCGAAAGGTTGAACACGACGTCATGCGAGTCGACCGCCTGAATGTTGACCGCACCGAGGTTCGAGCGATACCAATCAACGACCCGCGCGAATGCATCGAGTCGGGAAGGCTGCGGGCGCCAAGGCACCAGAACGGTCAACATTTGCACAGCATATGCCCCTCTCATGTCAGCGAAGTATCGCGCCGATTTCGGGGGGCTTCGCTGTGCCAGCGACGACCCCCGAGCAGCCTCGAGCGCCCGCCGATGTCGGCGTCCGTCACCGGGTGCCGCCCACCCAGGAGACGGTGTGGCTGAGTCAGCAGCAGCTGGCCGGACTATTCCACACCTCTTGAACGAACATCGCCGAGCACATCAAGCACATTTACGTCGAGGGCGAACTTGTGGAAACGGCAACGTGTCGGGATTTCCGACAGGTTCGAATTGAGGGCACCGGCTCGGTCGAAAGGAGCATCCCCCACTACAACCTTGACACGATCATTTCGGTCGGATACCGCGTGAAGTCGGGTGTCGCGACACGATTCCGCATCTGGGCCACGGATCGCCTTCGCGAGTATCTAGTGCGCGGTACTGCCATAAATGCAGACCGACTAGAGCAGCTGGGCTTGATCGTCAGCATCCTCGCCCGCTCTGTCGACGAGCTCGTCGCCGGTGTCGCCGATGTCCTCGCCGGATACCTCCCGGGCCTAACTCTGCTGCACGACTACGGCAACGGCCAGCTCGCTGGGTGATCGCCCGGGTCGGTGCGAAGTTCTCCGATGACGCTACATTCGGCGGGGAGCAGCTCTATCCGACGGCGCAAACGAAGGCCGCAAACCTGCTCTATCTCGTGGTGAAGGATCACCCGCTCCGACTAGCCTCCTGATCGCCATGAGCGACCCGAAAGAAAAAGAACTGATGATTGCGCTCGTCGTGCGCATGCTGTCCGACGGCGGGCACTGACCCTCATCGATGGCGAGGATGTCGCAGATGCCGCGGTCATGGTCACGGCTGGGGAATCCTACGACTGGCCGCCCGGCCCGTTTGCATCTCGCCGGAGCAATCCAACGAGCGTGCGACGATCCCGCCACGCGCCCGTCGACCACAGCGTTACCAGCACCAGCACAGGCTGAAACAGCAGCCGGATGCCTCGGCTCAG
>JBBQLW010000287.1:0-1506 GCA_038328315.1 Actinomycetales bacterium
ACGATCTTCTGGGTTTGCTTGGTGCCGGTCAGGGTTCCAGCGACCGAGACTGTAGCACCGGATGCGAGCGAGCCAGAGATTCGAAGCAGGTTGCGGTATTCGTCGCTGACGGCATCCGTCGACAACCGCACGGTAATGCCACGCTGCTCGGCGAGCAGCGGAGCATTCACGTAACTGACGGACTCGCTGACGATGTTCGAGAAGATGCCCTTGAGGGCGGCAAGTTTCAGCACGTTGACGTCGAACTCGACGATCTCGCCGCGCACCTCGACATCGATCGAGGTGACCGGGCTGTCTGCAAGGCCTGAGAACACCTGGCCAAGCTTCTCCATGAGCGGGATGCCCGGGCGCACGCTCGAGTCGATCGCGCCACCGGCGACGTTCACTGCGTCTGGCACGAGTTCACCGTCGAGCGCGAGCCGCACCGAGCGTGCAACCGAAACGCCGGCCTTCTCTTGGGCCTCGTGAGTTGAGGCTCCAAGGTGCGGAGTGACAACGACGTTCTCGAGGGCAAGCAGTGGGGATCCGGTCGGCGGCTCGCTGACGAACACATCGAGGCCCGCGCCCGCAATGCGGTTCGACTTGAGTGCCGCATAGAGCGCATCCTCGTCGATGAGGCCGCCGCGTGCAACGTTCACGATGAAGGCCGTCGGCTTCATGAGCGCGAACTGGTCGGTGCCGATCATCCCGGTTGTCTCTGGGGTCTTTGGCATGTGGATGGTTACGAAGTCACTCGACTTGAGCAGTTGCTCGAGGCTGAGCAGCGTCACTCCAAGTTGTTGGGCGCGGGCGCTCGTGACGTAGGGGTCGTAGGCGACAACGGTCATCCCGAATGCCTGCAAGCGCTCGGTGATAAGGGCGCCGATGCGGCCGAGGCCGACGATGCCGACCGTCTTTTCGTAGAGCTCGACGCCGGTGTACTTCGACCGCTTCCACAGCCCCGCGGCGAGGCTGGCGTGCGCGACCGGGATGTGCCTGGCGATACTGAGAATGAGGCCAACGGTGAGCTCGGCGGCCGAGATGATGTTCGAGGTCGGAGCGTTGACGACCATGACTCCCGCGGTCGTCGCGGCCTTGATATCAACGTTGTCGAGACCGACGCCAGCGCGCGCGATGACCTTGAGGTTCTTGCCCGCTGCGATTGCCTCGGCGTCAACGATTGTCGCGGAGCGAATGAGAATGGCGCTGGCCTCTGCGAGCGCGGAAAGCAGCGCAGGACGGTCGGTGCCGTCCACCTGTCGCACATCGAAGTCGGGCCCGAGAGCCTCGACGGTTGCTGGCGAGAGTTCTTCAGCGATCAGCACGATCGGCTTGGTCACGGGATCGGATCCTTCGAGTCGCTGGAGAGAGAACAACCTTGCCAACGTTACTGTGCGCCGCGGCGGGCCGCTGTCACCAGACCAGACGGGCCGAGCAGGGGTGCAACGATGTAGCTATGGTCGAGTCGCTGCAGTTGGGTCTGCGAATCGTGCTGGCGCTCGTCTTCGTCGGCATGGGCATTCTGCA
>JBBQLW010000288.1:0-1506 GCA_038328315.1 Actinomycetales bacterium
GCATCCGCAATGTTGGCTGCCGTCGCAATGCCACACGGGTTGGCATGCTTGATGATCGTGACTGTCGGGGTCTCGTGGTCATAGGCCGCGCGCACGGCCGCGTCCGCATCGACGTAGTTGTTGTACGACATCTCTTTACCGCCGAGTTGGGTCGCCTGCGCTATGCCGGAGCCGCCATGCACCGTGTACAGGGCAGCAGCTTGGTGCGAGTTCTCGCCGTAACGCAGGGTGATCGCGAGCTCGGCCTGCACTTCCAGGTTCCGGGGGAAACCGCCCACAGCCTTGGTCGGGGCGAACCACGCCGCGACCGCCGCGTCATAGGCGGCAGTGTGGGCAAACGCCTCAGCGGCAAGCCGTCGACGCTGCATGAGTCTCGTGCCGCCGAGCTTGAGCGCCTTGAGCACTTGGTCGTAGCTGGATGGCGAGGTGACAACGGCGAGGTTCGCGTGGTTCTTTGCGGCAGCTCGAACCAGCGCAGGCCCCCCGATGTCGATTTGCTCGATCACCTCGTCATCAGTCGCGTCGGATGCCACGGCTTCAACGAACGGGTACAGGTTCGAGACCACGAGCTCGAAGCGTCCGATGCCGAGTGCAGCAAGTTCCTTCTCGTGCGACTCCAGCCGCAAGTCGGCGAGGAGCCCGGCGTGAATGGCCGGGTGCAGGGTGCGCACGCGGCCGTCGAGCGACTCTGGAAACCCGGTGACGGTGGCGACTTCAGTGACCGGCAATCCGGCATCCGCAATGGTCTTCGCGGTTGAGCCGGTGGAGACGATCTCGACCCCGGCCGCGGCGAGCGCCGTCGCGAGTTCAACGAGGCCGGTCTTGTCGCTGACAGACACGAGCGCGCGAGTAATCGGGATGACATCGCGCTCACGGTAGTCAGCCGGATCGTGGCGCGGCCCGGCCATTAGAGACCCTTCAAGTCGATACGAGAGTTGGCGATATCGAGCACCGCTTGCAGAAGCAGGCGACGCTCGACCGCCTTGATGCGTTCGTGCAGGCTCGACTCGGTGTCGCCCCGATGCACTTGCACGCGCTCCTGCGAAATGATCGGCCCACTGTCAACGCCGTCATCGACGACGATCACGCTCGCGCCGGTCTCGATCACGCCAGCGGCGAGCGCATCCCGAACGGCGTGCTCACCGGGAAATTCTGGCAGGTACGCCGGGTGCGTGTTGATCATGTTTGGTGCGAGCGCCTGCACAACGCGCGGCGGCAGAAGTTTCATGAAGCCGCTCAGAATCACGAGGTCTGGCTGCCATGACTGCACCTGAGTCAGAAGCTCATCGCCCCAGGCCTCACGGTCGTCGAAGCTCGACAGCGCAACCGAAAAAGTCGGGATGCCGAACGCTTCGGCGTGCGCAAACCCATCGGCGTCACGGTCGGCCCCGATCGCGACCACCCTCGCGGGAAACTCTGCGTCGTGCGACGCCTCAAGCAACGCCCGCAGATTCGACCCGCCGCCGGAGATGAGCACCACGAGTGACAGCACGGGCTCAGCCTAAC
>JBBQLW010000289.1:0-1503 GCA_038328315.1 Actinomycetales bacterium
CTCGTTGCGCCATGGCTGGAAGTGGTCGCTCACCGCGAAACTTTCAAAGCCGTGAGCTTCAGCCGCAACACCAAATTCGACGAGCTCGCGGGGGCCGAACTGTTCGGCAGATGCCTTGTATCCGAGTTTCAGGTTCATCAGTCAATTCTGGCATCTGTCACAGTCGTTGTTGCACGCGTCGAGGTTGGTATGGCTGACCAGGAACGAGCCCGATCAGCCTCCGCGTCGGACATGCCGACCGCGGCCTCGGGTTGGAGTATCGAACTGCGCGGTGCGTGGCGGCTGTGTCGGTGCCGCATTGCGTGCTTCGATTCGGTGCATCGCTGACATCAGGCTCAGGGCGTTGACCACACGCTGACACTCCCGGAGATCGCATCCGGACAGTTTTGCCAGTTTCTCCACTGTCATGAGCGACTTAGCGAGGGTCTTGATGATGTTCGCTTGCTCGGGCGTGTGCAGGAGGAGCTCGAAGTCCGGCCAGCGCTTGAGCCGGAACTTATCGCCAAGCCGAAGCCAGCTGGCGGATGTTCCATCGAACGAGTTCAAGCCGATGAGCCACATCAGCGGGTCGATTCCCACGGCGGTGCGAGATAACGAACGCGGGTCGTCTTTGAGGGAGTACGTGGCGACACTGACCGCGTCAGGCTGAGTTGGAAACTGCTCGAGCGGGGTGCCCCAATCGAAGGTGAGATCACGAAGATCGATAATGATCGGCGAGTGTGCGGATGGGAGCAGTGAGAGCAGGATCGGCCGAGGGATCTGCCGCAATGCGTTGATAGCCGTCGCGGCGCCGGACCAGCCGCTCGCCGATGGCAATGGCGGAGGCGGAGGTGCTGCCGGTGGCACGACCGAATGCGCGGGGCGCGTTTCGTACTCGGTCATGGCGCCCCCTCAAGATGATGCCAAGCCGCGGCACTCTCGGAGCCCCGCTGGCGGCTCCGCATGTGCAGATCTCTACTGTATTACAGTGCGGTCCGAGGATGCAGCGCCCCAGTTCCGGTGGGAGCGCCAGGATTTCTGGACGCCTTGTTAGTCGACGGCTGGCGACTGGAGAAAGTCCGAGACGGCCGCGGGAACGTATGGGCTGACATCCCCGCCGAGCGCAGCGACTTGGCGTACAAGCGAACTCGAGACGTGGGCGTGTGCTGGATTGGGCAACATGAACACGGTCTCCACGCCGGCAAGGTCGCGGTTGACGATTGCCATCGGGGTCTCGTACGCCACATCCACTTGAGAACGAATGCCCTTGACGATGACACTCGCACCGACCTCGGTGCAGTAGTCGACAAGGAGACCGACGCTCCAACTGGTCACGGTGATCGAACCGGGGAGGCGAGCATCCCGAATGGCCTGCTCGATGAGCGACACGCGCCGGGCAATTGGCAGCAGCGCAGTCTTGCCCGGGTTGTGCACGACGAGCACGTGCACCTCGTCGAAAATGCCCGCCGCACGCCCAATCACGTCGAGGTGGCCCAAGGTGACGGGGTCAAAGGACCCAGGAAC